>CAYZSN010000250.1:0-3543 GCA_964481095.1 uncultured Oleiharenicola sp. | reverse complement strand
GGTCGAGTGTCTCGGCGTCGAGGTCGTTGGTCGGTTCGTCGAGCACCAGCACATTGGCCGGCTGGGTGAAGAGCCGGGCCAGCAGCAGGCGGTTGCGCTCGCCGCCGGAGAGCACGCGCGCCGGCGTGCGGGCCCGGGCGGGCTCGAAGAGGAAATCCTGGAGGTAGCTGATGACAGCGCGCGTGCGGCCGTCGATCGTGACGGTCGCGTTGCCGTTGGCGATGTTGTCGGCGACAGTCTTGTTGTCGTCGATCTGCGCGCGGAGCTGGTCGAAGTACACGACCTCGAGGTTCGTGCCGTGCTTCACGCTGCCGGCGGTCGGCGCGAGCTGGCCGAGCAGGAGCTTGATCAGCGTCGTCTTGCCCGCGCCGTTGGGCCCGAGGATGCCGATCTTCTCGCCGCGCCGGATGGTGATGGAAAAATCGCGGATGACCGGCGCGCCGCCCGCCCACGCGTAGGAGACGTCCTCCGCCTCGATGACCTTCACGCCGGTGCGCTCGGCCTCGGCGAGCTTGATCGTCGCGGTGCCGGTGCGGTCGCGGCGGGCGCGGGCCTGGGCGCGCATTTCCTTGAGGGCGTTGATGCGGGCGGTGGCCCGGGAACGCTGGGCCTTCACGCCGCGGCGGATCCATTCCTCTTCCTGCGCCAGCTTCTTGTCGAAGAGCGCGCGCTGCTTCTCCTCCGCCTCCAGGACCTCCTGCTTGCGCACCAGGTAGGTGTCGTAGTCGCACGCCCAGCCGGCGAGGCGGCCGCGGTCGAGCTCGACGATGCGCGTGGAGATGCGGCGCAGGAAGGCGCGGTCGTGCGTGATGAAGAGCAGCGTCGGCTTCTTCTCGAGCAGGAATTCCTCCAGCCAGAGGATCGACTCGAGGTCGAGGTGGTTGGTCGGCTCGTCGAGCAGCAGCAGGTCGGGCTGGCCGGCCAGCGCGCGGGCCAGCAGCGCGCGGCGCTTGAGGCCGCCGGACAGCGCGGAAAATTCCTGGCCGGCCTTCAGCCCGGTCGCGGCGATCAGGTCCTCGACGCGCACGTCGCGCTCCCAGTCCTCCTCGTGGTGGTCGTCGTTGGGCCGCAGGCCGGAGGCGACGATGTCGTGCACGGGGCCCGCGAGGTCGACCGGCACTTCCTGCGTCAGGCGCCGGTAGACGGCGCTGGCCGGGCGGAAGACGTCCCCGGTGTCGGGCTGCATCTCGCCGACGATGACCTTCATCAGGGTCGACTTGCCCGCGCCGTTGCGCCCGATCAGGCAGATGCGCTCGCCCGGATCCACCTGGAAGTTGACCTTCTCCAGGATGGCGGGTCCACCGAAGTGGAGCGTGACGTCGAGCAAGGTGAGGAGCGCGGCCATGGGAACGGGCGACGCTAGGCCTCCGGCCTCAACGTTCAACCTCCAACATCGAACTTTGAACGTCCAAGTGCCTGAAAGTTGAGCGTTCAATGTTGAACGCTGGACGTTTGGGGCGCTTGCGCCCCCATGGCCTGCCAGCCCCGAGCCCGGCGAAGGCTGGCGCTCACCCGCGGTCCTGGTTCCCCGAGCGAGGATCAAAGAATGGTTTTTGTTCGCTGGGAACCGGACCGGCGGGCGGCGTTTGGGCGAATCCCCGTGGTGCGCACGAGGAGACGGACGTCCGCCTTATCGGCACAACCAGACCCATGCATTAGCCATAATGAACACAAAAAGTGCTCTATTCTGCTTTCGCGGGTCACCTGTGCGCCCACAGGCGCCTTGAAAGCTTCGCCCGCTCCCTGATTTTTGTTTTTTTCGCGGCCAAAACATCTTCAGCAAGATCGTTCCCGGCATTGCCCAACCGCCCGAACTTACCAAGCTCCGGCCATGAACCAAAAAATCCGGTGGGGTGTGCTGGGCTGGGCGCGGATCGCCCGCACCCAGGTCATTCCCGCGATCCAGGCGTCCCGCAACGGGCGGCTGCAGGCGGTCGCCTCGCGCAGCGAAGCCAAGCTCGCCGAGGCGAAAGCCCAGCTCAATCCGCCGCAGCTGCACGCGCGCTACGAGGACCTCGTGCGCGACCCGGCGGTGGACGCCGTCTACAATCCCCTGCCCAACTCGCTGCACAAGGAGTGGACGGTCAGGGCCGCCGAACACGGCAAGCATGTCCTCTGCGAAAAGCCCGTCGCGCTCAACGCCGCCGAGGCCCGCGAGATGATCGCCGCCTGCCGCGCCAACGGCGTGCAGTTCATGGAGGCGTTCATGTACCGCTACTCGGCGCGCACGCAGGCCGTCGTCGACCTTCTTCGCCGCGGCACGCTCGGCGACATCCGGTTCATCCAGTCGCAGTTCCGCTTCCTGCTCAACCGGCCGGGCGACGTGCGCCGCGAGGGCGGCCTCGGCGGCGGCTCGCTCTACGATGTCGGCTGCTACCCGGTCAATTTCGTCGGCCTCGTGGTCGACACGATCACCGGCAGCGCCGCCGGCCGCGGCCCGCGCCCGGAATCCGTCCAGGCACAGGCCGTGGACGCCAACGGCGTGGACGAGCGGTTCTCCGCCCTGCTGCGCTACCCGGGCGGCGTCACCGCCGCCGTGCATTGCGGCTTCGACGCGCACGGGCGCATCTTCTCGGAAATCATCGGCACGAAGGGCGCGCTCGAAATCCCCGCGACGTTCCTCGGCACGGCCGGTTCGCTCACGCTCGTGCAGGGCGACGTGCGCCAGGAGATCGCCGTCCCCGAGACCGACCGCTACCGGCTGCAGGCGGGGGACTTCGCCGACGCCGTCCTGCTCAAGCGCCCGCCGCTGCTCACCACCGAGGAAACCCTGCGCAACATCGAGCTCCTCGACCGGCTCTACGCCGACGCGCGCAAAGGAAGTCAGCCAAACTGATCTCATCGCGCAGAGCCGCGAAGTCGCAGAGGTTGGGTTCCATTTTGCGGCTCTGTTCCTCTGCGTGAGACCCTTTCCCCGCGCAACTCGCGAAACCTCCGAAATCGGCTATGGATGCTTCATGCCCACCAACCCGCCCATCGCCGCCGGCACGCGCATCGGCCACGTCCACCTGAAGGTCGCCGACCTGCAGCGCGCCCTCGATTTCTATGTGGGCGTCCTCGGCTTCCAGCTCATGCAGAAGTACGGCACGCAGGCCGCGTTCATCTCGGCCGGCGGCTACCACCACCACCTCGGGCTCAACACGTGGGAAAGCCTCGGCGGGCGTCCGCCGCCGCGCGGCAGCACCGGGCTCTTCCACACGGCGATCCTCTACCCCACCCGCGCCGACCTGGCCGACGCCCTCCGCCGGCTCGTCGCGGCGAAGATCCCGCTCGACGGCGCCAGCGACCACGGCGTGAGCGAGGCGCTCTACGTGCGCGATCCCGACCAGAACGGCGTCGAACTCTACTGGGACCGCCCCCGGGAAAAATGGCCGCGCACGCCCGACGGCGGGCTGGCGATGGTCACGGAACCGCTGGACCTGCAGGATTTGCTGGCGACGAAATAAACGGGGGCGGCGGCCCCCGAGGCCGGCCGGCGCCGACCCAGGCCCCCCCGGGCGGCCAACAACCCGGCGCCGCCCAAGTCGAATTACGTCCGGGCAC
>CAYZSN010000249.1:0-16054 GCA_964481095.1 uncultured Oleiharenicola sp. | reverse complement strand
TCGTGGGCTTCGAGAATCCGGCACGCCCGGGCGAGCTCGCCCTCCTCGCCTCGCGCCCGGCACGTTGAACAAAACGGCCGGGATCACGCCACGAATGTTCGGGTCGTCTCTGGTCTTGCCCTGACGGCCTGATTCGGACCTTCTTCCTTCACGGGCCGCCGGCGACATCACGTCGCCGCGGCCTGATTTTTGAAACATGGCTCGCCGTCCCTGCCAGCATTCGCCGAATCCGGTCCGGCCAACTTCCTTCTGCAAATAAGGTGATTCCGTCTTCCTGGGCTTGTCCCGGTCACCGCCTCCATTTCTCCTGCAACACCCCTCCATCCCCAACATCCCCCAATGAACCACATCATCGTCAAGACTCCCAAAGGAGATCTCCAAAGCCTGTCGGTCTCCGAAGAACTGCTTGCCGCGAACCCGGATTTGAAAGCAGCCGTCGACAGGATCAAGAATGCGACGCGCGCCGGATCGTATGGCGAGTCGTACGAAAAGAACCCCGCGCACGACAAGTATTTCGAAAAGGTTCCCGGATACGACAAGCAGCACAGCCGCGCCAACCAGTAAAGCGGCCCCCCGCCAGCGGGTCCGGTTCGAAATGGTTTTCAAGATCCACAGCAGGTGCAATTTGAACTGCACCTACTGTTACATGTACAACAAGGGCGACCTGTCGTACCTGGACATGCCGGGCCGGGTTTCGCTTTCGGTGGTCGAGGCCGTCGCCGAGATGATCCTGGCCGACCACCGGAAAACCGCCCGGAATGATTTCAGCATCGCGTTCCACGGCGGCGAGCCACTGCTGGTCGGCAAGGCGTTCTTCGACGAAATGATGACCACGTTGCGCGCGCGCCTGGGCACACTCCGGGTGAAATATGCGCTGCAGACCAATGGAACGCTGATCGACGCCGAGTGGCTGGCCCTCTTGGAACGCCACGGGGTCATCGTAAGCGTCAGCCTCGACGGCCCCGCCCGCGTGCATGACCTCAACCGGGTTGACCATGGCGGCCGCGGGTCATTCGACCGGACGCTGCAGGGAATCAGGCTCCTCCAGGATTCGGACGTGATTTTCGCCGGGGCGCTCTGCGTGGTTCAGCCCGAAGCGGACGGTCATGAAACCGTGGAGTTTTTCGCCGATCAACTGGGTTTGGAATGGTTCGATTTCCTGCTGCCGGATTACACCCACGATGACTTGCCCGCCGACTGGGCCGATCGTCAGCAAGCCTTCGGCCGCTTCCTTTGCGATGCATTTGCGGCGTGGTACCCGCACTCCCGCCGCGGCGTGGCTTGCCGGTTTTTCGACAGCACGATTGCCCGGCTGATGGGAAGATGGAGCTTGGTGGACACGATCGGACAGGATGGCCTTGGCGTCGTCATTATCGAAAACGACGGCTCGCTCGAGCCTCACGACGTGCTGCGGATTTGCCGCAGCTACGACCGCGTCTCCCGGATCCAATCCGGCGCGGGTGCCCTGGCTCAATTTCGCGAGTCACCCGCATATCTGCGCGCCGAAAATGCCGGCCGCAGCCATTGCCAGCACTGCCAGCAATGCGCCGTGTTTGATATCTGCCGCGGCGGGCACTTGATCCATCGTTTCAGCGCCAGTCGGGAATTCGACAACCCGTCGGTTCATTGTGCCGCCTTGAAGCAATACATTGATTTCGTACAAAGCTTCTTGGGCGGGGAGCTGCTGCCTGCGGGAAAAGTTTCCGTCCATCCCTAGCTAAAGCGGGTGGAAGGGGTCACGCCGCGAATGTTCGGATCGCCTCTCATCTGGCACACGAGCCATGTCCTGCCGGGATCGTTCCGCTGAACGCCGGATCGGCGATCACGCGGCGCAAGCGCCGCCGCGACGCCTCCGAAAACGCCGCCAGTGCGTCCGGCTTCCCTCCGCCCAAGCCGGCGCCAAGGCGCAACGCCAGCCAACCCAATCCCGCGACCCCGAGCCGGGCGAGGGCCGCGCCGTTCATGGGCGAGGATGGAAGCAATCCGTTCCCCTCCGAAGCTCGTCGCCTGCTCATCACGACCTCAGGCTGGCTTGGCTCCCATTCGCCGCAAGCGCGTACTCCCCGGCGATTTCTTCGCGTCCTGGCGCCTCTGCGTGAACCAAGCCTCCCCCCGGTGTGTCGTGTCCCGCGGGGTTAAATCGGATTGATCCGGGCCGCGGTCATTTGCCCGGCGGCGCGTCGGGAATCCGGTCGCCCTTGGCGTCGTAACCCGTGGTGGTCGCGTTCCGGCGCCCTTGGAAGAGCCGGTAACCGGGACGATCCTGCCAGCTGGAGGGACCCGCGAGGATCTTGCCGTGGGCGAGGACGGCCTCGCGCACGAGTTTTTCGCGCGCATTGTAGCTCGCATCACCGTCGCGGTCGCCGGCCTGGTTGCCGAAATCGTTGCTCGCCACCATCACGATGTCGATGCCCTCGACCTCCTCGAGGATGTCGTTGATGAGGCCGACCCCCTCGGGGTTCTCGATCAGGATCATCACGAGGACGTTGTTGTTGGCGTTCGTGTTGTAGCCCGGGCCCCAGAGGCTGGGCGCCTGCGCGCCGCCGAGGCTGCGGTGGCCCCACGGCCGGGTGTTGGGATTGTCGCGGTGGCCGACGGGGTATTTGGAGAACATCACGGCGTTCCGCGCCTCCTCCACGGAGTCCACCATCGGAATGATGATGCCGAGCGCGCCGACATCCGTGGCCTTCTGGATGTCGCCTTCATTGGCGGTCGGCACGCGGATGAACGGGATGCATCCGGCCTCCACGATCACCTTCACCAGCTGCTGCGTCTCGCGCCAGGTAAGCGTGCTGTGTTGCATCTCGATCCAGATGAAGTCCTGCCCTTCGCACGCCTTCCTCGCGGCGGCGAGGTCGGGCTCGGAGATGGTGTTGCTGAAGATCTGCTTTCCCTCCTTCAGCTTGGTGATGACGGTGTTGAAAGTAAGCGATCCCGCCTTCACGGGCGGAACGCCGCGCGGGGCCTGGCCGGGGGCCGCCGGCACAAACGCGGGCGTTGCCGACGCCGCCGGCGCCGGGTCCGCCGCGATCGCCGGGATCGCGGCCAGCAGCACGGCCGCCGGGACCAGGAGGTTGAGGAAGGAAAAACCGATGCCGAAACGGGAACGCAAAGCGCGGGAAATGACAGGGGTAACGGGGGTCATGGGACCACCCAAGCGATCTTTTCCCCGCGATGCAACGCAAGGTGCGGGCCCCGGGCTTTCCCTTGTGAGCCGCGGCGCACGCTGCTAGACGTTGGGGCCATGGTGCTGCCGCACTACATTTCCTGGAAGGGCCGGGGCTTCGCCGTGCCGCTGCTGACCATCCTCTGGTTCACGCTGTCGGTCGGCGCGCTCATCGTGATCGACGGCGTGTACCCGAACGCGATCTACACGCCCGACAAGGCCAAGGCGGCGGCGATGGCCACGCGCCTGGTCGCGGCCGCGTTCGGGCTTTCGGCCATCAACGTCCTGCTCTACTCGGCCCGCCGCGACCGGCAGCGCCGGAAGCCGGGCGCGAATCTCCCGCCGGACGAGTTCATGTACGTGCCCCTGAAATTCTGGCCGTACGTGCTGGCCGTCTGCTCGCTGGGGACCTTCGTGTGGTCGTTTTTCACCAACTAGCTGAGGTCGGGCCCGCCGACCGGTTGTCGCGGCACACTCAAAACTGGCTGGCAATCGCGATCCAGTAATCGAATTCCGCCGCCAGTTCTTTCCGGGCATCGGCCATGGGAATGACCGTGGGCTCCTTTCCGGGCTTTGCCTCTACGGCGGACATGAGTTCCTGTTTCGCGTCGGCCCGGTAGGCCCGGGCGCTGACCGTCGTTCTCTTCAAGAGAAGAAAACCACCGTCGGCGGTGCGCATATAGGCGTGACGATTTGGATCCGTTGCCTTCGGATCGATGGTCAGCTGCCGCAGGGTGATTGTTTCATTCTGAGCCGCCAGACCGAGTATCGTCGTGACCGGGGAGGAGAGCGTAGTGTCGTGACCGTACTGCACCATCAAATCAACCAACCGCTGGAAGCGTGCGGTGCGCAACGCGGCCATGTCCGAGGCGTCCCGCGCCAGGGCCGCCTTGACGCCCGGGCGCCAGGAACGTTCCAGCGCGGCCTGCTCCCGCTTGAAGAGATAGGGATCGTGGTCCTTCAAATACGCCTGCAGTTGGGCGACCAGTTCCTCGTCGCCAGCATAAAGCGCCGGGCAGACCAAGGCATAAGCCAGTACGGGGTCGGGTTTGTCCGCAAAACGCTGTTTGAGCTGATCGGTGAGGTTTCGGCGCAAGGCGATGCCGTCGTCCTCCGCCAAAAACCGATCCAACAGGAACGACCGGTAGGGCCAGCCGCCGTTGTGGTCGGGGTCGACGATCGAATATTTGATTTCCAATAAATAGAGATCCGCGATCCCGTCGCGGTAGGCCTTGGACACCGGCTCGCTCGCCGCCTTGTAAGCTGCGAGTGCGGAAGCGCCGTCGCGGGAAGGTTCGGCCCCGCTCCGGAGCGTGGTGATCATTTCGTCGAGCGGGTCGGCCCGCAGCTGGCCCATCCCCAAGAGCAGGGCGCCGACAAACGCCTGGAAGGTAGTGCTCTTCTTCATATCTTCATAGGGTGAGGCGAATTTTCCCGGGCCGCGGATATGATCCTGTGTGCGCCGGCTGGGCGACGCAACAGTGTTAATCCCGCGAATCAGCCAGGCGATTGACAAACCCGCCGCCGGCGCGAAACCTGTTCGCATGAAATGGCGCTGGCTGATGGCGATCCTGCTGACCGCCTGCGGTGGCATCGCCGGCTACGCCGCATGGATCGGGCCCGAAGACAGCCGCTGGATGTTCGGCACCTTTGCGCTGCTCTTCTTCATGCTGGCCTCGCTGCCGTTCTGGCCGAAGCCGGCGCGCGCGGAGCAGCCCGCCGCACCCGCCGAAACGCGCTTCGCGCCGCACTGGGTGATGATGCTCGCGATCGTCCTGCTCGGCCTCGTGCTCCTCATCGGCGCGTGGCGGCTGCTTTCCTGAACCAACACCGGCTCGAAACCGGGCTTCTCGCGCAAAGCCACAGGGCCGCAAAGGAATTTCTTGGCGTCTTGGCGTCTCTGCGTGAAACCCGCCTGTCTTCCGTCCTCTGTCTCCTGTCTTCTGGCAAGACCTCAGCTCACCAGCCGCAGGAACCGGCGGATGTCGGGCGCGATGACCTTGGGCAGGTTCGACGCCGCGAGCGAAAACTCCCAGCGCGCATCCGCCTCCTGGCCCGACGACGCGGACCCGCCCGCGCCCGGCTCGCCCGGCGCCACCTTGAAGCGCACCTGCTCCTTGTTCTTGATCATTTCCGGCCCCGCCGACGCCAGCGTCGCCACGTAGCGCGCCATCGTGTATTCGAAGCCCACCACCGCGCGCTCCGGCTTGTTGTCGCGCCACACGACCAGCTTCGCATGGCCCGGCCCGGTGAACTCCTCCTTGTAGCGGCCCGGCACGTCGCTGTCCGTCGGCCCGCCTTTCAGCGCCGAGCTCGCCATGATGGCCCGGTAGAAGGGCTGGTAGGCCTTGTCCGAGCCCGCGAAGGAAAAATCGAACTTCACGCCGCATACCGAGTGCCGCGCCGAGCAGACGTAGTGCGCGAGGACGCCGCGGACTTCCGTTTTCACCGGGCCGTGCGCCAGCTTCAGCACGCAGCTGTCGCCGGTGTAGGCCACCGCCCCGAGGCTGATCTGGATGTACGCACCTTCGGCCGAGGCATCCACGAGCGTGCCCGGCCACTCCTTGTTCGCCGAGGCCTCGTCGGAGCTGCGCACCATGATCGACGCCTTCAGGCGGCAGTCGTCGCTCACGGCGTAACGCACGTGCTTGCGCTTGGATTCCTTGGCTTTGGCGTCGTTCGAACTCATAGGGTGCCGGGACTATGAGGCTTTCCCCCCAAAGCACAACTGGGCATTGAACCGGAAAAGAGGCCGACGGTGGGTCGCCAATTGGAGGTCGGGGTTCAGCCCCGACATTGGGAGATAATCGCGCGCATCAAGCCCGACCTGCCTCAAACTGATCCACCACCCAACGATCAGGACGTGGCCGCCGAGCCGGACGAACCGGACGGCGACGGGCTGTCGTCGCGCTTCAGGCTGGGATCGTGATGGTCCCGGTGGCCGCGCAGGAGGGTCTCCCGCACGCGTCTCAACTCATCGTATACTTCCTGGTCGAAGCCGGCCTCCACCGGGCGGACCTCGAAGTGCCACAGCGCGCGATCGATCGCGACCAGCAGGTTCCTGTATTCGTCTTCGTTGATGCTCATGCTTGGGGTATGCGGTAAGGGGCTGGGGATCGCCTCAATCGGCGCCGTCCGGATGGTTGCGAAGACGTTCCATCATCTGGGCCCGCAACGCGAGAAGCATGCTCTTCGCATGGAATTCGCTCGCATGCAGCCGGCCGGAATGCCGTTCGAAAATGGCCAGGCTTTCGTCGATCTTGGCAAGGATGTCCCGCATCGCGGCCGGGCTCAGGGAAGTAAACTGGTCGGTCATTGCCCCGCCATAAAAGCGCGGGTTTCCCTTCCCGTGCAACTGCATAAATCTTTGCCGCCCTCCATTTTCGGGTTACCGCGCCGCATGCTTCCGGGCGCCGGTCGCCGGCGCTATCGCTTTTCGCCGGCCGCCTGCTAGGGACCGGGCGTGGATTCCTCCCGCCGGCTGCCGTTTTCCCTGACAGCTTTCCTGGTCGCGCCGTGGCCCGTGCCGCTCGCCAGCTGTGCGGTGCTGTCGTTCACCAGCGACGGCCGGCAATCCGTGGCCTTCTTCTTCATCGCCCTCGCCGTTTCGCTCGCCTTCAGCTATCTCGGCACCTCCACCCTCGTCGTCTGTCTCCACTTCGTCGCCCAAGCCCGGCCCGTGACCCGCTTGGTGAGCGCCGTCTCGGGCGTCCTGCTGGCCGCGCTCGGCTACCTGCCCTTCGCCTTCCTCAGCTGGGGCAGCAGCGGCCCGGACTCCGGCCCGCCGGTCGGCGCGTTCCCCGCCTACCTCCTCCGCTGCTGGAACGACCCGATCCTCGGTCTCTTCCTCGCGGGCGGGCTGGTTGCCGCCCTGCTCTACGACTTCCTTGCCCGCCGCCAGGCGCGAAAACGTGCGCCGGTCCGGCCGTGACCCGTCCCCGCTTGCGCTGGCTCGCCGTCACCTTCCTGCTCGCCGGCTTTTGCGGCTGCGCCAAGCCCGTCGCGTTGCCCGACCTGACCGTCGACGCCGCTTCGCCGGCGGACTTCACCCGTTTCCGCGCCGACCTCGCCACGCGCTTCCCCGCGGCGGAGCTCAGGGATTTCGACACCGCCATCAAGGAGCTGCAGCTCGACGCGATGGAGCGCTTCGACACCTCCGCCGAGCGCGAAGCCGACATGCTCCGCGCCGCCCACGGCCAGACCGTGCGGGCCGTGACCATCCTCGGCTGGCAGGCGCGCCGCGCGCGCTTCCGGCGCGAGACCGCCCAGCTCGACCGGATGCTCGAGCGCGACCTCCGGGAGCAGGCCCGGACCGCCGCCACCGGCACGCCCGATTCCGTGACGCGGCGCATCGCGAGCGAGCGCGAGGTGCTCGGCCAGCTGCACGCGAACCTGGCCGCCACCGAGCAGCAACTCGCCGCGTGGGGCGGGACGAAGCACGAGTGAGCCGGCGCCGGGTCTTCCCCACCGCCTTCGCCATCCCCAGGCGGCCGGTTCAGTACCCCTTCTCCTTGTCCACCACGTTGCGGAGGCGTTCGCCGCGGCCAAAGCGGATCACGTTCTCGAGCTGGACCTCGTGGTAGCGGGCGACGTCGCCGTCGGAGCGCCCCGCAATGTGCGGCGTGATGATGACGCGGCCCGCCTGCCAGAGCGGATGCCCCTTGGGCAGCGGCTCGGGATCGGTCACGTCCACCCCGGCCCCGGCCAGGCGGCCGGACTTCACGGCGTCGGCCAGCGCCAGGGCGTCGTAGATCTTGCCGCGGGAAACCGCGATGAAGAACGCGCCCCGCTTCATCTTCGCAAACCGGGCGGCGTTGATCATCTTGTTCGTGGCCGGGGTGTGCGGCGCCGCGATGAACAGCACGTCGGCCTCGGGCAGCACGTCGTCGAGCCGCTCCGGCGGCACGGTGCGGTCGAGATACGGCACGTAGGGAATGTCGTTCGGGTCCACGCCGATGACGGTCATGCCGAAGGCCTTCGCGCGGACCGCGATCTGGGTGCCGATGCCGCCGACGCCGACAATCACGGCGGTCTTGCCGTTGAGCTCGAGCGGGCGGCCATAATCGTTGAGGTTCGGCCAGGTCTCGGTGGCGCGGTTGGCGATGGCCACGTCGAGGCGGCGCGTGAGCCCGAGCAGGAGGGCGAATGCGTGGTCCGCGATCTCGATGCCCTGGACGATCTTCATGTTCGTGAGCACGACCGGGCTGTCCCGGAGCTCGGGAATGGACACGTAGTTCTCCACGCCCGCCGCATTCACCTGGACCCACTTGAGCTTCCTGGCGGCGAGCACCTGCTCGCGCGTGATGGTGCCGACGACCCCGTCGGCGTCCACGATCTCGGTCATGAGCCGGTCGCGGTCGGGAAAGACGAGGTTGAGGTTCGGCGCGGCGCGCTTGATGGCCGTGAATTCCGCGTCCGTGAAGTGGGGATCGGAGGTGAAGACGACTTTCCTGGCGGGAGCGTCGGCTTGCGCCCGGGCGAGGACACCCAGGCCGAGCGCCGCCGCGGCGAACAGGGGGAAGAGGAGACGGTTCATGGGGGAAGGGGCGGCCCATGTTTTCCCGATTACCCGCGGTGAAGCGAGCGCGAACTCGCCTCCGCGACCGGGATCAGCGCGGCGCGGTTCTTCCGGCCGCCAGCTGGCGCCACTCGGCGTCGTCGAGCGGGAAGGCCGGCCGCACCGGCACCAAACCGGGAAGATGAACGTGCCACGCCTGTTTATTCCCTGTGGGTCCAATGTCCCGGGGATCTTTATTCCCGCCCCGCCCGTTCGCCACGTTACAGCCGGGCCGGATTAACCTCGGGCGCTGCGGGGCGAAGGCCCCCGGAAACGGTTGCGCGTTGCGCGACCGTGGCGATTTTGATCACCCTATGTCCGCCGCCACCTTGCCGTTTCGCCACGTGCTCCTGGCCATCCTGGTCGTCACGATCTGGGGCGCCAACTTCGTCGCGATCAAGCTGGCCCTGCACGACCTGCCGCCGCTGCTGTTGGGCACGGTGCGCTTCACCTTCGTGGCGCTCCCGGCGGTGTTCTTCATCAAGCGTCCCGCGATCCCGCTCCGCCAGCTGCTGCTATACGGCTGCACGATGTTCGGCTTCCAGTTCGGCTTCATGTTCCTCGGCATGAAGCTCGGCATGTCGGCCGGCCTGGCCTCGCTGGTGCTGCAGCTCCAGGTGTTCGCGACGCTGGCCCTCTCCGCGTTCGTGCTGAAGGAAACCATCTCCTTCGTCCAGGTCGCCGGCGCGCTCCTGGCGGTCGCCGGCTTCGTCGTCGTGGGCCGGCACACCGGCGGCGACGTCTCGCTCGCGGGCTTCCTGTGCCTGCTGCTGGCCGCGACCTCGTGGTCGGTCGGCAACCTGACGTCGCGGCGGATCGGCCGGGTCAATCCCGTCGGCCTCGTGGTCTGGGGCGGCCTGGTCGTCCCGCTGCCCATGGGCCTCGCCTCGCTGGCGTTCGAGGGTCCCGGTGTGGTCTGGTCCAGCCTCACGCACGTCGGCCTGACCGCGGTCCTCTGCACGGCCTTCATCGTCTATGTCTCGACACTGGTGGCCTATTCGCTCTGGAGCTGGCTGCTCGCGCGGCACCCGGCCACGGTGGTCACGCCCTTCGCCCTGCTGGTGCCGGTCTTCGGCATGCTGGGTTCGGCGCTGTTCCTCGGCGAATCGCTCCCGGGGTGGAAGCTCGCCGCCGCGCTGCTCGTCGTCGCCGGCCTGAGCCTGAATGTTTTCGGGCCGCAGCTGCAGCGGCACCTCTCGCACGCCCGGCCGGCGCTCCTGTAAGCCATCGCGTTTTGCCGCTTGGACCGGCGGCCGGCCGCGTCCAGGATGTGCCGATGAAATCCCGCCACCCCCGGCCCGGCCTCGTGCCGGCCGCCTTCTTCGCCGCTCTCATGTTCTGCACCCCGGCCTGGTCGGGCGAATCTCCGCCGCCCGCCAAGGAGATCGTCATGAATGACGAGTACATGAAGCGCCTGATCATTTTTGCGCTGGATCAGCCGAAGCCCCAAACCATCCCTGGCTCCGTGGGGAAGATCTTCGGTCTGGGCGACGGGACGAAGGATCTGCCGATGTTTAATCTCGAGACCGAGCGTCCGGGCGGCATCTTTTTTTCCCTGTCGCTCGACCAGCCGGCGCACAAGGACATCGTCATCCTGCGCCGCATCGCCGACGGCCACCTCGAGGCTTACCTGACCGACCGGAGCGGCAAACTCCGCGCCGCCGGCATCACCGACGACCATGGGGCGCACCTCATCACCGCGAGCGAAGATGTCATGACGATATACCATGCCGCTCTCGACCAGCTCGCCCGCGAGGCTTCCGAGGACCTGCCGCCCACCATCGGCACGATCGAGCTGCCACCGCCACCGGCCAAATGAAACTTCCGCGCCTTTTTGCCGGCCTCGCCACGCTGGTGTTCGCCGCCATCGCCGCGACGGCGCAACCGGCCGCCGCGCCCGACCGGGTGGCGCGCGCCAAGCAGGCGACCGCCGATCGCCTGGCCTACGCCGCCTCGGCCGGCTACAATCCCTATGACAGCGCCAGCCGCGACTCCACCAAGACCGCCGGGGAGGCGTTGGAGAAAAATGACTTCACCGGGGCCATCGCCGCCGCCGGGGACGGGTTGAAACATTCGCCGTACGACATCGAGCTGCTGATCATCCTCGCCTCGGCGCAGCGCGGGGCCGGCGACACCGCCAAGGCCGACGCGACGCGGACGCAATGGATCAGCCTGATCGATTCCATCCTGGGCAGCGGCGACGGCCGGAGCTACGAGACGGCCTTCCGCGTGATCGACGTGCGCGAGGAATACGCCGTGCTGCGGATCCTGCGCCTGCAGCCGGGCGAACAATTCCTGGAGGAGCACAACGGCAGCCAGTTCGACGTGCTGAAGGCCACCGCGCCCGGTTCCGACCAGCCGGTCGAACTCTATTTCAACATCGACCTGCCCAAGCGGTGGCTCGACCGGCAGTTCGCGAAGCCGAACTGAACCGGCCTACGGCAGCGAATCGCGCCAGTCGCGGACGGGCGCTTGCCGCGAGCGGGCCGGCGGCTTTAGTTCCGCGCATGCCTGTCCACCAAACCAGCCTGCAGCTTCGCACCCGCGGCCGGGGCCACGTGGAAATCACCGACCAGGTCGCGCGTGCGCTGGCGCGGAGCGGACTGAAGACCGGTGTCGCCACCGTGTTCTGCCGCCACACCAGCTGCAGCCTGGTGCTGATGGAAAATGCCGATCCCTCGGCGTGGCGCGACCTGCAGGCCTGGCTCGACCGCCTCGTGCCGGAGGGCGATCCGCATTTCACGCACACGCTCGAAGGGCCCGATGACATGCCGAGCCACATCAAGGCGGTCCTGACGCGCAGCTCGGAAGCGATCCCGTTCGGCGAGGGCCGTCTCCTGCTCGGCACGTGGCAGGGAATCTTCCTGTGGGAGCACCGCCGCGACCCGCACGAGCGGGAACTCGTGCTGACGTTCGCAGGCGAGTAGGCTGCCAGCGCCGCTCAGGCGGCGTCCGCGTCACTGCCCGCGTCCCCGGGCGAAGCCGCCGGTTCCTCGGGGAAGATGCCCGACTCCTCCAGCTCGCGCCGCAGCGCCGGCAGGAAGCGCGCGGTGATTTCCTCGAGCCGGAACTTCAGCTCGATGACCAGGCTGCCGTTGTGCACGAAGGCCAGCACGGCGGCGAGTTCGGCGATCTCCTCGTCGAGGAAATGTTCCTGCACCACCGACTGGTTGAAGTCCATCGCCACCAGCACCGGCGGGCGCGGGTGACCCTCCGCGTCGGCGCCGCGGAGCACGACCTCGCCCCGCAGGCCGGATTGCGCGGCGCGCGCGCTGAAATCCGTGAGCCACTGGTAGGCATACGCCAGGTTCGCCAGCCGGGCGTGCCGGACCAGTTCATCGCGGTAATTGATCAGATCGTCGAATTTCATGGTGGTTGGATGGAGTTGGTTCGCCCCCGGGCACGGGCGGGGAATCCGGACGCGCCAGCTTGAAATTGGCGCGGACGGGCGGTCAGGCCCGGGCGGCGGGACGAATCCCTCGTCGCAGCCGCCCATCGAAACCCTGCTCGTGCCCGGCCCAGTCACGCTCTCAGTCGTGTCGCTGGCCGGACGGCAAAAAATACTGATGGCTACATTTTCCGGTTTCGCAAGTGGTGCACCGCCGGCTTTTTCTTGTCCTTTTTTGCCTTTTTTTATGCCTCTTTGGTGTGCCCCCGTTCGGCCGCCCCGCCGTTGCCCGCCCATTTCCCCATGAAACGCCTTGCCGCCTGTCTTCTCCTCTCCTGCCTCACGCTCGTCCGCATCCATGCCGGGATGCTCGGCCCCGACATCGAGGTCGCCGCCGTGCCCGGCTGGGAAAGCGTGGAGCCGCTGCCGCCCGGCCAGCCCAAGCCGGCCTACCCGGTCTTGAAGTATGTGCCGAAGGACGGACGCAACGCCGCCGTCCTCCTCAGCCTGCTGCCCGCCAATGGGCCGGGCTACGAGGTCACCGATCTCGCCTCGTTGAAAGCCTTCAACCTGATGGCCGCCCGGCCCTACCTGCCCCGTCCCGACGCCCGCCCGGCGGCCACGGAACTGAAAATCCCCGGCGGCCTCGCCGTTTACCTCACCAACGAGGACCCCGCCCTCGTGGGCAAGGCGCCGCCCCCGGGTGAATACAAGATCGCCACCACCGTGTCGCTCCTGCTCGGCGGCCGGGCGCTCGTGCATGGCACGATCTTCTACGACGAAATGGATTCCCCGGCCTTCAGGGAAGCGCTGCAACTCCTGCGCTCGCTCTCGCTGGCGGCGCCGTCGCCGAAGATCTGACGCCCGCGCCGGGCCGTTCGCCGTCGCCTGCTCCATGACCCTTCCGACCAAAGAAGCCGCCACCGCGCTCCTGCACGGGCACGTGAAGGACGAGTACCAGCGGCTGCACGCGCTGATGGTGGCCACGGCGCTGGAAGGTTACGCGCGCCATTTCTCGGCGCTCGCCGCGCAGGGCGCCGATGCCGCGCCGGGACTCGCCCACCTGCAGGACTCGAGCCCGGCCTTCGGCACCAGCAGCCCGGCGCACCCGCCGGCCGCCGGCGAGGACCCGCACCTGTGGTACGTCACCGGCCTGCTGCACGACATCGACTTCGAGGAACATCCCGACACCCACCCGGCGCCGTCGCTGCAGTGGTTCAAGGACTGGGGCTACCCCGATTCGCTGGTCCACGCCGTCGAGGCCCACGCCTACGGTTACCACGGCTTCACCACGCTGCCGCAGACGAAACTGGCCGCCGCCCTCGTGGCCTGCGACGAGATCAGCGGCATCTTCTACGCCTACCGGAAGATGAACCCGGTGCGCTACGGCGACATGAAGGCCGGCTCGATCAAAAAGAAATTCAAGGACCCGGGCTTCGCCGCCAAGATCGACCGCGCGACGATCCAGCTCGGCTGCGACAAGCTCGGCGTCACGCTCGACGACCACATCGCGCACCTGATCCGCTTCTTCGCCCCGCTGCCGTAGGAATGGAGGGCCGATCTCCCGATCGGCCGGTGTTGGCGGGACGCCGGCCCTTTGTGTGCGCGCGAAGCATCGCCAAGCGGCGCGCGATCTGCCGTGATGCCCGCATTACCGCCGCCTCCGATCTTCCGCCCTGCGCCGGCTGCGCCCGCTGCTGCCACCTGGTGGTCGAGCTGCGGCCGGGCGACGTGGTGCCGGCGGAACTCACCGCCGAGCGCGAGGGCATCCGCTGCATGGACCAGCACGGCGACGGCGCCTGCGCGGCGCTCGATCCCGCCACGCGGCTTTGCACCATCTACGAGTCGCGGCCGCAAACCTGCCGCGACTTCGCGCGCGGCGGGGAGCTCTGCCACCGGATCCTGGGGAAGCCATGGCCAATCGGGTTTCACGCGAAGGAAGTGAAGTAGGCGAAGTTCGACCCAGCCCCTCGCGCTCTTTGCCTGCTTGGCGTGAATCAACTCCCCGGGCGGTTGAACATTCCGGCCCGGGTGCAGTCTGACTCGGGGAACGGGCCGTCCTCATCCCCGCACCCCATGCCTTCCCCAAAATCCGCCGTGGCCGCCCTGGCTCTCCTGGGCCTCGCGTCGACCGCCGCGGCCGGCACCGAGGTCGACCAAGCCGTCCGGAACGGCCTGCCGGCTTATGATCCCAAAGCTCATACGGAAGGGACGGCGAAGGAAACTCCCGCCCCGGTCGCGCCCCGTCCGCTGAAACGGCTCAGCGATCCCTCTGCCCGCCTGCCGGAGGTGAAGATTGTCCCGGGGGCGGTGCCCGCCGCGCCCGTCGCCACGCCTGAAAACAAGGGCGTGCTCGTCCTGCCCCAGATGACGGTGACCGGCGCCAGGGAAAAGGTCCGCCGCCTGCCCCTCATCTTTGTGCAGCCGCCGGCGCGCAACGTGCCGGAGCCGGACCTGCCGGACTGGGAAACGCCCGCGGCCCGCACTGCGCGGCTGGTCAAGAAACACCTTTCGTCCTTCGACCAGGCGCTCAACGGCCACGCGCTGCCGCTCATCGGCGAATCGGTCGAGGCCAGGGCGCTGAAGGCCGAGGCCATCGAAGCCTCCGCCAGGCAACTCAACAACGTCGCCGACCTGCTCGAGCTGTCGCTGCTCACCGGGACCGAGACGCCCGAGGAGCAGAAAAAACTCCGCGCGGAATACTGGAAGGCGTTCTACGAACGCCCGCGGTGAGGTCTCCTCCCCAAGCGCGGCCTCACCAGATGGGGCGCGGACTTGGGCCGTCGCCGAGCCTATGGCCCACAGGCCGGTCCGCGGCGGAGCGGAGCCACCGCCCTGCCCTCAAACCAAATCCAACCCCCGCATCGGGCCCGTGGCGGAGGCGAAGTTCCCCTCGTCGATGCCCATGCGCTGCAGCATCGAGGTGAAGAGGTTCGGCAGCGGGTAGTTCCGCCCCGTGTCGAAGGCGAGGTGCTGCCCGTGCCGGAAACCGCCGCCGGCGAGGATCGTGGGCAGGTTGGTCGTCACGTGCGTGTCCGCATTGCCGAGGTTCGAGCCGTAGAGGACCATCGTGCGGTCCAGCAGGGTGTCGCCGTCCTCGCGCACCGCCTTCAGGTCGGTCAGGAGCTGCGCAAGCAGCCGCATGTGCCAGTTGTCGATTTCCTTCAGCTGCGCGAGCTTGGCGTCGGACTTCGCGTGGTGCGAGAGATTGTGGTAGCCGTCCGACGTGTGGACGTCGCCGAACTCGATCGCCGGCGAGTTGACGCTGTCGAGCATCAGCGAGATCGAACGCGTCGAATCCGTCTCGAACGCGAGCCGCGCCATGTCGTACATCAGCTTCACCTTGTCCATGTATTCGCGCGGGCTGGCCGGATCGACCGGCACGGGCAGGTTCACGACCGGCTTGGGCCGGCGCTCCCACTCCTTCGCCTGCTGCATGCGCTGCTCGAGCTCGCGCACGCTGGTGAAATACTGGTCGAGCCGCGCCCGGTCGCGGCTGCCGGCGGCGCGCTGCAGTTCCTTCGCCTGGCCGGCGACGGCGTCGAGGATGCTCTTGCCGCGGTCGAGCTGGCGCAGCTGCGCGTCCACCTCGGCCGGCGTGCCCTGCACGAACATCCGGCGGAAGACGTCCGCGGCCTTCTCCTCGCACGGGATCAGGACGCCGGAGCCGGTCCACGACAGGCTGCGCACGCCTTGCTCGATGTTCACGCCGAGCGTCAGGGACGGCAGGCGCGTGCGGTGGCCGATGCGCTCGGCAATGTACTGGTCGAGGGAGATGGTGTTGCGGAAGCCGCCGCTGCCGGGGTGAGGCGCCGCGGTCAGGAAACAGATGTCGGCCGGGTGCCCGCCATCCACGTCGGGATGCGACACGCCGCTGAACACCGTGAAGTCGTCGCGGTGCGCCGCGAGGTTGCGCAGGTAGGGCGACAGCTCGTAGCCGCGG
>CAYZSN010000248.1:0-18388 GCA_964481095.1 uncultured Oleiharenicola sp. | reverse complement strand
CCGGCTCGCGCTATTTCGCCCCGGCGCCGGCGCCCGTCCCGGCCGCGGTCACCGACCACTCCGCCCAGCAGGCGAAGGAAATCGCGGACCTCAAGGCGCAGATGAAGGACATGGGCAACCTCGTCGCCGCTTCCCTCCTCCAGCAGAAGTCCACCAGCGAGCGCCTGCAGACCGTCCTCGCCACCCTGGACCTCAAGAGCCCGGACCGCCGCGTGCTCACCGACTTGGTCGGCGCCCTCGCGCTCGACCCTTCGGTCAACGTCCGCCTCTCCGCCGTCGAGGCGCTCAGCCCGCACGCCCGCGAGGATGTCGTCCGCCAGGGCCTGCTCGCCGCGCTTCCGCGCGAATCCGCCCCGCTGGTCCAGGTCGCCCTCATCGAGCTGCTGACCTCCGTGCGCGAACCGGCCGCCGCGCCGATCTTCGACCGCATCAGCCGCGACGAGGCCGCCGACAAGGACGTCCGCGAGGCCGCGCGCCGCGCGCTGGCCGTGCTCCGCTCCCCTTCACCCACTGATCCTCTCAAAAACAACCATCCCGCCAACCCGCTCGTCTCATGAAACCCCTGTCCCGCCATTTCCTTCCCCTCTTCCTCGCCGCCACGGTGGCCGTGACCACGGCCACCGCCCGCGACCACGAGGACCACGAGGAACACGAATCCTCCGGCACCACCGCCAAGGTCAAATTCTCCGACCCGGCCAGGCCCGGCACGCTCAAGCTCGCCCTGCCGTGGGCCGAGGCGCGCGTCACCGCCACCGACGGCAACGAGGTGGTCGTCACCTCCACCCTCGAGCAGAAGGGCCACCGCGAGGTGGACAGCGAGGGCTTCCGCCGCATCGACGAGGACATGACCTTCGAACTCGTCGAGAAGAACAACGTCGCGACCATTGTCGTCGCCGGCGACAACGCCTGGGTGCCGCAGGGCGCGGAGTTCGACATCCAGGTGCCCCGCAACACCAGCCTTTCCCTTCGCACCGAAGCCGGCGGTGACATCGAGGTCACGGGCGTCGAGGGCGACATCGACATCCAGAGCATGAACGGCGAGGTCACGCTGACCGACATCAGCAGCTCCGCCGTCGTCAACACGATGAACGGTGAGATCCACGCCACCTTCAAGAAAGCGCCGCTCAAGCCTGTATCCCTCTCTTCCATGAACGGCGAGATCGACCTCCGCCTGCCCGGCGACACCAAGGCCAACCTGCGCATGCGCACCCACAACGGCTCCATCCGCACCAACTTCGCCGAGGGTGCGCTCCAGACCAAGGCGGAAAAGCCCTCCGTCCGCGCCTCCTCCGATTCCCGCGAGGCCCAGCGCGAGGTGGCCCGCGAGCAGGCCCGCGCCGACCGCGAGCGCGCCAAGGCCCAGCGCGAACGCGACCGGGCCCTGGCCGCCCGCGGCGAAAAGCCCGAGCAGCCCGAGGCCCCGGAAGCCGCCGAGGCGCCCGAGGCCCCGGACGGAAACACCCGCCTCTCCGTGGTTGTCGATGGCCATGCCGTCGCCATCCCCCCGATCCCGCCCATGCCCCCGATGCCGAATTTCGGCGGCAAGTCGATCGTCGGCACGCTCAACGGCGGCGGCGTGGACATCAAGCTGACCTCGATGAACGGCACCATCACCCTGCGCGAATCGAAGTAACGGCCGCTGTCCCCGGTTTTTTCTCCCGCGCCGCCGGTCCAGCAGGGCCGGCGGCCTTGTTTTCAGTTGCGCCGGCGCATTCCGTTAGTCTTCTTGCCCGCACAACGGGCCGGTTGTACTGGCCCCGCTTTGGTCAAAAATGTCAGTCACACCTTCCCTCCTCTTCCCTTTCCCGGCGGCCAGCGGCATCCGTCCCGGTGAATTTTCCCGCCGCGTGCTCCCGCGCTTCGCTCGGTTCCAACCCCGGTCCGCCGTCCACGCATCATGCTGAACCCGGAAGCCGCTCGCCCCCAGTCCCCGTCCGCCGTCCCCGCTCCCGCCAGCGACCATCCCTTCCCCCGCGCCAACGGCGAGCTCATCCTGATCGCCGATGACCAGGAGAGTGTGCGCGAACTGCTCGAGACCGTCCTCACCGACCACGGCTACCGCACGGTCACGGCGGTGGACACCGCCGACGCCGTCGCCGTGCTGGCCGCGCACCGCAGGGAAATCGCCGCCGTCATCAGCGACATGCACATGCCCAATACCGGCGACCACACGGTGGCCCAACTGCTCCGGGGCGTGCGCGCCGACGTGCCGATCCTTTTCATGAGCGGGCTCGGCTCCGAGGAGGACGGCCGGGAGCTGCGCCCGGCCAATTCGTCGGACCCGTTCTTGCTAAAACCATTCCGGCCCGCTGCACTGCTGCAGGCGGTCCACCGCCTGCTGCACCCGAACCGGCCGCCGAAAAACTGACCCGCGCATGACGCCCGACCCTGAACCGCCGGAACTACCCCTCCCGCCGGTGGTCGGGGCGGTGGTCGCCGACCAGATTGCGGCCCACGCCAGCGAAGGCCACGGGGCCCACGGCCCGGTGCACACGCACTGCGAGAACTGCGGCGCCAGGCTCGGGGGCCCGTTCTGCCACCGTTGCGGGCAGCACGACTTCGATTTCAGCCAGTCCTTCGGCCACGTGTTTCACGAGGCGCTGGAGAATTTCTTCCATTTCGACGCGAAGCTGTTCCGCAACATCGTCACGCTGCTTTTCCGGCCGGGCGTCCTGCCCGCGGAGTTCAACGCCGGGCACCGCGTCGCCCAGATGCCGCCGCTGCGGCTCTACATCTTCGTCAGCATCCTGTTCTTTTTCGTCCGGTTCGCCGGCGACCGCATCCCCCGGGACAACGTCATCCACGCCGACACGCCCCAGGAGGTCCGGATCCTGGCGGGGCCGGGCCTGAAGAACGCGCTGGCCGCGGCCAAGGCCGAGCCCAACCGGGCCGCCAAGATCGAAAAACTGCAGCAGGCGCTGGGCGCCGCGGCCGACAAGGACGACGCGGAGGACGAGGACAAGCCGGCGGGCGGGCCAGCCAAGCCGCGCAAACCGAAGGAGCCCAAGTCGGAGCTCGAGCAAACCCTCGAGGAAAAGGGCCGGTTCGTCTACGAGCACCAGCACGAGGTGGCCGAGGCCTTCGCCCACGCCCTCCCCAAGATGCTGCTCTTCTGCCTGCCGTTCTTCGCGCTCTACACCCGCGTGCTTTTCCGGAAATCCGGCCTGGCCTACCTGCAGCACCTCGTCATCGCGCTGCATTTCCACACGTTCATCTTCCTGTGGCTGCTTTTCCGGGACGGCTGGGGCGGGCTCGCCGATCTCCTGAGCCACGGGCTGCGCGGCTGGGTGGGGTTCTTCGCCGGGCTCTGGCTGACCGCCTATCCCGTGCTGATGCTGCGGCGCCTGTTCGGGAATTCCTGGAAGCGCACGATCTTCAAGGCCGCCGTGCTCGCCTTCGGGTATACCTGCACGCTGGGCGTGGCTTTTGCCGCGACCGCGCTGGTCGTGTTCGCGATGCTCTGAGGTTCCGCGGCGCGGCGCCAAGCTGCCGGCCCCAAGCCAGCCCTTCGGCCACCTTTGGGCGGCGCGACGGATCCTGGCGTGCCCCCGCCGCGGCCGTTTTCACTGGACTGCCATGCCGGGCGGCGCCGGCGGGAGTCGGTCAAATCCCCGAGGGCCGGGCCCGTTGTTGCGGTCCGAGATTAGGATTCCCGCTGCCCTGATTTCCCCTTCTGCTTCCGGCGTGCCCACCGCCCGCGCCAAGCCTTCCGCCCCCGACGTCTCGCTGCCGCTGTTCGACTGGCTGCAGGACCGCGGCGCCGGCGTGCTGCTGCACCCGACCGCGCTGCCCGGCGGCCAGGGCTGCGGCGTGTTCGACCAGCACGCGATCCGCTTCCTCGATTTCCTGCAGGCCGCCGGGATGAAATACTGGCAGGTGTGCCCGCTCGGGCCGACCGGCTACGGCGATTCGCCCTACCAGTGCTACTCGGCCTTCGCCGGCAATACCAACCTCGTGGACCTCGCCCCGCTCGTGCGCTACGGCCTGCTGCCCGCCAGCGAGCTCACGACCTTCGCCGCCCTGTCCGCCGACCAGGCGGACTTCGACGGCCTCGCCCGGCTCAAGCCGCGCCTGCTGCAGGTGGCGGCCGCGCTCTTCCGGCAGAAGAAAACCGACCTCCACTACGGGGATTACGCGGCCTTCTGCGCGCGCGAGGCGCACTGGCTCGAGGACTACGCCTATTTCCGCGCGCTCAAGGACCACTTCGGCGGCGCCGCGTGGTGGGAATGGCCGGCCGAGGGCCGCGACCACGCGCGGGCGCTGAAGTCGCCGCTCCGCGCGAAGCTCGCCGACGCGACCGACGCCTGGCGCTTCGGCCAGTACCTCTTCTCCGGCCAGTGGGCGCAGGTGCGCGCGGCGGCGAAGGACCGGAAGATCGCGATCATCGGCGACCTGCCGATCTTCGTCGCGGGCGATTCGGCGGACGCGTGGGCGAACCCGAAGCTGTTCGAGCTGGATGCGAAGACCTTCCTGCCCGTCGCGGTCGCGGGCGTGCCCCCGGATTATTTCTCCGCCGACGGCCAGCTGTGGGGCAACCCGCTCTACGACTGGAAGGCCCACGCGGCGGACGGCTACGCCTGGTGGTGCGCGCGCCTGCGCGCCGCGTTCGACCAGTGCGACGTCGTGCGCATCGACCACTTCCGCGGCTTCGAGTCCTACTGGCGCGTGCCGCTGCCGGCCGCGAACGCCCGCGTGGGCGAATGGACGCCGGGCCCCGGACTCGGCCTTTTCCGCGCGTTCCAGCGCGCCGTGCCCGCCGCGCGCATCATCGCCGAGGACCTCGGCGTGCTCACGCCCGCGGTCAACGAACTCCGCGCCGCCACCGGCCTGCCCGGCATGCTCGTGCTGCAGTTCGCCTGGGGCGGCGACGCGAAGAACGCCTACCTGCCGCACAACGCGCCGCGCAACGCCGTGATCTACCCCGGCACGCACGACAACGACACGACTGCCGGCTGGTACCGCGCCGCCGGCGAGCACGAGCGCGACCACGTGCGCCGCTACCTGCGCATCTCGGGCGAGGACATCGCGTGGGACTTCATCCGGACGAGCTACGCGAGCCCCGCGCGCCTCGCGGTCGTCACCCTGCAGGACCTCTTCGCCCTCGGCAGCGAGGCGCGCTTCAACACGCCGGGCGTGCCGGCGGGCAACTGGCGCTGGCGTTATCGCGCCGACGCACTCGAAAAGGCCTTCGGCGGCACGACGAAATACCTGGCCGAGCTCGCCGCGCTCACCGGCCGCTGAACCGAAAATTATTCGTGCAGTCGCGCGAAAAATTTTTAATTCTGCGGCATGGCCAAGAAAAAACCCGCCAAGAAGAAGGCCAAGAAGGCCGGCAAGAAAAAGAAGAAGTAACCCCCGCGTTGCTTCCCCCTCCGCCGCCGGCCCAACCGGTGGGCGTTTAACCCAACCCCGGGACTTCGGCCCCGGGGTTTGTTATTTTGGGCGGGGGGGCGTGGCATGCGTGCCGATTCCGGCAGGTCCTCGTGGATCCTTCGCCCGCGTTGCGGGCTCAGGATGCCGGCGCCCCAAGGGTGCCGTCACCTCACCGCCGCCCAGACGCGCTGCACGTCGTCGTGCTCGGACAGGTCGTGGAGAAACTCCCCGACCTCGGCGCGCGCCGCGTCGTCCAGCTCGGGAAACTGCTTCGCCAGGTAACCGAGCTCGGCCGTGACGACATGCCACCCGTGCTCCTTGAGCCACACGGAGACCGCGTGCACGCCGTGGCGGTCGGTGATGAAGCGCGCACCGGTGGCGCCCTCGGGTATGTCGTCGTTCTCCGCGTGGGTGAGCGGGGAGAAGTCGTTCGCACCCGCCTCGATCGCCGCGCCCTCGAGGTCGATGCCGGCCGCGGCGGTGTGCGCCTCCACCATGCCCACGTGGTCGAAGAGGAACTTGTTGCTGTGCGCCCCGCCGAGGACGCCCTTCTTGAAGAGCACGCGGATCTCCGGCGCGGTGCGCTGCTGGTTGTCGGTGTAGACCTCCACGATCACCGGCACCTTGTGCGGCGCGTAGCCCTCGTACACGACGTGGTCGAGGCTGCTCTTGTCGCCGCCCGTGCCGGCGCCCTTGGCGATGGCGCGCTCGATGACGTCGCGGGTGACGCTGGCCTTCTTGGCCTTCTCCACCGCGGCGAACAGCCGCGCGTTGCCGGCGGGGTCGCCGCCGCCGAGCTTGGCGGCCACGGTGATTTCCTTCACCAGCTTGCCGACCACCTGCCCTTTCTTGAGGTTGACGATCGCGCGTTTCGCGTGGAGCCATTGACGTCCCATAAGGGTGGCAAGATACGATGATTGCCGGGCGTCCGGCAAGCCCGCTGACGCATGGGGGCGGAAATCTGGAATCGGGCATCTAGAATCGAAAACTTAAAATCCCGATCCATCGGATCACCTGATCGGCGGATGAAATCTGGCCGAAATTCCAGATTCTCGATTCTAGATGCCCGATTCCAGATTTCCGCTCCTGACACAGGGTTGTCAGAGCCCTTTGCTATCCTCGCCGCATGAAAAACCGCTGTCCCTGGGCCGAGGCCGAGCTGCAACACGAGTACCACGACACCGAATGGGGCGTGCCTTCGCACGACGACCGCCACTTGTTCGAGATGCTCATCCTGGAGGGCGCCCAGGCCGGGCTCAGCTGGGCCACCATCCTCAACCGGCGCGAGGGCTACCGGGAGGCCTACCAGAATTTCGACGCCGCCCTGGTCGCGCGCTATGACGAACGGAAAAAGGCGCGGCTCCTGGCGAATCCCGGCATCATCCGCAACCGGCTCAAGGTGGAGGCGTCGGTCCTCAACGCCCGGGCGTTCCTCGCCGTGCAGGCGGAGTTCGGCTCCTTTGACCGCTACCTTTGGCCGTTCGTCGGGGGCCGTCCGATCCAGCACAACCTCGGCCGGCGTGACCGGGTCCCGGCGTTCACGGCCGAGTCCGACGCCCTGAGCAAGGATTTGAAAAAACGCGGCTTCAAGTTTGTCGGCACGACGATTTGCTACGCCTTCATGCAGGCCACCGGCCTGGTCAACGACCACCTCGTCACCTGCCCGCGCCACGCCGCCTGCGCGAAGCTGGTTTGAGCGGCGGGGTGTCCTAATTTGTCATTGCGCGCCGTCCGCGGCGCGGACAGCGAAGCAATCCATCTAACTGGATCGCCACGCGGCGCTCCGCGCCTCTCGCGACGACAGATCAAATTCGGACATCACCGGGCCGGCGGGGCGCTTTCCTTTTCCGAAAACCACGCTATCCTGCGGGGCGGATGTTCGCCAACTTGCTCCAGTTTTTCGGTCGCCGCGACCCGGGCGGCCTGAACGACGCCTTCATCGAGGAGGTGCGGGTGCGCCGGCCCGTGCCGGCGAATCCGCGCGCGGAGAAGATCATCCTGCTCTGCTGGGGCCTGATCGCGGTGAAGCACGTGGCGGTGATCTGGGCGGTCCACCATTACGCCGTTCCCTTTCACCAGTTGTGGATCAACTTCCCCACTTTCCTGCTCGGCCTGGGGGCGACGTGGGCCTACTACGCGCGCGATTGAGGCGCTGTGCCGGCCGGAAATTTCCCGGACTGACTGGCGCGCCGCGGCTCCCGCTTGTGCTGTCCGGCATTCTCTGTCCTCTGTGCTCCATGCCCCACGTCCCCGGTTTGCGCAGCTGCTACGCCAAGGTCGGCCGCCTCGTCTATTTCGGCCGCATGCTCGACAAGATCCGCCTCCACGCCGCCGGCCGGCTGCCGGCGGATTACCAGGTCAACGTCGGCGACGCCCAATATTACGTCCTCGACGGACGCTGCTGCCGCTTCCTCGGGGTGAAGCACGCCGACGTGCGCGCACGCACGCTCGCCGGCGGCACCGACGACGAAGTCCTCGCGTGGGTCCATGCGCACGGCACCGCCCGGACCGACGAGGAATGCCACATGTGGAACCGCTTCGTGCTGAAACTCGGCTGGCGCGACGAGCGCTCCGCCGTCCTGCCGCAGCGCATCAAGGACAGCGGCCTAGAAGGCAAAGTCATCGAGACCCTGGTGGATCACATCGAATACGATGAGGGTCGCGACCCCGTCGCGGACCGCGCCTGGGACCGGGTCTGAAGGCCGCCCCCGGCGGCTTGTTCTGCGGGCGGTTTTCTGTCAGGGGTTCCCTGACCCCAGCACCATGCCCAACGTTCCCGGTCTCCGCAGTCCTTACGCCAAGGTCGGCCGCCTCGTTTATTTCGGCCGCATGCTCGACAAGATCCGCCTCCACGCCGCCGGCCGGCTGCCGGCGGATTACGTCGCCAATCTCGGCGACGCCGGCGAGCCCACGGTCTTCGATGCGCACTGCTGCCGCTTCCTCGGCGTGAACTATGCCGACGTGCGCGCGCGCACGCTTGCGGGCATGCCCGACGCCGACGTGCTCGCCTGGGCCGAGGCCCACGGCACGCCGCGCACCGATGAGGAGTGCGAAATCTGGAATTTCTTCATGTGCAAGCGCGGCTGGCGCGATGCCGCCGCCGGCCGCCTGAAACTGCGCATCGACCAGGGCGGCCTTGCGGGCAAACCCATCCTCACGATGTTCGATTTCCTCGATTACGACGAGGGCCGCGAAAGCGCCGCCGAGCGGCCGTGGGAAAAAGTCTGAGGCCACCGGTGAACGCACCCCGCAGGCAATTGTTCAAGTTTGCGGCCTGGATCCTCGGCGTGCTCCTGGGCGCGGCGCTCCTCGCCGCCGGCTGGGCCTGGTGGCGGCTGCACCGCAGCCTGCCGGTCCTCGACGGCGAAGTGCCGGTCGCGGGCCTGGCCGCGCCGGTGAAGGTCGAGCGCGACGCGCTCGGCGTGCCGACGATCACCGGGGACTCGCGGGCCGACGTCGCGCGGGCGCTGGGGTTCCTCCACGCGCAGGACCGCTTTTTCCAGATGGACCTGATGCGGCGCAGCGGCGCGGGCGAACTCGCCGAGCTGTTCGGCCCGATGGCCGTGAGCTACGACCAGTCGCACCGCCTGCACGGTTTCCGCCGGATGGCGGCAAAATCCATCGCCCTGCTGCCGCCCGACAAGCGCGCGATGCTCGCCGCGTATACCGACGGCGTGAACGCCGGCCTTGGCGCGCTGCGGCAGCCGCCCTGGGAATACGCCCTGCTGCGCACCAGCCCCCAACCCTGGCTCCTCGAGGACAGCTTCCTCGTCGTCTGCGCCATGTGGTTCGACCTGCAGGACGCGTCGGGCCGGCAGGAGCTCAGCCTGCAGGCGCTGCGCGACAGCCTCGGGACGGGCGCAGTGGATTTCTTCGCCCCACGCGGCACCTCGTGGGACGCCGCGCTCGACGGCAGCACGTTCCCGGCCCCGGCGCTGCCGCAACTGCGGCTGCGCAAGGCCGGCGAGAACGGCCAGGCCTCCCTGTGGCCGGCGGCGGAACGGCTGGCCCCGGGTTCCAACAGCTTTGCCCTCGCCGGTTCGCATGGCGCCAACGGCGCGATCGTCGCGAACGACATGCACCTCAACCTGAATGTGCCGCACATCTGGTACCGCGCGGTGCTGCGCTGGCCCGGCGCGGCGGGCGGGAGCCATCGCGTGGTCGGCGTCACGCTGCCCGGCGTCCCGGCGCTGGTGGCCGGCAGCAACGGCTCGATCGCGTGGGGCTACACGAATTCCTACATCGATACCGTGGACGTCGTGTCCGTCGAAACCGAGACCACGGCGGAGGTCTACTATCGCCGGCCCGGCGGCCACGGCGAAATCGAGGATCGCGCCGAGCCCATCCGGGTGCGCGGCGCAAAGCCCGTGCCCTTCACCGTGCGCTGGACCGAGTGGGGCCCGATCTTCGCGCATCCGCAGCCGGGCCGTTTCCTGGCCGTGCGCTGGAACGCCCACGACCCCGAGGCCACCAACCTCGACATCCTCGACCTGGAGACCGCCGCGGACGTGCCCGCCGCGATCGCCGTCGCCCATCGCGCCGGCATGCCCAACCAGAACCTGGTCGTTGCCGACCGCACCGGCGCCATCGCGTGGACGCTGACGGGGAAAATCCCGCGCCGTGAAGGCTTCGACGGGCGCTACCCCGTGTCGTGGGCCTATGGCGACCGCCGCTGGAACGGCTGGCTGAAGCCGGAGGAAGTGCCCGTGATCCTGAATCCGCCGGAAGGCATCCTCTGGACCGCCAACCAGCAGCTGGTCGGCGGCAGCGCGTATGCGCTGGTCGGCGACGGCGGCTACGACGACGCGCCGCGCGGGCGCCAGATCCGCGACGACCTGCGCGCCCTCGTGGCCTCCGGCAAGAAAGCCGTGCCCGCCGACCTTCTCGCCATCGAACTCGACGACCGCGCGGTGTTCCTCGAGCGGTGGCAGAAACTCTTCCTCGCGACCCTTACGGACGGGGCCGTGGCGGGAAACCGTGCGCGCGCCGAATTGCGCGACGCCGTCCGGCAGTGGAACGGCCGCGCCAGCACCGACTCGGCCGCCTATCGCCTGGTGCGCGAGTGGCGGTTCAAGGTGACGGGGCTGGTGCTGGATCCGTTTTTCCAAAAAGCCGAGGCCGCCTACCCCGACTTCAGCGCGCAGAACTTCCAAAGCGAGGACGCGGTGTGGCGGCTGGTGCAGGAACGGCCCGCCGCCCTGCTCAATCCCCGCTATAATTCATGGGACGAGCTGCTGCTGGCCGCCACCGACCAGGTGCTTGCCGAGGTGGACAAGTCCCATCTCACCCCCGCGCGCTTCACGTGGGGCGAGCACAACCGCCTGCGCATGCGCCATCCGTTCGGCCGGGTCCTGCCCGCCATGCTCGCGCGTTTCCTCGACATGCCCGCGCAGGCGCTGCCGGGCGCGGCGGACATGCCGCGCGTGCAGGGCACGACCTTCGGCGCGAGCGAGCGCATGGTGATCTCGCCGGGCCGGGAGGACGAGGCCCTCTTCCACATGCCCGGCGGCCAGAGCGGCCACCCGCTGTCCCCGTATTACCGCGCCGGCCACGAGGCGTGGGTCGAGGGCCAGCCCACGCCGCTGCTCCCGGGCGCGACCGAGCATACGCTCATGCTGCGGCCCTGAAAACCGCAGCGGAACGTCCAACGTTCAACGCCGAACGTTCAACGTCCAAGGAAAGGCCGCCATTCTTGGCGTGGGATTTCCCGCGCGTTGAAGGTTGAACGTTCGGCGTTGAAGGTTGAATGTTCCGTGGCGGCGCTGCCGCCACGCCATGCCGCTCCACGTCCTCTCCCACCCGCTCGGCACCCATGTGCTGACCCACCTGCGCGACAAGACCACCAAGCCCGCGCTGTTCCGCACCCTCAGCTACCAGATCTCGCTGCTGCTCGCGCTCGAGGCCACGCGCGACCTCGCGATGGAGGACAAGGCCATCGAGACGCCGCTCGAGCCGGTCAAGGGCCGCGTGTTCGCCAAGCCGCTGGCGATCGTGCCGATCCTGCGCGCCGGCCTCGGCATGGTGCAGCCGTTCCAGGACATTTTCCCCGACGTGTCCGTCGGCTACGTCGGGCTCGAGCGCGACCACACCACCGCGATCGCGCGCAGCTACTACTGCAAGCTCCCGCCGCTCGCCGACAAGCGCACCATCGTCGTGGACCCGATGCTCGCCACCGGCGGCTCGGCCGCGCAGGCGCTCGACGTGGTGAAGGCTGCGGGCGCGCAGGACGTCGTCTTCGTCTGCATCGTCGCCGCGCCCGAGGGCGTCGCGGTCGTGACGAAGGCCCACCCGGCGGTGCCGGTTTACGCGGGTTCGCTCGACCGTGAGCTCAACGCCAGGAAATACATCCTGCCCGGCCTCGGCGATTTCGGGGACCGGCTGTACGGAACGTGATTCTTCCCTGCTTTGTGGGGACCGGGCTTGCTCGGTCCTTTCCACGCCAGCGGACAATGGGACCGGGCAAGCCCGGCCCCTACAAAAGGCCTGTCACGCCAGCTGCGGCACGGTGAACGGCGCGCGACAGGCGCGGGTGAGGAGCGCGTTCGCCGCCGCGGCGTTCCGCCCCTTGAAGCGCTCGGCCGCGCCGTCGATGGTCAGGACGGCGCCGAGCGTGAGCGGCGTTTTCCCGAGGTCGATTTCGTTGGCGGCCAGGTGCGCCGCGAGGCGGTCGTAGGCCTCGGTCAGCTCCCGGTCGTCCGCGATCCGCTGGTGGATTTTCCCGGGGGTGGCCGCGGCGCCGAGCGCGTGGGAAATCCCGCCGAGGTGGCACAGCGCGCTCGACAGGTGGCCCTGTTCGATCGGGCCGAAAAGGTCCGCGGTCTTCCGGCTGCGCACGACGTCGATGAAGTTCTGCATGTGCCGGTCCTCGCCCTTGAACTCGCGCACCACCTTGCCGTCGCGGTCGTGGGCCGTGGCCGTGAAGTAATTCGCGGTCACGAGGCTGCCGCCCTCGCACTCGATGACGTTGCCGATGGAGACCCCGTGGTACTGGTCCATCGTCTTCGCCAGCGCGCCCGCCGCCTCCGCGCCGGCGGCGCCCACCTGGCTCTCGGCCGGGTCCTTCGTCGTGGGCAGGCCGCGCACCTCGAAGATCAGCGGCGCCGCGGCGTAGTCGTGGATCACGACCTGCGTGTTCGGGGTTTCGCCGTCGTCCCGGTAGCCGAGCCGGCCGCCGAGGCTGAGCGTGTGGCGCGGCAGGCCGGGATCGCCGAGGAACCAGCGGGCGACGTCCATCTGGTGGATGCCCTGGTTGCCGACGTCGCCGTTGCCGTAGGCGTTGAACCAGTGCCAGTCGTAGTGGAAGCGCAGGCGGTGCGGCGGCTGGTCCGGCGCCGGCCCGAGCCACAGGTCGTAATTCACCGTCGCGGGCGGCACATGCGGGCCGGGGCTGAGCCCGATGCTCTTGCGGCGCTTGTAGCAAAAGCCGCGCGCGACCTTGATGCGGCCGAGCTGCCCGGCGCGGATCCATTGCACCGCCTCCTGCAGGCCGGCCCCGGAACGGATCTGCACGCCGGCCTGGACGACGCGGTGGTATTTTTTCGCCGCCGCCGCGAGCTGGCGGCCCTCCCAGACGTTGTGCGACACCGGTTTCTCCGTGTAGACGTCCTTGCCCGCCTGGCAGGCCCAGATGCCCGCGAGCGAGTGCCAGTGGTTCGGCGTCGCGAGGGTGACCGCGTCGATGTCGGGGGAGGCGAACAGCTCGCGCAGGTCCGTGAATTTCTGCGGCGCGAGGCCGTCCTTTGCGAGGGCCGCCGCCGTTTTTTCCAGCACCGCCGTGTCGACGTCGCAAATCGCCGCGAGCCGGACGCCCGGCACGGCGCGCAGGCTGGCGAGGTGGTTCTGGCCGCGGCCGTTCAGGCCGATGACCGCGACGCGGACATCGTCGTTGGCGCCGGCGACCTGCGCCCACGAACGCGGGGTGAGGGCGGCCGCGGTGGCGGCGAGCGCGGTGGTGCGGAGAAACTGGCGGCGGGTGGGGTGCGGCACGGGCGGAGCGGGGTTGCCCATCACTACAGCCACGCGGCGAACCGCCGCAAACGGAAACCTTGCCCGCCCGCCCGCCCGCGCCAGCCTGCCTACCATGGAATTCTCCCAGCTCTCCGACCGCGCGATGCAGATCCGCGCCTGCTTTGCCCGCTATGAACAGCGCCGGACCGGCCGCACCTGGACCCGCGAGGAAATCATGCAGGGCTTCGTCGTGGATGTGGGCGACCTGATGAAGCTCGCCATGGCCAAGGCGGGGGCCCGGCTCGTCGACGATGTGGACCGGAAGCTGGCCCACGAGTTGAGCGACTGCCTCTGGAGCGTGCTGGTGCTGGCGCGGGCCTACGGCGTGGACCTGGAACAGGAGTTCCTGCGGACGATGGACGAGCTTGAGCGCGGCACCGCCGCGGACGAAAATTACTGACCGCGGGCGCCCGCCGGTCCGTCCATTTTTTCGTGTTCAAGCGTTCCGTTCACCGGCAACTTGCCCGCACATGACCATCGACCGCCCGGGCCTCATCGTCGCCGACCGCTGGCAGGACTACCGCCTGCTGGACTGCGGCGACGGCATGAAGCAGGAGCAGTGGGGGCCCTACAACCTCGTGCGGCCCGACCCGCAGATCATCTGGCCCAAGACGAAGGGGAAGCTGTGGTCCGGCTGGGACGGCTTCTACCACCGCAGCGAATCCGGCGGCGGCAAATGGGAATTCCGCCAGAAGCTGCCCGAGCACTGGACGATCAAGTACGGCCCGCTGACCTTCCGCATCCATCCCACGAGCTTCAAGCACACCGGGCTTTTCCCGGAGCAGGCCGTGAACTGGGACTGGTTCTCCCGGAAAATCCGCGACGCGAAGGCCGCGGGCCGCGAAGTCAGCGTGCTGAACCTCTTCGGCTATACCGGCGCGGCCTCGGTCGCCGCCGCCGCCGCGGGCGCGCAGGTCTGCCACGTCGACGCGGCCGAGGGCATGGTGAAGTGGTGCCGCGAGAACGCCGCGCTGTCCGGCCTGGCCGAGGCGCCGATCCGCTACATCACGGACGACTGCCTGAAATTCGTCCGCCGCGAAATCAAGCGCGGCCGGAAATACGACGCGATCATCATGGACCCGCCGACGTTCGGCCGCGGGGCCACCGGCGAGATGTGGAAGCTCGAGGACCACCTCTGGGGCCTGCTCAACGAGTGCAAGGAGGTGCTCAGCGACCGGCCGCTGTTCCTCCTGATCAACGCCTACACCGCGCGCCTCTCCCCTTCCGTCGTCATCAACCTGCTCGACGGCCTGCTGCATGCGGCCGGCGGCCGCATCCATGGCGGCGAGGTCGGGCTGCCGATCCAGGCGGACGGGAAAATCCTGCCCTGCGGCATCTACGGCAGGTGGGAATCGGCCTGACCATGCGCCGGCTGCTCCCGCTGCTCGGCGCGTGCGCGCTGGCCGCGTCGGCCGCGGGCCAGGGCGGCCCGACCACCCCGCCGCCCGCAGCGGAGCCGTTCCTCCCGGAATTCAAATTCAAGCACAGCTCGCTCACCGCCGTCAGTGAGAATGACAAGTACTTCGCCGGCACCGACCGTCACTACACCAACGGCTTCAAGCTCGTGTGGCTCGGCGAGACCGACCTTAACCAGTCGAAGCCCTTCATCCGGCTCGCCGCCCGCCTCATCCCGTGGATGGACCCCGAACATGTCGACTGGCACTACAAGGTGGGCTCGGCGCTCGGCCAGAATTCCTACACGCCGGTCGACACCGACACGACCGCGCTGATCCCGGACGACCGCCCCTACGCCGCGTGGCTCTATGGTTCGATCCTGCTGCATGCGCAGCGCGACAACCAGCTGCGCCTCGTCGAGCTTTCGGTGGGCCTCGTCGGCCCGTCCGCGCTCGGCGAGCTGACGCAGAACGCCTGGCACGACGTCATCGACGTCCCGCACGCCAACGGGTGGGCCAACCAGATCCGCGACGAACCCGGCCTGCAGCTCTCGTGGGAACGCCGCTACCGCGCGTGGCAGTGGAAGACCGACCCGGGGTTCATCCCCGATCTCGATGTCGTGCTCCGCCACCGCGTCACGATCGGCAACGTCGCCACGCATGCCGCCGGCGGCATTGTCGTTCGCGCCGGCTGGCGCCCGCCCGCCGACTTCGGCCCCGACCTGATCCGCCCCGGCGGCGGCAACATCGCCAACACGGGCGGGCCCGGGCGCTTCGGCGGCTATTTCTACGCCAGCGCCGAGAGCCGGCTCGTGGCCCGCGACATCTTCCTCGACGGCAACACGTGGAAGGACAGCCCTTCCGTGCCCAAGCGCCCGGTCGTCGCCGATCTCAACCTGGGTTTCGTCCTGCACTGGCCGAAATTCCAGATCGCCTACACCCAGAACTACCGGACCAAGGAATTCTACGGCCAACGGCACCGCGACGTGTTTGGCTCCATCGGCCTGTCCTTCTCGCGCTGAGCGAAGGGGAGCTTGTTCTGGCCCCGGTCCTCTGTCATCGGTCCTCTGTCCCACCCCCATGGCCTCCATCGCCGACACCTATTACGCCACCGCCACCGGGATGCTCGCGCGCGCCCGCGAACAGAATGCCGCCACGCTGAAGAAGCTGGGCGCGCTCGCCGGCCAGTCCGTCGCCGGCGGCGGCGTCATCCACACCTTCGGCAGCGGCCACAGCGAGGTCATCGGCCGCGAGATCATCGGCCGCGCCGGCGGCCTCGTGTGCGTCAGCGGCCTCCACGATCCCACCGGCGGTTTCATCGAGAACCTGGTCGGCTACGGCACGAAGCTGGCCGAGCGCTACGACCGCCAGTACGGCCTGCACGCCGGCGAGACGATCATCGTCATTTCCAATTCCGGCAAAAATTCCTCGCCCATCGAGGTGGCGCTCTACGCGAAGCAGAAGGGCCTGAACGTCGTGGCCCTCTGCTGCGTCGAGATGGCGAAGGCCACGCCGACCGTCCACCCCGGCGGGAAGAAACTCCACGAGATCGCCGACCACGTGCTCGACAACCTCGGCCTGCCCGGCGACGCCATCGCGCCGGTGACCGACGGCGTCAAGGCCGGCCCCACTTCGACGCTGATCGGCGCCACGCTGCTGAACCTGCTGATGCTCGAGACCATCGATTGGCTGAAGGCCGGCGGCCATTCCTTGCCGATCCTGCGCAGCCAGAACGTGGCGGGCGCGATCGAATACAACCGCGAGCTGGGCAAAAAGTACAAGGGCCGCCTGAGCCGCCAGCTGGCGTGAAGCGGCCGTGGGGAAATCTTGAAATCATAGATCGGGCATCGAAAACCTGAAATCCCGATCTGGCTGCGCCGCCAACCCTGGCCTTCAATGCAAGATTCCTGATTTGCGATGACCGATTTCAAGATTCCCGGTTTCAAAATCGGCGTCGACGGCGGCGGCACCAAGACCGAGCTGATCCTCGTCGACGCGGCCGGCGCGGTCGTCGTCTCGCATCTCGCGCCGGGCTGCAACCCGAGCCAGGTCGGGCCCGAGCAGGCCCGCGCGATCCTCACCGGGGCCCTGGATGCGCTCATCCTGAAATCGCAAATTTCAAATCTGAAATCCCAGCTCTCCCGCACCTTGCTCTGTATGGCGGGTTCGCCGCAGTTCTGGCGCGAATGCGCCGACGCGCTCACCGGTTTCGGCCGCGTCGACACCACCACCGATTCCGTGCCCGTGCTGGAACTCGCCACCGGGGGCGCGCCCGGCCTCGTGCTGCACGCCGGCACCGGCTCGTTCGTCGCGGCGCGCGCACCCGACGGCGCGGTCCGCTACGCCGGCGGGCTCGGCTGGAAGCTCGGCGACGCCGGCAGCGGCTTCGACCTCGGCCGGCGCGCGATCGCCGTGGCGCTGCTCGAGCTGCAGGGCTGGCACTCGGGCCGGGGCGCCGAGGTTTCGCCGCTCGCCGCTGCGCTGCAGGCGCACACCGGCCTCGCCGGCTACGCCGCCCATTCCCGCTTCTTCTATCATGATGCGGGGGCCAACGCCGCGATCTCCGCCTTCGCGCCGCGCGTGCTGGAACTCGCGGAACAGAACTGCGGCCCCGCCCAGCAGGCCGTGGCCGATTCGGTCACCGACCTTGCGCGCCTCGCCGACCAGGTGATCGGCCGGCTGTTTTTCGCGCCGTCCGCCCCGGTGCCGTGCGGCGTCAGCGGCCGGATCCTCAACTCCGTGCCCGCGGCCTTCGCGCTGCGTTCGCTGGCGGAAAAACTGCGCTGGCCGGTCACGCTCAATTTTCTCACCACGCCGCCGAGCGAGGGCGTGCGGCGGCTCCTGCTGGCGCAGGAGTGAAGGGATCTTGGAATCAGCCCTCTGGAATCGGGCATCCAAAATTTCAGACCCATGCCAGCGGCCCCGCGGGACCGAGATTCCAGATTTTCGATTCCCGCTTATCAGTTTTCACGATTTCCTGGGCCGTGCCCCTGCGTCCCCGCTTGCGACCTTGTGCGCGGCCGGCGCACACTCAAGCCCATGTGGTGGACCTATGCTCTCCTTTCGGCGGTGTTCGCCGCCCTGACCGCCATTCTCGCCAAGCTCGGCGTGAAGGGTGTTGATTCCAACGTGGCCACGGCGGTGCGCACGGGCGTCGTGCTGGTGCTGGCGTGGCTGGTCGTCGCGCTCCAGGGCAACCTCGGCGCCGTCGCCGCCATCCCGCGGGCCTCGCTCGGCTTCCTCGTGGCGTCCGGCTTCGCGACCGGCGCGTCGTGGCTGTTTTATTTCAAGGCGCTGTCGGCCGGCCCCGCGTCGCTCGTCAGCGCGGTCGACAAGTCCAGCCTCGCCCTGACGCTCGTCCTCGCCGCGCTCGTCCTCGGCGAAAGCCTGAACCTGCGCACCGCGCTCGGTTGCGGGCTGATTCTCGCCGGCACCGCCGTCATCGTGTGGCCGGTGACGCCCTGACGGGCGCATTGGCCATTCGTCATTTGCCATTCGTTATATCGAGCCATCGTGGTGGAGTCCGGACATCGTATCCACTTTGGTGCTGGGAGATGGTATCCAAGGGTACGCGATTGAGTTGATGATGGGAAGAGGTTCAGGCCGCAAGAGCA
>CAYZSN010000247.1:0-8009 GCA_964481095.1 uncultured Oleiharenicola sp. | reverse complement strand
ATGAGCTTGGCGTTCGCGAGGTAGAAATCGATCAGCGCCTTGGTCTGCTGCTTGCCGGCGTCGGTGTAGATCGCCGCGGCGGCCTTCTGGATCGGGTAGGCGACGCCGTTGAACTTCGTCGTGTGGCGGCGGTTCCAGAGTGCGTGGACCGGGTGCGCGTTGCCGGCGGCATCGCAGGCCAGCAGCGACTTCGGCACGACAGTGTAGGCGCAGCGGGTGCCGGTGAAGCCGGCGGTCTTGGAAAAGCTGCGGAACTCGATCGCGACGTCACGCGCGCCGTCGATCTCGTAGATCGAGTGGGGAATGTCGGGATTGCGGATGTAGGCCTCGTAGGCGGAGTCGAAGAGGATGATCGCCTTGTTGGCCTTGGCGTAAGCGACCCACGCGGCGAGCTGCGCCTTGGTGGCGACCGCGCCGGTCGGGTTGTTCGGGAAGCAGAGGTAGATCAGGTCGGTCGCGACGCCCGGGATGGCGGGCACGTAGCCGTTGGCCGGCGTGCTCTCGAGGTAGGTGATGCCCTGGTAGCGGCCGTCGACGTTGGCGCCGGTGCGGCCGGCCATGACGTTCGTGTCGACGTAGACCGGGTAGACCGGGTCGGGGATCGCGAGGCGGATGTCGGTGGCGAAGATTTCCTGGATGTTGCCACAGTCGCATTTCGAGCCGTCGGAGATGAAGATCTCGTCCGACTCGATCTTGCAGCCGCGGGCGGTGTAATCGTGTTGGGCAATTGCGTCGCGGAGGAAGGCGTAGCCCTGTTCGGGGCCATAGCCCTTGAAGGTCGCACGCGCGCCCATCTCGTCGGTGGCGGCGTGCAGCGCCTCGCGGCACACGGCCGGCAGGGGCTCGGTGACATCGCCGATGCCGAGGCGGATCACCGGCTTGGACGGGTTGGCGGCGACGTAGGCGTTTACGCGGCGGGCGATGTCGGCGAACAGGTAGCTGGCCTTGAGCTTCGTGTAGTTCTCGTTGATGCGGATCATGGAAATTGGGTTTGTCATCGCGAGCCCGGCAAAGCCGGGCGTGGCGATCCGGCTGGATTGCTTCGTCGTCCGAAACCGGACTCCTCGCAATGACAGGCCGGACAGCCGGCGACAGGGACGAGGCTTGATAAAGGGTGGCGGTTCGGGTTTGTTCAAGCGCGTTCCGGCCATGCAGAAAATCGAGACCATCACAGCGATGCGCGACGCGGCGGCGGAACTGCGCAAGGCCGGCCGGAAGATCGCGTTCGTGCCCACGCTGGGCGCGCTGCACGCCGGGCATGTCAGCCTGATCCGGCTGGCCGCGGCCGAAGGCGCCGCCGTGGTCGTGTCCGCCTTCGTCAACCCGTTGCAGTTCGGCGCGAGCGAGGATTTTACCCGGTATCCCCGGAGCGCCACCGCCGACGCGCTGCTGGCGGAGAAGGAGGGCGTGACGCTGCTGTTCACCCCCACGGCCGAGGAGATGTTTCCCAAGGGATTTTCCACCGTCGTGCACGAGGACCTCATCAGCAAGCCGCTGTGCGGCGTGGCCCGGCCGGCGCTCTTTCGCGGGACGCTGACGTGCTGGCTGAAATTGTTCAACATCGTGCAGCCCGACGTCGTGGTGCTGGGGGAGAAGGACGCCCAGCAGGTGGCGGTGATGCGAAAGGTTGCCGCCGACCTGCAGTTGCCAATCAAGGTCATCACCGGGCCCACCGTCCGGGATGCCGACGGCTTGGCGGTCAGTGCGCGCAATGCCTACCTGACTCCTTCCCAGCGCGACGAGGCGCTGGCCGTGGTAAAAGCCCTGCGCAAGGCGAAGGAAATGGTCGAGACGGGCGTCAAGAGCACCGACCGGCTGGTCGCCGAGGCGACACACATCATCGCGCAGAAGCGGCGGTTGCGGGTCATCTATATTTCCGTCGTGGACCCGCGGACGATGGAGCAATTGCGCGAGGTCGCGCCTGGCGACTGCCTCATGGCGATTTCCTACTGGGTCGACGAGATCCGGCTTACGGACAACATGCCATTGTGAGTGATCGGCGGGCTGTGAATAACTTGTCAGCCGCTGTTCCGCTTCCCTCGGATGCGGACCTTTCGCAACAGGTGTGAACAGGCGGCGAAAAACCGGTGCGCAGCGCGCGACCGACTATTTCCCGGCCCTGCCACGTCGTGATTGCCGCCACCAGGCAGGTCTCAAACCCCGAAGTAATCCATTGTAAATACTTGCGGACAAGTGAGCTAGAACTCGCATTATCAGAGCCCAAATAACGGAAGGGTTTTTAGAGCATGGATTTATCCGCGGCGGGCATAAGCGCTGCCCGCCTGAGCGGAGGGGGCTGTCCTGCAAAAAGGCCATCCCTGCAAGCATGACAAACACGTAAACCAAGCCTGTGAAGAAAGCGCGAAGCCCGGAGCTCTCGCGAGCCGACTGCGGAGTTGTATTTTCAGCCTATCTTTGTGACGACAGAGCTGTTGTGAGCACGCTGTTTCCCGAAAACCCCCGCATCGCGATCATCGGCACCGGCGCCCTTGGCTGTTATTACGGGGCCAAGCTCGTAAAGGCGGGCGAGGATGTCCATTTCCTGGCCCGGAGCCACCGGGCGGCGCTCACGGTGCGCGGGCTGCAGGTAAAAGGCGCGGGCGAGAAATTCCGCGTGAAGAAAATCCACGTTTACGGTTCGGCGGGCGACATCGGGCCCTGCGACCTGGTGATCCTGGCCACCAAGGCGACCTCCAACGACGCGCTGAAAACCCTCCTGCCGCCGCTGCTCGGGCCCGAGACGGTGGTGATGACCTTGCAAAACGGGCTGGGCGTCGAGGAACCCGTGGCGGAGATCGTCGGCCCCGGCCGCGTGATCGGCGCCATCTGCTACATCGGCTGCATGCGCACCGCGCCGGGTGTGGTTACGTGTTCCTTTCCCGGCCTGATCACCATTGGCAAGTTCGGCAAGCCCGCCGGCGAGCGCACCCACGCCGTGGCCGCGCTCTGGCGCCGCGCCGGCGTGAAGTGCACCGCGCAGGACAACCTCGAGCTGCAGCGCTGGCACAAGCTCGTCTGGAACGTGCCGTTCAACGGCCTCGCAATCGTCACCGGCGGCACCACGACCGACGTGCTCCTGGCCGACGAGGGCATGCGCGCCCTGGCGCGCCGCCTGATGGAGGAGGTCGTCGAGGCCGCCGCGAAATTCGGCCACGAGATCCCGCGCTCCTTCATCGACCTGCAGTTCGAGCGCACCGCGAAGATGGGCGCGTACCGCCCGTCGAGCCTCATCGACTTCGAGGAGGGCCGCGACGTCGAGATCGAGGAAATCTGGGGCGAGCCCGTGCGCCGCGCGAAGTCGGTCGGCGTGCCGGTCCCGCGCATCGAGGCGATCTACTGGCTGATCAAGCAGCGGCTCGCCGCACGCAAGCTGAAGGCGAAGGCCCGCGCGCGCTGACGCCAACTCCGCGCTTGTGCCGGCGGCGGGGTGGCGCGAAGACTGCCGGGATGCGTTCCTTCGCGATCTTCGTGGCGGCGGCGTGGCTGGCGGCCGCGGGCCTGCGCGCCGATGTCACCCCGGCCAACTTCGACCTGGCGGTCAAACCGCAGGACGACTTCTACCGCTACGTCAACGGCACGTACCTGAAGAACCTCGCGATCCCGCCGGCCTACAGTTCGTGGGGTTCGCATGCCGAGCTGGTCGACCGCAACCAGCAGGCGCTGCGCGCCCTAGCCGAGGCCGCCGCCGCGAAGGGCCCGCAGGGCACGCCGGTCGAGCGGATGGTGGGCGATTTCTACGCCAGCGGCATGGACGAGGCCGCGATCAACGCGGCCGGCATCGCGCCGCTCCAGGACTGGCTCGACCTCATCGCCGGCCTGCAGACGCCCGCGGGCGTCTTCGCGGCGTTGGGCCGGATGCACGCCGCCGGCGTGAGCGTCGGCTTCGATTTCACCTGCAATCCCGACAGCAAGAACAGCGCGCGGATGCTCGCCGAGCTGCAGACGGGCGGGGCGCTGGGCCTCCCGGAGCGCGGCTACTATTTCAAGGGCGACGAGAAATCCGAGAAAATCCGCCAGCAGTACGTGACCCACATGACGCACATGTTCGAGCTGCTCGGCGACAAGCCCGAGGCGGCGCGCACGGCGGCGACGGGCGTCATGACGATCGAGACCAAGCTGGCCGCGCGCATGCTGTCGCGCGTGGAACTGCGGGACCCGCAGGCCGTCTACCACAAGATGAAGCTCGCCGAGCTGGCCGCGCTCACCCCGGGCCTCGACTGGCGCGTCTACGTGGTGGCGGCCGGCGCCCCGGCGGTGGAGGAGATCAACGTCACGCAGCCGGATTTTTTCCAGGCGTTCGACAACGTCCTGAACACGTCGGCCGTGGCCGACTGGCGCGCCTACCTGCGCTGGCACCTCGCGGGCTACACCGCGCCCTACCTGAGCGAGCCGTTCGCCCGCGAGTACTTCGAGTTCTACGGGAAGACGCTCACCGGCCAGCAGGAGATCCGCGAGCGGTGGAAGCGCGTGATTGCCGTCGAGGACGGCAACATCGGCGAGGCGCTGGGCCAGCTGTACGTCGCCGCCCATTTCCCGCCCGAGGCGAAGGTCCGCATGGAACGGATGGTCGCGAACCTGCGCGCCGCCCTCCGCGAGCGCCTCCAGACCCTCGAGTGGATGGACGCGCCGACCAAGGCGAAGGCGTTGGTGAAACTCGACGCCTTCAATGCCAAGATCGGCTACCCGGACAAGTGGCGCGACTACCGCGGCCTCGCGATCGACCGCGGCCCCTACGTGCTGAACTTCCTGCGCGCGCAAGCCTTCGAGCACCGCCGCCTGCTCGCCCAGGCCGGCGGCCCGGTCGACCGCACCGAGTGGTTCATGAGCGCGCCGACGGTGAACGCCTACTTCAGCCCGGACCGCAACGAGATCGTCTTTCCCGCCGGCTACCTGCAGCCGCCGTTCTTCGACCCGCAGGGTGACGACGCCCCGAACTACGGCGGCATCGGCACCAGCATCGGCCACGAGATGACGCACGGCTTCGACGACGCGGGCCGGCAGTACGACAGCGACGGCAACCTCGTGGACTGGTGGACGCCGGAAAGCGCCGCGAAGTTCAAGGAGCGCTCCGCCGGGATCGTGAAGCAGTTCTCCGCCTACACCGTGCTCGACGGCGTGCACGTCAACGGCGAGCTGACCCAGGGCGAGAACATCGCCGACCTCGGCGGCGTGCGCATCGCCTACGCCGCGTTGCAAAAAGCACTGGCCGGCCAGCCGCGCGACAAGATCGACGGCTTCACGCCCGAGCAGCGCTTCTTCATCAGCTGGGCGGCGAAGTGGCGCCGGCTCCTGCGCCCGGAGGCGCAGCGCCTGCAGGTGAACACCGACCCGCACTCGCCCGCGGAATTCCGCGCCAACGGCCCGCTGTCGAACCTGGATATTTTCTACGACGCATTCGCGATCCCGGAGGGCGCGCCGATGCGCCGCCCGGCGGCCGAGCGCGTGACGATCTGGTGAGGTGATGAAATGTCATTGCGAGCCGGTCCGTCCGCCCGACCGGCGAAGCAATCCATCTGGATCGCCACGGCCCGCGTCACGGGCCTCGCGATGACAAAGCGTGGGCGAGTTATCAGGGTTGCGCTCGTGTCATAAGGCTCCCTAGCTTCGGCGGACACACCACCGCATGCCTTCGGAACCCTCTGCCAAATTCGAGCCGTACATCCCGGCCTCGACCAAGATCCCCGAATTCACGTTTCGCGCCGTCCTCACCGGTGCCATCCTCGGCATGGTTTTCGGCGCCTCGTCGCTTTACCTCGTGCTGAAGGTCGGCTTGACCGTCAGCGCGTCGATCCCGGTGGCCGTGATCTCGCTTGCGCTGTTCCGCGCCTGGTCGAAGTCGACCGGCGGGCGGGACTCCACGATCCTCGAGAACAACATCACGCAGACGGCCGGCTCGGCCGGCGAGTCGATCGCCTTCGGGCTCGGCGTCACGATGCCGGCCATCCTGATCCTCGGCTTCGAGCTCGAGCTCACGCGCGTGATGCTCGTGGCGGTGATGGGCGGCCTGCTCGGCATCCTGATGATGATTCCGCTGCGCCGCGCGCTCATCGTCAAGGAACACGGCGTGCTCAAGTACCCGGAGGGCACGGCCTGCGCCGCGGTGCTCAAGGCGGGCGTGGACGACGTCTCGCGCGCCGCGGCCTCGCCCTCGGCCAAGGCGGAGATGGCCGCGGCGGAAGCCGCCGGCCTCGGCAAGTCGCCGGGCGCGAAGGTCATCTTCACCGGCTTCGGCCTCGGCCTGCTCTACAAGACCCTCAACGTCGCGTTCAAGGGCTGGAAGGATGTCCCGGAAAAAGTGTTCGGCGCCCCGCTCAAGTCCGGTTCGCTCAGCTGCGAAATTTCCCCCGAGCTCGTCGGCGTCGGCTACATCATCGGGCCCTACCTCGGCGGCTTGATGGCGGCGGGCGGCGTGCTTTCGTACCTGGTGCTGATCCCGCTGATCAAATTTTTTGGTTCGGGCCTGACGGAGCCGCTGGCCCCGGGCACGGCGCTCATCTCCGAAATGAGCCCCGGCCAGATCCGCGGTGCCTACGTGCTCTACATCGGCGCGGGCTGCGTGGCGGCGGGCGGCATCATCAGCCTGATCCAGGCCCTGCCCACCATCTGGCACGGCCTCAAGGGCGGCATGAAGGACATCGGCCTTTCCCGGAGCGAGGGCGGGGTGGAGCGCACCGACCAGGATCTTTCCCTGAAATTCGTCGGCATCGGCATCGTCGGCCTGCTCGCGGCGATCACGCTGGCGCCGTCGCTCCACATGAACCTCCTCGGCGCGCTGCTCATCATCGCGTTTGGCTTCCTGTTCGTGACCGTGTCCTCCCGCCTCACCGGCGAGGTCGGCTCCACCTCCAACCCGATCTCGGGCATGACGGTGGCGACGCTGCTTTTCACCTGCCTCGTGTTCCTCCTCATCGGCTGGACCGGCGGCACCTACTACGTCACCGCGCTCTCCATCGGCGGCATCGTCTGCATCGCCTCCTCGAACGGCGGCACGACCTCGCAGGACCTCAAGACCGGCTTCCTCGTCGGCGCCACCCCGAAGCTCCAGCAGTACGCGATCCTGATCGGGGCGTTTGGCTCCGCGATTTTGCTCGGGCCGATCCTGATGAGGCTGAACGACTCGGCGATCGTCTACGTGCCCGCGGCGCAGGTGGCGCCGGCCGGCCTGCACACCGACGTGACCAAGCTCGACCCCGTGAAGCAGCACCTCGTCGGCCCGCAGGCCGAGGGCGACCGGGGCGCTTATTATTCCTGGCACAAGACCGACGCCGTCGGCGGCCCGGCGGGCAAGTATTTCGTCAACGACCAGGGCAACGCCGTCTGGCTCGTGGACCCGGGCATCAACGGCACGCACACGGAGCGGCCCGACGGCAGCGTGGTGCGGAAGTTCGACGCGCCGAAGGCCACGCTGATGTCCTATATCATCAAGGGCATCCTCGACCGGAAGCTGCCGTGGGCGCTCGTGCTCTTCGGCGCGATGATCACCGTCGCGCTGCAGATGTCCTTCGTGCCCGCGCTGACCTTCGCCGTCGGCGTCTACCTGCCGATCTCCTCCTCGCTGCCGATCTGGATCGGCGGCATGATCCGCCTGGCCGTGGACCGGTGGATGCGGAAGAAGCCCGCGTGCGTCGACATGGACAACGAAACCTTCAACGCCGAGGCCGACAAGAGCTCCGGCGTGCTGCTGGCCTCGGGTTACATCGCGGGCGGGGCCATCGCGGGCATCATCATCGCCTTCCTCGCCGGCGTGCCCGGCGTCAACAAGCTCGACGACCACCTGCAGAAATGGTCCACCGCGCACAACCCGTTCTTCGAGGGCCCGAGCGCCGACCTGCTGTCGCTGATCCCGTACGTCCTGCTCTGCGGCTTCCTTTACCTCGTCGCGAAGGAGAAATTCCTCGCACCGGGGAAAAACTGATCCCGGCAACACACACTGTCTGACCGAAGCGGCCGGGCGGAAGCCCGGCCGCCTTGCTGGTGGCACCGTTCGTGCTCGTGGGGCAGGGTCACCT
>CAYZSN010000246.1:0-4857 GCA_964481095.1 uncultured Oleiharenicola sp. | reverse complement strand
CCCGACAGGTCATCGCGCGGGTGCGGCTCGGTGTAACCCAGCTCCCGCGCCGTGCGCACCGCGACCGACAGCGGTTTGTCCTGCGCGAGCTGGTCGCACAGGTAGCCGAGCGTGCCGGAGAACGCGCCCTCGATCGCGACCACGTGGTCGCCGGTGCGCACCAGGTTCTTGAGCGTCTCGATCACCGGCAGCGCGGCGCCGACCGTGGTCTCGTAATGGTACGCGCGGAAATGCCGGCGCGCCTCGCTGAGCAGGTCGTCGCGCTGCGGCTGCGGCAGCGCCAGCGGCTGCTTGTTGGCCGACACCACGCTCACGCTGTGGTTGAAGGCCGCGCGGTAGAGTTTCTCCATGCCCGGCGCCGCCGAGCAGTCGACGAGCACGGGGTTCGGCAGGCGCGACAGCTCGCCGAGCAGCGACACCACGTCCTTCACCACCTTGCCCTCGTCGAGCGCCTTCTTCTGCTGCGCGATGGCCTTGTCGGTCGGCAGGCCGAGCGGGTCGAACAGCACGCCGCCGCTCGAGCCGACGCCGACCAGCCGCACCTGCACGTCGTGCTCGCGGCCGAGCGCCTTGTTCTGCTGGTCGATCTGCTTGAGCAGCGAGCCGCCCACGACGCCCTTGCCGAGGAGCAGCACGCTGATCTGGGTGTGCGAAAGGTTGAAGGCCCCGTGCACGGCGCGCACCGCCGTGGCGGTCTGGTCGGCGTCCACGACGCAGGAGATGCTGCGCGCCGACGCGCCCTGCGCGAGCGCGCGGACGTTGATGCCGACCGAGCCGATGGAATTGAGGAAGCGGCCGGCGACGTTCGGGCGGCGGCCCATGTTCTCGCCCACGAGCGTCACGAGCGTCACGGGCGAAAGGACCGGCTCGATGCGCAGGTCGCCGGTCTGGATCTCGGGCGCGAGCGCCTCGGCCACGCTCTGCCTCGCCTTGGGTTCGTCGGCCTCGGGGATCACGACGGAGAACGACTGGCCGAGCGTGGACTCGGTGGTCATCCACACGCGCACCCCGGCTTCGCCGAGCGCCGCGAGGATGCGCCCGCCGAGCGGCTTGCTCAGGCCGGTGCGGCGCGACTGCACGCCGAGCAGCGCGAGCCGCTCGAGGCTGGTGACGCAGGTCGGGCGGTTGGGATCGGGATTGCCGGTCGCGTCGATGCGCGTGCCGGGCGCCTCGGGCTGCGTGGTGCTGCGGATGACCAGCGCCGCGCCGCATTCGCGCAGCGGGATGATCGTCCGCGGGTGGAACATGCGGGTGCCGAAATAGGCGAGCTCCAGCGCCTCGTCGTACGAGAGCCGGTCGACGGGTTGCGCCTCGCGCACCAGCGCGGGGTCGGCCGTCATCACGCCGAGCACGTCCGTCCACACGGTGACCGCGCTGGCCTTGAGCAGGCCGGCGACGAGGGTGGCGGTGTAATCGGAGCCGTTGCGGCCGAGCGTGGTGGTGTGGCCGTCGCGGGTCTTGCCGAGGAAGCCGGTGACGATCGGCACGCTGTCCTTCCACTTCGCCGCGAGCGGCGCGAAATGCCTGGCGGTCTCCGCCTTGTCGACGGTCGCCGCGCCGTGGGCCGCGTCGGTCACGACGAAATCGCGCGCGTCCACCGGGAGGGCCGGGACGCCGCGTTCCACCAGGGCACGGGACACGACCGCGATGGAGATGCGTTCGCCAACGCAGATGATGGAATCGAGCGTGCGGGGGGAACACTCGCGGGTCAGCTCGACGCCGGAAAGGAGCCGCTCGACCGGCGTGAGGATTTCGTCGAGGTCGTGCTTGAAGCCCTTTTGTCCCTGGCTGTTCAGGACGGCGCGCGCGGTGGCGGTGGCGAGTTCGCGCACCTGGCCGAGTTCGCGGCGGGCCTGGCTGATGTTGCCCTCCGCCGCCGAGCGGGCGGCCAGGATGAGCCAGTCGGTGCTGTCGCCGAGCGCGGAGACGACCAGCGCCAGCGGGCGCGGCGCGGCGGCCACGAGCTCCAGCACCCTGGGCAGGCGGCCCGAGGTGCCGAGCGAGGAACCGCCGAATTTGTAGACCTGCCAGCCGCTCATGGCTTGGGGGCGCGCAGCTGCAGCGCGCGGGTGACGATCGGGCCGAGCGCGTCCCATTCGATCAGGAACGCATCGTGGCCGTGGATGCTGGTGATGGTGGTGCGCTCGACCGGGGCGCCGGCCTGGCGCAGCCGCGCGACGAGGACCTCGGACTGGGCGGACGGGAAAAGCTGGTCGCTGTCGACGTCGGCCACGAGCGTCGCGGCGCGCACGTGGCTGATCGCGGGTTGTTTTTCCCCCGGCAGCGGCAGCAGGAGGTCGTGGTTGTCCATGGCGTCGAGCTGCAGCTCGTAGGCGCGCACGGCGAAACGGTTGCGCAGCTTCGCGCCCTGGTGCTCGAGGTAACTGCGCACCGGGTGGATCTCGGTGGGCTTCACCGGGCGCGGCTGGCGCTCGTCGAGCCCGGCCTCGGCGCGGTAGGTCAGGATCGCGAGCTGCCGCGCAATCTCGAGGCCGCGGCCGATGTTGTCGGGATAACCGGGATCGAGCTTGAGGATCTGGCGGGCGACGTGGTTCCAGCCGACGGCCCAGGCGCTGGTCGCGACGGTCGCGGCCACGGGCAGGATGCGTTCGAAGCGCTCGGGCTGCAGCGCGGCGAGCGCGAGCGTCACCATGCCGCCGAGCGAGCCGCCGGTGGTCAGGTAGACTTTCCCGATGCCAAGCTTGTCCAGCGCCTGCAGGATCGCGCGCGCCAGGTCGAGGCTGGTCAGTTCCAGTCCCGGGTCCTTGGGAAAACCCTCCACGCCGGGACCGCTGCTGCCGTAGCACGAGCCGAGGTTGTTGAAACAGATGATCCGGTACTGGTCCGGGTCGAGCGCGCGGCCGGGCCCGATCACGGGTTCCCACCAGCCGCCCTCGCCGCCCGCCTTGGCGCTGCCGGTCAGGGCATGCACCAACAGCACGGTCGGGACATCCGAACGGGGGGAGTCGGGGGCGTCGCCTTCACGGCTCCACCACCAACCACGGGCGCGGTGCGATTTGACTAGGCCCCCGCGCGCGAGCGCGAGGTCGGGCAAAGACAGGTCAAACGTGCGCGGTGAAGCGGCAACAGTCGGCATGACGATGGACGGCGAACGGCTTCCATCTCAGGCAACCGGCGACACTGCGCCGGGGGACGATTGCTGCGTGCCAGCCATGCATCCCGTCGTGATGCTACCCGATTCGAGGGTAACTTTGACGGAAGCCGGCCGGTCGGTAAACGTGTTCATTATCAGGGAAGGGTTGAATTTTTGTATTGGGAATAGGGGACGGCAACCCGGCTGTCGAGACAAGGTGGCGACGTGTCATAGCCGGCCGGATTGTGTCCTCGAAAACGTGTCATAGCTCCCCGGTTTCCGGCTCATTTCCCACCCGATCCCGTCCGCGCGCGGCCAAAGATTCCGGCTTGTTGCCCGCCCCGCCCCGGCTACTGTCCCGGCTCCCATGTCCAAACGTCCCCAGCGCATCGTGCTCAAGTTCGGCTCCGGCATCCTCGCCTCCGAGCAGGGCATCGGCCTGAGCCGGCGGCAGATCGCGCGCCTGGCCCGGGAGGTCGGGACGCTCGTCCGCGCCGGCCATGAATGTGTGATCGTCTCCTCCGGCGCCGTCGCCGCCGGCCTGGCCACGCTCGACCTGGCCGCGAAGCCCAGGGAACTCGCCGCCAAGCAGGCCTGCGCCGCCGTCGGCCAGTCCCAGCTGATGCACGCCTACGCCAGCGAGTTCGCGAAGCAGGACATCGCCGTCGCGCAGCTGCTGCTCACGCACAACGACCTCGACAGCCGCGTCCGCCACCACAACGCGCGCGCCACCCTCGCCCACCTCCTTTCCCGCGGCAACGTGGTGCCGATCATCAACGAGAACGATTCCGTCGCCGTCGAGGAACTCAACTTCGGCGACAACGACCGCCTGTCCGCCGAGGTTTCCATCCTGATCGACGCCGACCTGCTCATCATCCTGACGAGCGTCGACGGCCTGCAGGACTCCGCCGGCAAGGTCGTGCCGCTCGTCCGCGATTTCAGCACGGTCTCCGGGCTCGTCCGCTCCGACAAGGGCCACACCTCCACCGGCGGCATGGTCACCAAGCTCCAGGCCGCGCAGCTCGCCGTGAAGGCCGGCATCCCGGTCCACATCGCGAGCGGCAGGAAAGCGGGATTGGTATATGAGATCGTGGCCGGGAAACGAGTGGGGACATATTTTCCTGCGAAGTGACCGGCCAAAACGCCGAAGGCCAATGGGCAAACGCCAAACAATTCCGAACCTGCAAACTTCAAGCTCGTCGCTTCGAGCCTTGTTTGTGATTTGGCCTTTGGCGTTTGGGATTTTCCTCTGATGGAAGCCCCGGCCTCAATTCTTGCCCGCATGGGTCAGTCGGCCCGCGCCGCCGCGCGCGTGCTCGCGACCACGCCGGGCGCACAGATCAACGCCGGCCTTGCAGCGATGGCGAAGGAACTGCTCGTCACCCAGGCCGACATTCTCGCCGCCAATGCCAAGGATGTCGCCGCCGCGCAGGCCGCCGGCCAGGCCGCCGCGCTCGTCGACCGCCTCACGCTCAACCCGGAACGACTCGCCAAGTGTGCCGAGGGCCTGCAGCAGGTCGCCGCCCTGCCCCACCCGCTCGGCCAGGTGTTGCGCGAATGGACCCAGCCCAACGGGCTCAGGATCGCCAAGGTGCGCGTGCCGCTCGGCGTCATCGGCTTCATCTACGAATCGCGCCCGAACGTCACGGTCGACGCCGCCGCCCTCTGCCTCAAGAGCGGCAACGCCGTGATCCTGCGCGGCGGTTCCGAGGCCCTCCATTCCAACGTCATCATCACCGCCGCGCTGCGCCGCGGGCTCCGGG
>CAYZSN010000245.1:0-17127 GCA_964481095.1 uncultured Oleiharenicola sp. | reverse complement strand
CCGCCGCCCGCGACGCTGATCGCGCCCCCGCCGGTGCGGCGGCGCGAGCCGGAGGAGTTCGCGCTCTTCGCCTTCGACAACTGGAAGGTGAACACCTTCGTGCCGCCGCTGCTGCTGGGGCTGGTGTTCCTGTTCATCCTGAGCCCGGTGAAGAACCTCCTCTTGGGCGCCTCGGTGTGGCTGCACGAGGTCGGCCACGCGATCCCCGCCTGGCTGTCGGGCTGGCGGGCGACACCGCTCCCGATCGGCTGGACGCCCGTGGAGCAGGTGCATTCGAACTTCGTGTACTTCGGGGTGCTGGCGCTGCTCGTCCTCTTCTGCCTTGCGGGCCTGAAGGAGCGCAAGGTATGGCCGGTGCTGGTCGCCGTGCCGTTGATCGGGCTCCAGTTCTACATGACCTGGCTCATGCCGGTGGACCGGCGGGAATTCTGGGTGGTGTTCGGCGGCGTCGGCGGCGAATTCGTGCTCGGCACGCTGCTCATGCTGTCGTTCTGGGTGCAGCTCCCGGAAAAGTTCAAATGGCACTACGCGCGCTACTTTTTCTTCCTGCTCGGGGCGGCATCGTTCCTCGCCATCTGGTGGCGCTGGCGCGACATCTACCGCGGGCTCGAGGAGATCCCGTTCGGCTCGATGATCAACGGCGAGGAGGATGCCAACGGCGACATGAACCGCCTGATGGACGAGTGGGGCTGGAGGAAATTCACCATCCGCCACACCTACCACGTGCTGGGCAACGCGTGCTGGATCGCGCTCGGCGCGGCGTGGCTGGCCTTCGCCCTCCGCCTGAACAAGCTGGCCGACCGGGTGGCGGAAAGGTTCATGCGCGAAGGCGCGTGAACCATTCGTCATTAATCATTGGTCAATGGCCATGGGCTATTTCGAGCCGGGACGCGCCGCACCTGACCAATGACTAATGACCAATCCGGCCCAGGTTCTACTGGGCCGGAAGCTCCATCAGCCGGATGCGGCGGTACTCCATCTGGCCGCGGTCGCCCTCGAGGCCGATCGGGCCGGTCGCCGGCAGCTTCATCGCCTCCTCGAGCACCTCGCCGTTGCACGTGGCGCGGGCCACGTTGTCCTTGACCGTCACCTCAAGGTCATTCCAGTCGCCGGGTTTGTAGTTCTGCAGCTTGGTGTAGGGGCCGGCCAGCAGGTAGTCGCGGCACTGGAGCTGCGGGCCGCGGAGATAAACGCCGCTGTCGGTGTTGGGCGTGGCGCGGAATTGCAGGCGGAGGACGAAGTTCTTCGGGAATTCCTGCGTCGTCCAGAGCTGCTGGATGCGGCGCCCGCCCGGGGGCGTCGTGACGATGAGGCGCCCGGCCTTCGCGACGAAGCGGCCGTCGGGCGTGGCCTTGAGGCCGTCGAAGCTGACGGGGTCCTTCACGACGGGCCAGTCGGCGGCGTCGGCCTGGCCGGCCTGCCAGCGCTTGGCGCCCTCGATGTCGGCGGGCGTGGTCGGGCGGTAGCCCCAGCCGGACAGGTCGTGGCCGTTGAAGAGGGCCACGAAGTCGTTCTCGATGGTGAACTCGTCGTTCTCGCGGTCGACCAGGCCGAGCGTGGCGAACACGGGACGCAGCGCGCCGGCCCACTTGACGTAGCCCGCGTTATTGGGATGCAGCAGGTCGGGGAAGAGGTCGGGCGTGGCGTCGTTCTGCGGCCCGGCGAAGAGCTTCCAGGTGTCGACCACGGTCACCTGCGGCTGGTCGGTGGTGAGTTCGAGGATGAGCTGGTTGACGCGGCGGATGAGATAGGCGGGCCGCTTTTTCTCCTGCGAGCTGGGCATCACCTGGCAGATCACCACCGGCATCGCGGGATTGTGCGCGCGGAGCCGGTCGACGATGAGGCGGATGTTGCTGGCGATGACCCAGGGTGCGGCCTTCTCCTCGAGGTCGTTGGTACCGATGAGCAGGACGACGGCGCGCGGGTGCAGCGAGAGCACATCCTCGTCCAGGCGGTAGAGCACCCCGCGGGTGGTGTCGCCGCTGATGCCGCGGTTGGCGACCTTCAGCTCGGGAAAGAGGCCGTCCAGGTCGTCGTGCCAGCCCTGCGTGATCGAGTCGCCGAGGAAGACGACGGCCTGCTGGTCCTGCGCCACGCGGCCGGCCCAGCGGTTGCGGAGCTTGTTCCAGTTTTCCCTGAAGCCCTTGTAGTGGCGGGTCGGGCCGACGCCGGGCATGTCGTCGACGTTGGCGGGCAGGTCGTAGGGTGAAGGGGCGGCGACCGCGGGCGTCGCAGGCGCCGGGGCGGTGACGGGCGCGGAGGAGGAATCGGTGGCGCAGCCGGCGAGCAGCAGCGTCGCAACAAGGAGGGGTAGGGGGCGCATGGGGATGGGGAGAGCTGGGAGCGAGGAGCACGGAGCGGGGAAGGCACTGTGCCTGCGGTCCGGTTAATCCGTAGTCGGGTTCTTCCGAAACGCAAAGCGGTGGTAGAGGATTTTGCGCGCCCGGAAACCCTCGTACATCTGGCCGCCGACGAGGCCGGCGAATTCGCCGAACACATGCCGGAGGCGCGGCGGGATGAATTCGCCGATGAGCCGCCGCTTCCGCGCGTCGTCCGCCTGCATCGCCTCGGCGACCGCGGCGGTGATGTCCTCGTGCGCGACCCGGCTCCAGCCCGGCTGGGCCGCGAGCGCGGCATGCCACGCGGGCACGTCCTCCGCCGCGCGGAAATCCGCGTACAGGAACCAGCCGCCGGGCCGCAGCACGCGCGCGGCCCCGGCGAAGAAGCGGTCGACGTGCCCGTAGCAGTGGCTGCTCTCGACGTTGATGACCGCGTCGAAGCTGGCGTCGGCGAACGGCAGGTGCTCGGCGTCGCCGACGACGAATTCCAGGTGCGGCACCGCGGCGTGGCGCCGCCGGCAGAGCGCCACGGCCTGCGCCGAGAAATCGACGCCGGTCATCCGCGCCGGCCGGTGGTAGCGCGCGAGGAAGCTCGCGCCGCCGCCGCGGCCCGAGCCGACCTCGAGCACGTCGCGGCCGGCGAGGTCCGCGGCCGAGGCGACGCGGTGGTAAAGCTGGATGCAGAGCCGGTCGGGTTCGTCCTCCTGCGCCAAGGCTACGGAGGACAGGTCCGCCTGGCCGGCCCGGATTTCCAGGAAGCCGTAGTTCATGAACGTCCAGTCGCCGGCGGTATGGCGCTTCGCCAGGCGGCCGTACCACCAGCGCCAGAGCAGCCGGCGCAGCCGCGGCGAGTGCTCGAGGACGAAGACGAGGAAGCCGATCAGCATGGGCGAAGCGTGCCGGAGGGGACCGAACGTTCAACGTTCAACATCCAACATCGAACGTCCAGCCAGCGGGGCAGCGGTACAGTTTGTCATTGCACGGAGTCCCCGGAGCGGGCGGCGAAGCAATCCATCCAGCTGGATCGCCACGCCCGGCGGCGCCGGCGCGCGATGACAAGGCAAAAGTACCGCTACCGAAAACGCCCGCGAGCATGATCCTGGGCGTTGAGCGTTCAAAGCTGGAGGTTGGATGTTGCGCGCCAGCGGCGCGCGTCAGCGCACCCAGCCGTGGCTGCGCATCCACTCCGCGCAGCGCCTCGGCCAGTTCTCGACCGGCCCCAAACCCGCGCCGAGGCCGACGCCGTGCGGGCCTTTCTCGAAAACATTGAGCTCGGCGGACACGCCCGCGCGCCGCAGGGCCGTGTAGAAGGCGAGCGAGTTCTCAACCGGGACCGCGGCATCCTCCTGCGTGTGCACCAGGAAAGCCGGCGGCGTGGCGGCGGTGACATGCTCCGCGACCGAGAGCCGCCGGACCATTTCCGGCGCCGGGTTTTTGCCGAGCAGGTTTTCGCTCGAGCCGTGGTGGACGAACGGGCCGTCCATAAAGATCACGGGATAGATCAGCGCGATGAAATCGGGACGGGCGTTGACCGTATCCAGCGCCGCGCCGGTGCGGCCCTCGGGCAAATCGTAGAGCGTGCCGGCCGACGCGGCGAGATGCCCGCCGGCGGAAAAGCCCAGCCCGCCGATGCGCTGCGGGTCGACGCCGTAACCGGCGGCCTGCGAACGGACGAGGCGCACGGCCCGCAGGACGTCGCGCAGCGGCGCCGGGTGGCCGTATTCGACGAGGCGGGATTTCAGCACGAAGGCGTCGACGCCGATCGAGTTGAGCCACGCGGCGACCTTCGAGCCTTCCTTGATGATCGAGAGGCGCGCATACGCGCCGCCGGGGCAGACGATGACGGCGGTGCCGGTGGCGCGATCCTGCGGCGCGGGGTAATGGGTGAGCGTCGGCACCTGCACGTTGTGGACGCGCTCCTCCTCCACGTATTCGGGTTTCGCGCCCGGCTGGGCGCCGGGCACGCCCTCGGGCCAGAGCGGGATGACGGCGGGTGCGGCGGCGGAGGGGGTCATGGCTGGAATTGCGGCGGTCAAAAAGGCGTGGAGCAGGAAGCGGGAGCGCAATCCCCGCCCCGCCATGGGGTTTACCGAACCACCCGCGCGCCGCCGCCCTTGATCTGCTTCTCGACCTCGGCGCGCGTGGCCATCGAGGTGTCGCCCGGCGTGGTCGAGGCGAGCGCGCCGTGGGCCGCGCCGTAGTCCACGGCCTTCTGCGGGTCGTTGAAGGCGAGGAAACCGAACTGCAGGCCCGAGGCGAACGAGTCGCCGCCGCCGACCCGGTCGAGGATCTCGAGCTCGGCGTACTTGCGCGACTCGTGGAACTTGCCGTCGTGCCAGAGGATCGCCGACCAGTCGTTCTTTGTCGCCGTGATCACGCGGCGCAGCGTGGTGGCGGCGACCTTGAAGTTGGGAAATTCCTGCACCGCGGTCTCGATCATCTGCTTGAAGGCGGCGGTCTCGAGGTGCTCGAGCTTCTCCGCGCCCTTGACCTCGAAGCCGAGCGAGGCGGTGAAGTCCTCCTCGTTGCCGATCATGACGTCGACGTGCTTCGCGATCTCGCGGTTGACCTCCCGGGCCTTCGGCAGGCCACCGATCGTCTTCCAGAGCGACGGGCGGTAGTTGAGGTCGTAGCTGACGATGGTGCCGTGCTGCTTCGCGGCCCGGACCGCTTCGACCGTGAGCTCGGCGGTGGTGGCGGAGAGCGCGGCGAAGATGCCGCCGGTGTGGAACCAGCGCACGCCGAGCTTGCCGAAGATGTGCTCCCAGTCGAAGTCGCCCGGCTTGAGCTGCGAGGCGGCGGTGTTGCCGCGGTCGGGGTTGCCGACGGCCCCGCGCACGCCGAAGCCGCGCTCGGTGAAGTTGAGGCCGTTGCGCACGGTGCGGCCGATGCCGTCGTCCTCGCGCCACTTCAGGAAGTCGGTGGCGACGCCGCCCTGCATGATGAAGTCCTCGATCAGGTGGCCGACCTCGTTGTCGACGAAGGCCGAGCAGACCGCGGTTTTCAGGCCGAAGCATTTGCGCAGGCCGCGCGAGGTGTTGTACTCGCCGCCGCCCTCCCAGGCCTTGAATTCGCGGGCGGTGCGGATGCGGCCCTCGCCGGGATCGAGGCGGAGCATGATCTCGCCGAGCGAGAGCTGGTCGAAGGCGCAGGTGGAGGCGGGACGGAGGGCCAGGGACATGGGGAAGGCGGGGTGGCAGCCAACGAGGAGCCCCGGCGCGAGGTCAAAGCAAGGCTAAATTGGGCGGGACGCCCGCCGGCGGGAGGGACCGGGCAAGAGTGGCTGGCATTTTCCGGGGAGATGGGTTTGCTCGACCGCGTCCCATGGATTACCGGCCCGCCATCTCCCCGCGCGAGTATTCCCGGCTGCGGCCGGCGGCGCGGCGGCGCGGGTTCGTCGTGGCGGATCTTTTCCGGCGCGGCGCGGTGGTGCTCCACTCCTGGGAAACCGACCGCACGGTCGTCGGCTCGGCCGTGCCGCTCGGCCGGGCGCTCGAGTTGCCGGCGCCGGCGGAATTGCGCGCGCAGCATTTCAACGAGCGCCGCGAGCTGGGCGTGATCAACCTCGGCGGGCCGGGCCGCGTGACGGTGGACGGCCGGCGGTTTGCGCTCGGGCACCTCGACTCGCTTTATGTCGGCCGCGGCGCCCGGCGCGTCCGCTTCAGCTCGGAGTCGCCGCGCACCCCGGCGCGGTACTACCTGCTCAGCTACCCGGCGCACGCCCGCCATCCCACGAAACTCGTGCCGCGCGCCGCGCTGCACCCGCGCTCGCTCGGGGCGAAGGAGACCGAGAACCACCGCCTCCTGCACCAGGCGATCATCCCCGGCCGCGTGGCCACCTGCCAGCTTGTGATGGGCTTTACGCTCGTGCAGCCGGGCAGCAAGTGGAACACGATGCCGCCGCACACCCACCGGCGGCGCTCGGAGGTGTACTGCTACTTCGGTTTCCCGCCCGGCGGCTCGGTGAAGCATTTCATGGGGCCGCCGGAGCGGATCCGCACGCTGCGCCTGCGCGAGGGCGAGGCGGTCGTGTCACCGCCATGGTCGGTGCACAGCGGCGAGGGCTCGACGCACTACGGCTTTGTCTGGGGCATGGGCGGCGAGAACCAGGACTACGCCGACATGGACCCGGTGGACCCCCGGGTGATATACCGGGCGCGCTGAATTTATGGCTTCCATCCTGGAAAAATTCCGCCTCGACGGCAAAGTCGCGCTCGTCACGGGCGCCTCGCGCGGCCTCGGCGCCGGCATGGCCGAGGCGCTGGCGCAGGCCGGGGCCGACGTCATCCTCGTCGCCCGCGGTGACCTCGGCCCGACGCAGAAGCTCGTCGAGGCCGCCGGCCGCCAGGCCCACCCCTTCAAGGCCGACCAGGCCAGCCGCACCTCGATGGACCGGCTGGCCGCCGCGCTCGGCAAGGAACTTCCGCTCCCCGACATCCTCGTGAACAACGGCGGCTCGATCCGCCGCGGCGCGTTCCAGGACGTGACCGACGCCGATTGGGATGAGATCATGGAGGTCAACCTGAACTCCATCTTCCGCCTCAGCCAGGCGGTCGTCCGCCGGTGGCTCGCGCAGAAGCGCCGCGGCAAGATCATCCACACCGCGTCGATGATGTCCTTCCAGGGCGGCATTCGCATCGGCTCGTATCCCGCGGCCAAGAGCGGCCTCGCCGGCCTCACCCGCATGATGGCGAACGAGCTCGCCGCGCACGGCATCAACGTGAACGCCATCGCGCCCGGGTACATGTCGACCGACAACATCGCCGCGCTCCAGGCCGACCCCGCGCGCAGCAAGGCCATCCTCGAGCGCATCCCCGCCGCGACGTGGGGCACCGCCGGCGACATGGGCGGCGCCGTGGTTTTCCTGGCTTCGTCCGCTTCCGACTATGTGCACGGCCATCTGCTCGCGGTAGACGGCGGCTGGCTGGGTCGCTGACGCATCCTTTCCTTACCCCTCTTTCGGTCATGCCGGACGCAGCGAAGAATCCACGCACACCCGGCTGGATCCTTCGCTGCGCTCAGGATGACGGAGGTCGAACCTCAAAATCGCCCCGATGAAAACAATCATGCCAGTCCTGGCCGGCTTTCTTCTGTCGGTGGCCGCGCCCGCCGCCACGCTCGTTGTCACCGTCACGCACGACCTCGCGATCGCGCGGCCCGCCGAAACGATCACCGTGCCGTGGGCCGAGGTCGCGCACACGCTGCCCGGCGCCCAGCTGCAGCACCTCGCGGTGAAGGATGCCGCCGGTCGCAGCCTCGCGTACCAGGTGACCAACGTCGCCCCGCTGGCCAAGGATCCCGACAACCGGGGTCTCGCGTACGGCGAACTGATTTTCCAGCACGACTTCGCCGCCGGCGAAAAATCCGCGACCTTCACCGTCGAGAAGATCGACGGCCTGGCGCCCGTGTTTCCGCCGCGGGCCTTCGCCCGTTATGTCCCCGAGCGCCTCGACGACTTCGCGTGGGAAAACGACAAGATCGCCCACCGCACCTACGGCCCCGCACTGGCCGCGCCCGACACCGCCAAAACGGGCAAGGAAGTATTGGTCGCCAGCGGGCTCGATGTCTGGTGCAAGCGCGTCAGCTACCCGGTCGTCGACCGCTGGTACAACATCGGCCACGACCATTACCACCACGACGAGGGCGAGGGCATGGACATGTACCAGGTGGGCGGCTCGCGCGGCTGCGGCGGCACCGGCCTCTGGGACGGGAAGAAACTCTTCGCCGGCCGGAACTACCGCGCCTGGAAGGTGATTGCGAACGGCCCGATCCGGGCGGTGTTCGAGCTGACCTACGACGCATGGGCGGCGGGCGAGGGGGTGACGGTCGCGGAAACCAAGCGCTTCACCGTGGACGCCGGCCACAACCTCGACCGCATCGACAGCACCTTCACTCTCACCGGCGCGACCGCGGCCACGGTGGGCCTCGGCCTGAACAAGAAGCCGGCCGACCGGGGCCAGGAGGAAAGGATCACGACGACGCCGGTCGCGGCCGACGCCTCGCTCGCGCAGTGGGTCGTGCAAAAAACCAATGGCGATTTGGGCACGGCGCTGATCGCGCCGCAGGGTTTCACGGGTTTCGCCGAGGACGACGGCAACCAGCTCGTGCTGGCGAAGGTCGCGTCCGGCGAGGCGCTCACCTATTATGCCGGCGCCGGCTGGTCGAAGGCCGGCGAATTCACCACGCAGCAGGCCTGGCTCGATTACGTGGCCGCCTGCGCCGCGCGCGCGAGGTCGCCGGTGAAGGTCGCAACCTCGGTTCGGCCGTGAGGCCGGCTCGCCGGCGCGGTCATCGAGGGCGTCCGGATCGCGCACTCGACATTCAACGGTGTAACAGAAACGGAGGTTGTGCAGCACGCGGGAACAATCACCTTGGACCACGTCACCGTTACCCCCGCCCGGACCGCCCGGAGCCTCAACTCCGGGCCGGCCGCCGCCGAACCCCCTCCTTCCCCCGATGAGCAAGCTGAACCAGGTCAACGAACAGGTCGGACGCTACCGCTGGACGATCTGCGGCCTCGTGTTCTTCGCCACCACGGTCAATTACCTCGACCGGAACGTGCTCGGGCTGCTGAAGCCGCTGCTGTCGGCCGCCGGCGTGTTCGGCGCGGATCAGGCCGGCCAGGAGCAGAACTACGCGAATGTGGTGATCTGCTTCCAGTTCGCCTACGCGGTGGGCATGCTGCTGGCCGGCCGCCTGATCGACTGGGTCGGCACGAAGTCCGGCTACGCGTATTCGCTCATCGGCTGGAGCATCGCCGCGATCGGCCACGCCTTCGGACACCACACGTGGAGCTTCGGCTTCTGGCGGGCCATGCTCGGGTTCACCGAGGCCGGCAATTTCCCCGCGGCCAACAAGACGATGGCGGAGTGGTTCCCGAAGAAGGAGCGCGCCTTCGCCACGGGCTTCTACAATTCCGGCACCAACGTCGGCGCGATCGTCTCGCCGCTCTGCGTGCCGTGGATCGCGGACCACTGGGGGTGGGAGTGGGCCTTCATCCTCACCGGCGCGGTCGGGCTGCTCTGGCTGGCGTTCTGGTACGCCATGTACGACTCGCCGGAGGCCAAGCTGAAGGGCGGCCAGCTCAGCCGCGCCGAGTACGACTACATCCACAGCGACCGGGAAGAGGCGCCCGCGGGGAACGTCCCCGCGGCGCGGGTGCCCTGGCTCAGCCTGATCGGTTTCCGCCAGGCCTGGGTGTTCATCCTGGGCAAGTTCATCACCGACGGCGTGTGGTGGTTCTACCTGTTCTGGCTGCCGGCGTTCCTCGCCGGCGAGAACACGCGCAAGGTCACGGCCTATCTCGCCGCGCAGCGGGGCTTCACCGGCGACCCCGCGACGATCCCGGGCGTGATCAGCTGGCCGCTCGCGGTCGCGATCGTCTACACCATCGCCACCGCCGGCTCCGTCTTCGGCGGCTGGCTGCCGAAGAAGTTCATCAACGGCGGCATGGACTCGAGCCGGGCCCGCAAGCTCGCGATGTTCGTCTACGCCGTCGTGCCGCTCTCGGCGCTGCTCACGATGAAGCTCGGGGAGATCAACACGTGGCTGGCCGTCGGCATCATCTCCCTCGCGTGCTCCGCGCACCAGGCCTGGTCGGCGAACCTCTTCACCACGGTGTCCGACATGTTCCCCAAGCGCGCCGTGGCGTCGGTCACCGGCATGGGCGGCATGCTCGGCGGCATCGGCGGCATGCTGGTCTCGTTCGCGGCCGGCAAGCTGCTGTCGCACTACACCGCGCTCGGCCGCATCGAGCTGGGCTACGGCGTGCTCTTCACCTTCTGCGGCACCGCCTACCTGGCGGCGTGGATCGTCATGCACCTGCTCGCGCCGCGGTTCGAGATGGTGCAGCTCAAGTCGTGAGCGCGCCCGCAGGCCCGGCCGCTTCCGGGACCGGCATCGGGCTGGCCAACCGCCCGCCGGGCGCTAAGGTGGCCGCGCCCCTCCGTTTTCCATGAAACCAGAAGAATACCTGAAATCCTGTTTTGGCCTCGAAGGCAAGGTGGCCGTCGTGATCGGCGGCACCGGCGAGCTCTGCGGCGCGATGGCCGAGGGCCTCGCGGGCGCGGGGGCCGAGGTCGTGATCGTCGGGCGCAACGCCGACAAGGCGTCGGCGCGGCTCGGCCGGATCGCCGCGGCCGGCGGCCAGGCGTGGTTCCATGCCGCGGAGGCGACGAGCAAGGCGGAGCTCGAGGGCCTGCGCGACGCGGTGCTCAAGCGCAGCGGCCGGGTGGACGTCCTCGTCAACGGCGCGGGCATCAACTCCGCCACGCCGTTCTTCGACATCAGCGAGGAGGAGTTCGACCGCATCCTGCGCGTGAACGTAAAGGGCGTGTTCCTCGGCTGCCAGGTGTTCGGCCAATACCTTGTCGAGCGCGGACAGGGCGGCTCCATCATCAACCTCGGCTCGATGTCGGGCGTCGTGCCGCTGTCGCGGGTGATCACCTATTCGGCGTCGAAGGGCGCCGTGCACAACCTCTCGCTCAACCTCGCCCGCGAATGGGCCCCGGCCCGCGTGCGCGTGAACGTGCTGGTCCCGGGCTTCTTCCCCGCCGAGCAGAACAGGAAGATTCTCTCGCCCGACCGGGTGGCGGCCATCATGGGCCACACGCCGATGAAGCGCTTCGGCGAGGCGCGCGAACTGATCGGCGCCACGCTGCTGCTCGCCTCCGACGCCGCGGGCTCGTTCATCACCGGCGAGGAGCTGATCGTCGACGGCGGCTACCACGCGATGACGATCTAGTGCGGCGAAACGCCGCAGCTGAGAGTCCAGCGCTGAGAGTTGAGAGACCGATCCAATATCCCAGAACCAACTTTCCGTCGGTGGTGTCGTATCTCTCAGCTCTCAGCTCCGCTCCCATGTCCGCCATCAACCAGTTCCTCCTGCAGCACAAGCTGCGCCTCGCGCAGAACCCGTGCATCTCGCCGGACTTCTGCCTCGACTGGCACGCGCTGGAGGCCGACATCCTCGCCGGGCGGGTGACGGAGCACGCCAAGAGCCGGTTCAGCACGCAGGTCGGGGATTGGGTGCTGTTGGAAAACGATGCCGGCGACTGCGCCTGGAAGCTGGCCGCGAACCTTTCGCCCCTCGCGCACGGCGTGCCGCTGGCGCATGGCGCGATGGCGTTCCCGGCCACGTGGGAAAACCTGCTGAAGCTGAAGAACCTCGTCCAGGAGAACGACCCGGCCTCCACCATCTTCCCGACCGCCACCGCCGGCCTCGGCCGGAGCACGATCGGCGTCGGCGCGCGGTTCACCACGCTGCACTGGCCGGCGGTGGAGTGGGCGATGAGCGCGCTGGAGGTCGGCTTCACCGCCAACCAGAACTCGATCCCGCGCGAACTGGTCTTCGACGTCGACGCGATGCTGGAAGGCCGGCTCGACACCGTGCCGTTCCCGTTCATCGGCACGAACGTCCCCGAGGGCCACCAGGGGCAGAGCGTCGAGGGCATGAGCCACGGCTGCGTGCTCTCGAAATTGAAGACCGGCTTCCACCACCGGCGGATCGCGTGGAGCTTCAACGCCGACCACCAGCCGATCGGCGGGAAGTTCGACGGGCGGGAGGACGTCCTCGTCCGCGGCTGCCTGCTCGCCAGCTACATCACCTTCGATTTGTCGCCCGAGCTCGCGCTCAACCAGCCGGCCAGCCTGGCCGACGTGCCCGCCGGGGTCGTGACGAAGACCCGCGCCCGGGTTGTCGCCGCCGGGTTGCAGCTCGATGATGCCGCCTTTGCAAAATTACTGGCGACGGTCTGGCCGGCGCTGCTGAAGATGAAGCGGCGCGACGAGAAATACGCCGCCGCGCGGGCCGCCGCGTTCACGACCGACGTGGGCCGCGCCTACCTGCGCGAGCTTTCCATCGACGAGCTGCCCGGCCTGACCGCGCCCGGGACGACCGCCATCATGCTCGCGCTGTGCGAGGTGCTCGACATGCCGGTCAATTTCGTGGCGCCGGCCTTCGGCTTCCAGAAGAACATGCCTTATCCGGACAATGCCGGCCTGCGCGCACTCGTCCAGAGGCAGTGGGACGTATGCGCGAAGTTCGGCGTGAGCATCGGCTTCCATTCCGGCTCCGGCAAATCGGCGGAGAATTACCGGGTGATGGGGGAGGTGACCGGCTCCCGTCTCGAGATCAAGACCAGCGGCCGCTACACCTACGAGATGGGCGTGGCGCTCGCGCAGTCGAAGCAGCCGGCCGATGCCAAGCTCTGGCACGACTGGTACCGCTTCACCGTCAACCTCGCGGTGGCCGGCGCCTTCAGTCCCGATGCGACCGAGCGGAAGATGGCGCGCCTTTTCATCGGCACCGCGCTCACCGCCGCCGGCAGGCCGGCCGAGGTGTTCACCTCGGCGGTGACTTGCCTGAAGGCGGTCGACGCGTTGCCGCCGTCGCCGGAGCACATGTTCTTTTTCGAATACAATTTCCTCTACGTGCTCGCGGCCGGCGGCCGGCCGGAGAAGGCCGCGCTCGGCGACCACACGCCGGCGGGCTACGCCCAGCGCGCCCGGTTCTACGCCATCAGCGACGAGGCCCGGCTTCGCTACGCGCAAGGCGTGGCCGGCTACCTCATCTTTCTCGCCGAGCACACCGGGCTGGCCCCCGCCGTGCGCTGCGCCGGGGCGGCGAAACTGCTGGCCGCTTACTCCAGTTATGCAGCTTTCGTAAACGATATCTCGCGCTAGCGAATAAGTCCCATAGGTCCTATAGGGCTTATATTCCGCACCCCATGAAACCCTTCATCCACGACGACTTTCTCCTGCAGACCGACGCGGCGCGGGACCTGTACCACAATTTCGCGAAGTCCGAGCCGATCTACGACTACCACTGCCACCTGCCGCCGGCGGAGATCCTGTCGAACCACGCCTTTGCCGACCTCGCGGAAATCTGGCTCGGGGGCGACCACTACAAGTGGCGCGCCTTGCGGGCCAACGGCGTGGACGAGAAGTTCATCACGGGGAGCGCCCGGCCGCGCGAGAAGTTCGACGCGTGGTGCGCCACCGTCCCGTACACGCTGCGCAACCCGCTCTACCACTGGTCGCACCTCGAGCTGAAGCGCTACTTCGGCCTCGACGTCCTCATCAACGAAAAGTCCGCCGCCGCGATCTGGCAGGAGGCCAACGCCAGGCTGGCGACGATGCGCGTGCACGACATCCTCGCGGCGAACAAGGTCGCGGTCATCTGCACGACGGACGACCCGGCGGAGCCGCTCGACCGGCACCACGCGATCCGGAAGTCCGGCCTCAGGACGCGCGTGTATCCGACCTTCCGGCCGGACGGCGCACTGCTGGTCGGTGACCCGAAGGCCTTCAACGCCTGGGTGGAAAAGCTGGGCGGCGTGGCAAAGACGAAGGTGAAGACCTTCGCGGATTTCCTCGGCGCGCTGGACAAACGCCACGCCGACTTCCACGCGGCGGGCGGGCGGCTGTCCGACCACGGCATGGAGAACTGTTACGCCGAACCCTGCACCGCCGCGGAGGCGAAGGCGATCTTCGCCGCCGCGCGCCGGGGCAAGGCCGCCACGCCGGCGCAGCACGCGAAGTTTGCGTCGTTCCTGATGCTCGAGTTCGGCCGCTGGGACGCGAAGCGCGGCTGGACCAAGCAGCTGCACCTCGGGGCCCAGCGCGACAACAACACGCGGCGGCGGCGGCAGCTCGGACCCAACACCGGCTTCGACTCCATCGGCGATTTCCCGCAGACCCGCACGCTGTCGCGCTTCCTCGACGCGCTGGACGCGACCGGCGAGCTGCCGCGCACCGTCCTCTACAACCTGAACCCGGCCGACAACTATGCGTTCGCCACGATGGCCGGCAATTTCCAGGACGGCACCGTCGCCGGCAAGATGCAGTTCGGCTCCGGCTGGTGGTTCCTCGACCAGAAGGAGGCGATGGAGTGGCAGCTCAACGCGCTGTCGAACCTCGGGCTGCTCAGCCGGTTCGTCGGCATGCTGACCGACTCGCGCAGCTTCCTCAGCTACACGCGTCACGAGTATTTCCGCCGCACCCTGTGCAACCTGCTCGGCGCGGAGATGGAGGACGGCCTGCTGCCCCACGACCGCGCGCTCGTCGGCGGCATGGTGCAGGCCATCAGCTTCGGCAACGCCCGCGATTACTTCAGGCTGGAGCTGGACAAGTCCTTCGCGAAGTAAGCGGCTTGTCATCGCGAGGCGCGACAGCGCCGTGGCGATCCAGTCAGCTGGATTGCTTCGTCGTTCCGGCGGGACTCCTCGCAATGACCGGCTGAAATAGAGGGTGCAAAAACACCCGCTTGACTTCCGCGCCGTACTTAACCAAAAGGTTAAATACAAAACCGCCATGTCCCCCGACCGCCTCAGCCGCGTCTTTGCCGCCCTGGCCGATCCCACCCGGCGCAAGATCCTGGCGCGGCTGTCGACCGGCGCGCGTTCGGTCGGCGAGCTGGCCGCGCCGCACGACATGAGCCTGCCGGCGATCTCGAAGCACCTGCGCGTGCTGGAGCGCAGCGGCCTGATCGCGCGCGGTCGCGACGCCCAGTGGCGCCCGTGCCGCCTCCAGGCCGCCCCGCTCAAGGCGGCCGTGGACTGGATCGGCCAGTACCGGCGGCACTGGGAGGAGAGCTTCGACCGCCTCGATGCCTACCTGCAGGAGCTGCAGGCGAAGGAGAAACCGCCCGCGAAACCCCATGCCCGCGGAAAATGATTTCACTCCCGCCGCCGCGGCGCCGGCGATCGTCACCACCCGGGTCTTCCCCGTGGCGGTGCCGGCGCTGTTCGCGGCGTTCCGCGACCCCGCCGTGCTGGCGCGCTGGTGGGGCCCGGCCGGCTTCACCAACACCGTCGAAGAATTCGATTTCCGCGCCGGCGGCGCGTGGCGCAACACGCTGCGCGCGCCGGACGGGAAGGAATATCCCAACGCCAGCCGGTTTCTCGAGGTGAAGCCGCCGACGCGCGTCGTCTACGAGCACCTCGGGCCGATGCACCGCTACTGGATGACGATGGACTTCGCGCCCGAGCCGGCCGGCGCGCGCCTGACCTGGCACATGCGCTTCGAATCCGCCGGGGAGCATGCCCGGCTCAAGGAGTTCATCGCCGCGGCGAACGAGCAGAATTTCGACCGGCTGGCGGCGTGCCTGTCCGGAAACCCTCCGTCCGTTCGTTGAAGCCATACAATCGTTTCCCTCCCGAACTCCCGACCCCCATGACCGCCCCGAAGACCCCCGCCGACAATGAAATCATCCTCACGCGCGTCCTGCACGCGCCCCGCGAGCTCGTGTGGCGGGCATGGACCGAGCCGCAGCACGTGGCCCAGTGGTGGGGCCCGCGGGGCTTCACCACCACGACCAAGCGCCACGATTTCCGCGTCGGCGGCTACTGGGAGCACGTGATGCACGGCCCCGACGGCGCGAATTACCCAAACAAGAGCAAATTCGTGGAGATCGTCCCGCAGGAGCGCATCACCTATGCGCACGGCGGCGGGCACGAGGACGGGCCCGGCGCGACGTTCACCGCGACGTGGACCTTCGAGGCCGTCGAGGGCGACAAGACCCGGCTGACGGGCCGCATGGTCTTCCCGTCGAAGGACGCCCGCGATTTCGTGGTGAAGGAGTTTGGCGCCATCGAGGGCGGCAGGCAGACGCTGGAGCGCGCCGCCGAATACGTGGCGACGCTGCAGACGAAGCCTTTCGTCATTGCCCGCGAGTTCGCCGCGCCGCGCGAACTCGTGTGGCGCGCCTGGACGGAGCCGGCGCACTTCAGCCAGTGGTTCGGGCCGAAGGGCTTCGCGAAGATGACGCTCGTGAAGTTCGACCTGCGGCCCGGCGGGATGATTCATTACAGCATGCCGACGCCCGCCGGCACGACGATGTGGGGCCGGGCGCTCTACCGCGAGGTCGTGCCCCCGACGAAGCTCGTCTGGATCAATTCATTTTCCGACAAGGACGCCGGCATCACACCGCATCCGTTCAGCAAGGATCCGTGGCCCCTGCAGCTGCTGACGGTCGTGACCTTCGTGGAAAATGCCGGGAAGACGACGGTCACGGTCACCTGGACGCCGTTCGAGGCGACCGCCGCCGAGCGCGAAACCTTCGACCGGGGCCGCGAAAGCATGAAGATGGGCTGGGGCGGCACGTTCGAGCAGCTCGAGGCCTACCTTCCGACCACCCGGTGATCCTGCACCGCGCTCGGCAAGTCCGGAGGGTCAAGGCCCGGCTCTTTTTTTGGTGGTCGCCGGTTTCCATACCGGCGACGAGGCATGCGTCGCGTTCGGATCGCCGGGGTGGAAACCGGCGGCCACCTCGTCCTCATTATTCCGCCGGCATTTCCGCCGGGCGCACGGGCAGCACGAGCCGCTCCGTGTGCCGGAACACCGTGAGGTTGGCGGGCCGGTCGATCAGATCCGCCGTCAGGAGCTGGTGCAGGTCGGTCACGGTGCGCACGGGGTGCGTGTCGAGGGCGATGATGATGTCGCCTTCCTTCAGCCCGGCGACCGACGCCGGGCTGGCGGCGCTGACCTGCGCGGCCATGACGCCCGTGGCCTGGTCGATGTGGTAGGTGCGGGTGACGGCGCGCAGCAGCGGCACGGTCTGACCGCCGACGCCGAGGTAGCTGCGGCGGATGCGCCCGTCCTTGATCAGCCAGCCGGCAACCCAGCGCGCGAGGTTGCTGGCGATGGCGAAGCAGATGCCCTGCGCCGGGCGGATGATGGCGGTGTTCACGCCGATCACCTCGCCGCGGGTGTTGAGCAGCGGCCCGCCCGAATTGCCGGGATTCAGCGCGGCGTCGGTCTGGATGATGTTGTCGATCGTCCGGCCCGA
>CAYZSN010000244.1:0-5338 GCA_964481095.1 uncultured Oleiharenicola sp. | reverse complement strand
GAGCACCGCGACCGCGGCGAACAGCAGCGTGTGCACATCGAGCGTCACGCGGCCGAGCGGCAGCGGCCCCTGCAGCAGCACGCCGCCGAGGATGAGGCCGGCGCCCATCAACAGGAGTCCCGGGTACCAGAACAGCCAGCGCGGGCTGAAAAGGAGCATGAAGCGCAGGTGGCGCCAGCCGTCGCGCCACGGACGCAAGTGCGGCGGGCGGTCGCGCCCGTCCTTCCGCAGCACCGTCGGCACCTCCTCGACGCGCATCCCCAGGAGCACGGCCTTGATGACCATCTCCGAGGCGAGCTCCATGCCGGTCGTGCGTAGATCCATGCGACGGTAGGCGTCGGCCGAGAACGCACGCAGGCCGCAATGGAAGTCGCCGACCGGCGTGTGGAAGAAAAGCCGGCCCATGAACGAGAGCACCGGGTTGCCGATGTGCCGGTTCTTCCAGGGCATGGCACCGGGCGCAATGCCGCCGAGGAAACGGTTGCCGATCACGAGGTCGGCGCCGGCGCGCAGCCGCTCGACGAAGCGCGGCAAGTGCGAGAAATCGTAACTGCCGTCCGCGTCGCCCATGAGGATGTACTTGCCATGGGCCGCCGCGATGCCGCCGCGCAGGGCGTTGCCGTAGCCCTTGGCGGCCACCGGCACGATCCGTGCGCCGGCTTTGGCGGCGAGTTCCTGCGAGCCGTCGGTGCTGCCGTTGTCGGCGACGAGCACTTCGCCGGGGATTCCCGAAGCGGCCAGCGTGTCGACCGCCTCGCGCACGCAACCGGTGATCGTCAGCGCCTCGTTGAGGCAGGGAATAACGACGGTGAGTTGGGGCGGCGCGGGCGCGGGGCTGGAAACAGACACAGCCCGCAGCAAAGCAAGCGTCCCGGGCATGGCAAAGGCAGAAATCAATCTCCACTGCGGACCCGCGAAATGCTTACGGGAAAATCACGGCTTTGTGCTGTCCTCCCGCCAACCCGGGCCTAAGTAGTCTATTAAACTACTTGATGGCTGACGACGCGCTTGGGGACGCCCATCTGACGCCATCGCAATTTCACCGGGCCACAACCAACTCCTGCCATGCCTGATCGCCTTGGTTACCTGCCCCGGCCGGCTCTGTCCGCGCCTTTTCCTTCAGACGCGATTGAAAGCCTGTATTGGGCCGCCGTGGATGCGGCCGATCGGATCGCGGCGGCCCGCCGGCCGCGCCGGCTCCGACGCCCGGCCCGGACGCTTCTGCCGGGGCCCGACACTCCCTTGTGGAACGAACTGGTTCGCCAGGTCCATCCGCACTTGCGGCGCCGGGGGAGCAAGAACCTCCTGGCTCATCTCCTCGGAATTCCGCGGCAGCGACTGTATGTCTGCCTCAAGGCCCGGCGCGCCTTCCTCGACGCCGAGCGCACCCTGCTCCTGCTCGCCTGGCTGCAGGCGCGCCAGCGAGGACACACGCTCGCTGCCTGAACTTCCGCCAATCAAGTAGTCTATTAAACTACTTAAGGTCGGCCCGAACCAAGTAGTTTAATAGACTACTTAAGGCTGGGGTCTCAGTATCCCGCGGTCAGCGAGAAGGAGAAGGTGCGGCCGCGCCAGTCGCCGTAGGGTTGCACACCAGAGCCGGAGGCGTCGTTCACGTACTTCGGGAACTCGTAGTTCGAGAGGTTGTTCACGCGCAGCTGCGCGTTGAGGCGGAATTTGCCGGGCCGGCGGGGCAGCCAGGACGTGAGGTCGGCCTGCACGTAGCCGTCGAGCTGCCAGTACGACTTGATGCGGTCGCTGCCCTGCGCCGGCCACTCGGTGGCGGGCAGGAGGCGCGAGCCGAGGTAGTGCGCGTCGAAACCGAAGCCGAACCTGGGGTTCGACCAGCCGGCGTTGAACGTCACACGGTGGCGGAGGATGTCGAGGGTGGCGTCGGGCGCGCCGAGTTCGTCAACCTCGGGCAGGCCCGGCTGGCGCTGGAGGTCGTACTTCTGGAACCACACCCAACGCCCGCGCAGCGTGAGCGTGCCGCCCGCGAAGTCGCGCCACGCATAATCGGCGGAGAGGCTCCAGTTCTGCGAGTGCCGGTGCGCGGCGTTGGCCGGGCCGATGAGCACGGTGGTGACGCGCGGCGGGCTGCCGGGTGCGGCGGTCGCGCGTTCGATGCGGTCGGGGAAGATGCCCTCGAGGTTCAGGATGTCCTGCGGCTTCAGCACGATGAACTCGTTGGTCTTGGTCGTGTCGGCGAAATCGAGCGACACGCGGAAACGGTGGGTCGTGCCGCGCTGCCACACCAGGCCCGCGGACTGCGTCGCGGCCGACTCGGCGCGGACGTTGGGATTGATGGCGAGCCTGGCGTCGACGACGTAGCTCTCGTTGCGGCGCGGGTCGAAGATGATTGCGGGATCGACGCCCGCGCCGCTGCCGCTGCCGGCGATGAGCGGGCGGCTCATGACCGCGGTGGGGAAGCGGTTTGACGTCGTGTAGGAGCCGCGGATGGCGAAGCCGCCGGCGAGGTCGGCCTTCAGGCCAATCGTCGGGGCGAAGCTGGTTTCGTTGGCCTGCGCCGAGACAATGTAACGGACGCCGAGGTCGAGCTCGAAGGACTTCACCGGCTTCGGCAGCCATTTCGCGGGCAGCAGCGGCGCCTGCAGTTCGCCGAATAGGCTCATGCGTTCCAAGGTGCGTCCGCTCCAGGGGATGATCTCTGGCGCGGGCGTGCCGTCGGCATAGCGCGGTTCCGCGGTGTACGGCGCGAGCTGGTTGAGGCGGTAGTCAGCGCCGACGTTGGCCGTGCCCTTGCCGGTGGGCAGCGTGAGCGCCTCGTTGGTGGCGCGCGCGGTGCCCTCGAAGGTGTCGTAGTCCCCGAGCGTCACGAACCGGCCGGGGCCGCCGTAGTAGACGAGAACGCTGTCGTAGAACGCGGCGGGCGCGTCGGCGCGTTGCGTGTCGCGCAGGGGATTGTAGCCGCCGGCATCGATGAGCTGCTGCCAGCGGGCGTTGTCGGCGCGGATCACGCCGCGATAGCGGGCGAGATTGTGCGAATACTGGCCGTCGAACGATGCCTGCCAGCCGCCGGGCAGTTTCAACAGCGCGCCGCCGACCACAGACCAGGACTTGAGCCGGGCCTCGTTGTATTCTTCGCCGAGCCGCGGGGCGAATTCGTTGAGGGCGACGTTCACGTCCTGGCCGAACGGGTTGAACACCGAGCTCGCCGGCAGCTGCAGCGTGGCGGAGAAAAGATCGTAGCCGCGGTGCACGACGGTGGTCGCGTAGCTGGCGTCGAGCCCGAGCTGCAGCCACGGGCTGACGTCGTAGACCGCCGAGCCGTACCACGCGGCGCGGCGCTGCTGGCGGCCGTAGGGATAATCGCGGCTGTTGAACGACGAGGCGAGCCCGCCCGGCGTGTCGAAGAGCTCCGTGTTGCGCACGCCGCCGCGGCCCGCGAAGGCCGCGAGGCCGCCGTTGCCGTCGGCACCGGGGGCGACCGAAGTGAACGTGGCCGAACCCGGGCCGAAAAGCGGCGTGCCGTCCGCGCTCTCGACGTTGGGGGTGGCGCGGGGCGCGAGGCCCGTGGCGGCGGCGAGGCGGCGGTACTGGTAATGGAGTTCCGATTCCACGGCGGGTTCGGTGCGGGTGAACGTGCCGTTGAGGCGCAGCCGCAGCCTGCCGCCGAGCAGGTTGCGGTCATGCTGCAGCGAGACGGAGGACTGCGGTGCGTCGTAACCGCCGAGCGTGTTGGTGTAGGTCGTGCGGACCTCGGTGCCCTCGGAGTCGGGCAGGAGCACGATGTTGATGACGCCGCCGACGGCGTTGCCGCTGTAGAGGGCGGACGCCGACACCGGCAGCACCTCGACCTGCTGCACGAGGCTGAGCGGGACGAGGTTGACGTCGGGTGCGCCCAGCACGCCGGTGTTGTCGGTGAAGGTTTCCGGCAGGCGGCGGCCGTTGACGAGTACGACGGTTTCGTCAGAGCCGTAGCCGCGCAGGCCGAGGTTGGAGCTGCCGGAGACGAAGCTGCTTGCGCCGCCGTTCTGCTCGGGCGGCGGGCTGGCGGCGCCATCGAGGAGTTCGCGCTGGAAGAATTCATTCAGCTGCACGACGCCGCTGCGCGCGATCTGCTCGCGGGTGAAGATCGTGAAGGGCAGGGCGTTGTCCTCGGTGCGCGGCAGGTCGAGGTTGCCGGCGGCGCGGCGCGGAGCGGCGCCGACGCCTTCGCCGATCAACAGGCGGTCCTCGCGGTCGCGGACGAGGTAGGGCTCGAGTTCGGTGACCTCGCTGGCGGGCTGGAGCTGCAGCGGTCCGAGCGCGCGGGTTTCGCCGGCGGCGGCGACGACGGCGGGAACCTCGAGCCGCCGGTAGCCACGGCCGCCGGCGAACAGCCGGTATTCGCCCGGGGGCACGGCGGGAAACACGAAGCGGCCGGCGGCATCGGCCGTGGTGCGCAACGTCGTGCCGGCGAGCACCACGACGGCGTCGCGCGCCGGGGCGCCGCCGGCGTCGAGCAGGCGGCCCTCGATCACGCCGCTGGGGCGCGTGGCGCGCGCGACGACGAACTTGCCGAGCAGGCTGCGGCGCGCGGCGAAACCGGTGTTGCGCAGGAGGCGGTTCAGGGCGTCCTCGGGCTCGAATTTTCCCTGCACCGCGTTGGCGGTCACCGGGCGCAGTTCGTCATAGGAAAACAGGACCTCGACGCGCGCCTGCTGCGAGAAAGCGAGCAGGGCGGCGGGCGCGGGCTGGGCCGGGACGTCGAACTCCACCGGCGTGGCGAACGCGGCCGCGGTTGCGCCGCCGGCACAAAGCAAGAGGCGGCGGAAAAAACGAAAGGAGACGGCCACGAGCAGCGGTAAAGTTAGCGCCGGGCCGAGTCCACCTGGACGGACCCGTCGAGGTTGCGGGTGACGGTCACCGGCAGCACCTCCTCGAGGGCGGCGAGGAAGCCGTTCAGGTCGTCGATCGCGTAGCGGCCGCCGACGCGCTGCAGCGCCGCGCTGTCCGATGCGCCGAGGCTGCGGCCGTGGTAGCGGGCGAAGCGGGCGAGCGCGTCGCGCAGCGGCGTGCCGTTGAAGACAATCTGGCCCTGGCGCCAGGCGAGGGCATTGTCGACCTCGCCGGCCGAGAGCGCCTGTACGGCGACATGCGTGCGGTTGCTGACCAGCCGGTCGCCGGCGGTGAGGGCCCGCGGGGCGGCGCCCTCGCCGGGCCGCACCTGCACCGACCCCTCCAGCACGGTGACCTCGAGGCCGGTCAGCGGGTCGGTGCGGACGTTAAACTGCGTGCCCGTGACGCGAACGGAGCCGGCCGGGGTCTCGACGAAGAACGGGCGGGCGGGATCCTTGCTGACATGGAAGAACGCCTCGCCGGCGGCCAGGCGCAC
>CAYZSN010000243.1:0-12107 GCA_964481095.1 uncultured Oleiharenicola sp. | reverse complement strand
CTCGATCTTGGCGGCGGTCTCCTTGGCGGCCTGCGCGGAGCGCTGGGCCAGGCTGCGGACCTCCTCGGCGACGACGGCGAAGCCGGCGCCGGCCTCGCCGGCGCGCGCGGCCTCGACCGCGGCGTTGAGCGCGAGGATGTTCGTCTGGAACGCGATCTCGTCGATCGTCTTGATGATCTTGGAAATTTCGCCGCTGGAGGACTTGATCGCGGTCATGGCCTCGCGCATGGCGGTCATGTCGCGCGCGCCGTGGTCGGCGGTGGCGCGGGCCTCGGCCGCGAGGCCCTTGGCCGACTGGGCGCTCTCGGAATTGCGCGAGGTCATGCTGGCCATCTCGTGCAGCGAGGCGCTGCTCTCCTCGAGCGCGGCGGCCTGGCGGCTGGCGCCGTCGGCCATCGACTGGCTGGCGGACGACACCTGCACGGCGGCGGTGTGCGTCTGGGCGGACTCGGTGGCGAGCTCGCGGGCGATCTTGAGGATCGGGCGGGTGATGCCGCGGATGATGAGCCATGCGACGAGGACGCCGAGCACGCCGGCGAGGCCGGTGCCGGCGAGCACGATCGTCTCGTTGCGCTTCTGGTCGGCGCGGCCCTGCTCGCCGAGGTCGGACTGGAAGGCGGTGACGGCCTGGCGCAGGCGCGCGAGCGCGGCGGTGAACTGCGGGGCGATCTTGTTCAGCTCGTCGTTGATGCTGGCGTTGCGGTGCTCCTTGAGGCTGATGATCTCCTCGAGGTCGGTGGTGTAGCCGAGCGCCGCGTTGTGCAGCTTCACGAGCAGCGCGTCCTTCGCCTCGTCCTTCAGGGTCTCGTCGAGCTTGACGAGCTCGGCCTGGTCCTTCTGGAGGCGGCCGATGGCGGCCTCGACGGCCTTGATCTGGCCCTGGGCGGCGGCGGCGTACTCGGTCTTCGAGGTGAGGAGGAAGGAATTCGCGAGGCTGCTGCATTCGAAGTAGCCCTTGAGCGCGCAGGAGACCTGGAAGGCGCCGAACATGTCGCCGTTCTTGCGCGCGTCGCTCAGGATCTTGTCGAGGCCCTTCGCGATGGTCTCTCCGATCGGCGCGAGCTCTTCTCGCACGATGGCGTCCATCTGCGCGGTGTTGGCGATGACCTGCTGGAAGGCCGCGTCGTACCTGGCGAGCAGCGCGGCGGCCTCGTTGAGCTGGGCCGTGCGCGCGGGATCGGTGACCGTCTTGAGCGCGGCGGCGATCTGCTGGTCGAGGCGGGCCTTGGCCTCCTGGTACGACCGGGCGCTGGCGGCGGAGCCCGTCGCGAGGAATTCGTTCACGCTCAGCTTCACGCCCAGCATCGCCGACTCCACGCCCGCGGCGTTGTTGGTTTCCTCGGTGCTGCCGGCGTACTGGCGCAGGCGGTGGCCCGACGAGCCGAGCGCGATCCAGGCCGTGGCGGCCACGGCGCCCAGGAGGAGGAGCACGAGGCAGAAACCCAGCGCGATGCGCCGGCCGATGGTGAGGGAGCTGAATTGCATGCGTGGGGGGATGACGGGGGTGGCGGGAAACTTAATCGATGTTGAACTGGACCGGGATGCTCACGCGGATGGCGACGGCGGCGCCGTCCTTCTTCGCGGGCTTGAACTTCCACTTGGCCAGCGCCTCGAGCGCGGGCGCGGCGAACGCCTCGTTGCTGGTCTTGACGACCTTGGGGTCGGTGACGTTGCCCTTTTCATCGATCAGGCAGCTGACGGTGACGAGGCCCGAGCTGCCGGCGCGGCGCATCTCATCGGGAAATTTCGGGGTGACGGTGCGGACGGGGACCGGCGGTTCCATGCCTTCCGCCGCGGGCAGCGGGGCGGGCAGCGTGCCGAGGGCGAGGAGCAGGACGAGGAGGGAGGGAATTTTCGTTTTCATGACTGCAGCGCTGGTTTCGGCACATTCCCCCAACAGGTTAAGGGCATTTCCGCCGGGGCGGCGGGCCGCAAAAATGACTTAACTTTGCCCGCGCGCGGGCCGATAAAAGGGGTTCATCCGGTCCACTGTGGCCGGCGAGATAATGCCGGTTCAATCCACTCCCGCCCAGTCCTCCGGTCGCACGGAAATTGTCCTGCGCCGCACCAGCCTCGCGGCCGCCGTCCTGACGATCGGTCTCGGCGGCCTGGCGCTGGCCGGGTGGCTGGCGCACCAGCCGGCGTGGCGCGCCGGGGTCGCGGCCTGGCCGGGGTTGCGCCCGGCCATGGCCCTCGGCCTGGTTTTCTGCGCCCTCGGCGTCATCCTGCAGGGCACGCGCAGCCCGGCCCTGTACCGGATGGGCAACCTCCTCGGCGCCGTGGTCGCCCTCTGGGGTCTCACCGGTTTTCTCCCGGCCGAGCTGAGCCTGGCCGGCGGCTGGGAGCGTGCGCTGTGGGGCTGGATCGCCAGCCCGGCCGACGCCGCCCTGCTGCCGGCGCGCGCCGGCCTCATCAACAGCGCGATGCTCGTCCTCGCCGGCCTCGGCCTCCTCCAGTTCGACCCGCCGCGCCGCATCTGGCTCGGGCCGGCGGCGGTCTTCGGCTCGATCCTCACCGTGCTGGCGCTGTTCGGGCTGATGACCCGCCTGCTCGCGCCCGCCACCGCCGCGCCGGGCATCTCCGGCCTGGGCTCGTTCGCCGCGCTGAGCCTCGGCGTGGCGCTCGCCGCCGCGCACTTCAGCTCCGGCTTCCTCGAGCTGCTGAAATCCGACAACGCCACCGGCCTCATCGGCCGCCGCCTGTTCCTCGCCGCCACCGTGCTGCCGCCGGCCGTCTACGCCCTGCAGCTCCGCGGCGACGGCGCCGCGCCGCGCGCCGGCCTCGAGCAGCTCGCGGTCACCACCGTCGCGCTGGTCTTCGTCCTCATGGGCGTGCTCGTCTTCTCCCTCCGCCGGCTCCAGCGCATCGACGCCGACAAGAAGCGCGCCGAGGACGAGCGCGACCGCCTGCTCCACCGGGTGCAGCAGCAGGCCGCCGTGCTCCAGCAGGAGGTCGCCACCCGCACCAACGAGCTCAAGCAGCTCTACGAGCGCCACCGCCTCGCGCTGCGCGGCTCCAACTACGGCGTGTGGGACTGGGACACGCTCAACGGCGAGCAGATCTGGGACGCCGCCCTGCTCGAGATCCACGGCCTCACCGCCGCCACGTTCGGCGGGCGCGACGCCGACTGGCTGAAGCTCATCCACCCCGACGACCTCGCCCGCGTCCAGCAGCTCGACTGGGGCGCGCTCGAGCCGGACGACAACCTCGTCTTCGAATACCGCATCGTGCGGCCCGACGGCTCGATCCGCCACCTGCGGGCGCAGGGCCAGCCGCAGTTCGCCGGGCCGGGCCGCCTCGTGCGCGTCGTCGGCCTCGTGCGCGACGAGACCCAGGACAAGGAGCGCGAGGTCGAGCTCAGCAGCCTGAGCGAGCGCCTGCAGTTCGTCGTCTCCGCCGCCGGCTACGGCGTGTGGGAATACGACTTCAAGGTCGACCGCCTGATTTGGGACGACTACCTGATCAAGCTCCACGGCCTGCAGCGTTCCGAGGTGCAGGGCGGCATCGAGACGTGGCGCCAGCGCGTCCACCCCGAGGACTGGGCCGAGGTCCAGCACCACCTCAACGAGGTCATCGCCGGCCGCCGCGACCAGTTCGAGCCCGAGTACCGCATCATCCTGCCCGACGGCGCCGTCCGCTTCATGCAGATGCGCAGCTATCTCATCCGCCAGGCGGACGGCAGCCCGGTGCGGCTCGTCGGCCTGAACCGCGACGTCACCACCGCGCGCGAGCTGCGCGAGCAGCTGCACATCTCGGAGGAGCGCTGGCGGCTCGTCGTCAACAGCAACAACGACGGCGTGTGGGACTGGGACATCGTCAACGACCGCTACTACCGCGACCAGCGGTTCGCCGAGATGCTCGGGCTCTCCGTCCCCGAGCTGCCGATCAACCACCACGCCTTCGAGCACCTCGTCCACCCCGACGACCTCGCGGCCGCCAACGCCGCGCTCCAGGCGCACCTCGACGGCCAGACGCCGCTCTACCAGTGCGAATTCCGCATGCGCCACACCGACGGCCGCTGGGTCTGGATGCTCGACCGCGGCAAGGTCGTGGCCCACGACGCGCAGCACCGGCCGCTGCGCATGGTCGACACGCAGACCGACATCACGACCCGCAAGACGCTCGAGGAGAAGCTGCGCCACAACGAGGAGCTTTCGCTGCAGCTGAACCGCCTCGCGCAGATCGGCGCGTGGGAGGAGGACATCGAGAGCGGCCGCATGATCTGGGCGCCCGAGGTCTACCGCATCCACGAGGTCGAGCTGGGCTACGTGCCGCACGTGAAGCAGGGCCGCCTGTTCTATCCGCCCGAGGCCTTCGCCGTGCTCGACGAGGCGTTCATCCGCGCCCGGCAGGACGGCACGTCGTTCGACCTCGAGCTGCCCTTCAAGTCGGCCCGCGGCCACGCGCTCTGGATCCGCATCCTCGGCCAGGCCGAGATGCGCGACGGCAAGGTCGTGCGCCTGTTCGGCGGATTCCAGGACATCACCGCGCGCCGCGACGCCGAGGAGATGCGCCGCCAGCTCGAGGGCCAGCTCTTCCAGGCGCAGAAGATGGAGACGCTCGGCACCCTCGCCGGCGGCATCGCCCACGATTTCAACAACCTGCTCACCGGCATCCTCGGCTACCAGGACCTCGCCTTCGACAGCCTGGACCTGGACCACGAGTCGCGCCCGTTCCTCGAGGCGTCGCGCGAGGCCAGCCTCCGCGCCCGCGAGCTGGTGGACCAGATCCTCACGTTCAGCCGGCAGACCGGCAGCAAGAAGGTGCCGGTGGACCTCACGACGATCGTCGAGGACGCGCGCCGCTTCCTGCGCTCGACCGTACCCGCCACCATCCGCATCGAGGTCAGCGCCGCGGCCGACTGCGGGCTGGTCATCGCCGACGCCAGCCAGATCCACCAGGTGCTGCTCAACCTCGGCAGCAACGCCGCGCACGCCATGTACCACACCGGCGGCGTCATGCGCATCACGCTCTACCCGGCGGAGGTCGCCGAGACCCCCGCCTACAACCAGCTCGCCCCGGGGCGGTACGTGCGGCTCGACTTCAGCGACACCGGCCACGGCATGGACGAGAACACGCGCAAGCGCATCTTCGACCCGTTCTTCACCACGAAGGAGGTCGGCCAGGGCACGGGCCTCGGCCTCTCGATGGTCCACGGCATCATGCAGGCGCACGCCGGCGCCATCACGGTGGAAAGCACCGAGGGCCACGGCACCACGTTCTCGCTCTTCCTGCCGGTGGCGGAGGCCGACGAGCCGGCGATGGACGCCATCCAGCCCGCGATCCCGCGCGGCCAGGGGGAGCTGGTCGCGATCGTGGACGACGAGGACCTCGTCCGCAGCTTTGCGCAGATTTCGCTCGAGCGGGCCGGCTACCGCACGGTGTCGTTCGACCGGGCGCAGACCTGCCTCGACGAGATCCGCGCCAGCATCGGGGACGTCGCCGTGCTCCTCACCGACCAGACGATGCCCGGCATGAACGGGATGGAGCTGGTGGCGGAGATCCGGAAGCTCGCCCCGCGGCTGCCGGTGATCATCATGTCGGGCTACTACTCGCGCATCGCGCCCGAGATGCTGGAGCAGATGGGCCACGTGTCGCTGATCTCGAAGCCGTTCTCGAACGAGGAGCTGTCGCACGCCGTGCACGAGGCCGTGCGCCCCGGCACCGTGGCGCCGTTTCTCTCCTAGGCGGGAGGCGTGCGGAAACGGTTTTGCTCCTTCGGAGGCATTGACCACTGAGGCATCGCCTAGCGGCTCTGCTTGAAAGTGCCCTGCGCCTAATCGGCGCCGGTTTGGATTCCGGGGAGCGGCTAATCGCCGCTTGGGACATCGGTTTGGTTTTCGTCGGCGATTAGCCGACCCCCGAAATCAACTGCGGGCAAAACCGAAAGGGGTCGCCGTGTCTGAACCTTTCAAAGGGAAGAGTTTTTTTCGCCCAACATTTCGGCTCAGCCACGACGCATCAGCGACGTTAGTTCCGATGGTTACAGAGCTCTTCAAATGCGGGCATAAGGCGCCTTCATTGCATTAAAAGCACCTTGTGCTGAAGCAATCGTGCACGCAGTAGCTCGATCGCGTTCTTGACTGATCCCGCATCGAGTAATTGTGCGCCCAACTCGTGTTTCATGGTCGCACTCTCAACAACCGCAATGCCCATGTCCCCAGTTTGATCTCTGCACCTTAATAAGGCTGCAACGTCATCGCTCGCATCATAGGCAGCATCGGCAAGCATATTGAAGCTCCGCCGAATTCGTTTCAATCGATGCGATTCAGCAGGTCGCCACCACGGTGTGGAATTGATCGCTTCTTGCAGAGTCTTATCAAGGTCGACGTCCTTTTCGATCAACATTCTTTCAAACTGAGTAAGCGCTCGGTCTGCTTCGTCAATTCGCTGAAGGGCGGTGACTCGCACCTCTTCGATGAGAAGTTCTATGTCGAGGTGGGCTCCTTTCTTTCGATAAGACTGTACAGTCTTGACGATCGTGTCTGTGAGGCTGATGCCAGCGGCAGCGGCAGCGAGTGCATCATCTATTCCGAGTGCCATTTTTATGATCTCCTGTAGAAATTTGCCAAGCGGTGCGATTCAGGCTCGGCGAAAGGAGGCTGGATGCCAATGAGCAAACGATCCAGTCGGTTTGCTCTGAAGATTCATTCTCCGCGCGATCCGTATGGACCGCGGGCAGACAGGCAAAAGTCGACGGTCATCATCCTTCGCCAAGGCTATGGATGACGAGGCAGACCGCCGCTACAGTGGTCGGCCTTTTCGTGCCGTTTCGTGGGCAAAACACACAAACGCCGGTCAGGATCAGCCGTCGCCAAGCCCATGGCCCGACAAGGACCGCCCTCCGTTTCGCAGGCGAAGGTCAGGGGCGCACTTCGCGAGAGTCTTTCGCATCGCCCGATGCCCGGATGACGTCCATCTGAAACGGGGCCAGGCCCAGCCGAAAACAGGCAAATGACTGAGGATAAGGCACGCGCCGGATCACCTTAATTAAGGCAAACCCCGCCCTCCTTTAGTCGGGCGGACACCGGAATAAAGGCGGACAGCTTACCCCGATTCAGGCCGGCGGCCGGACCTGAACCGAGCCGGGCAAGGATCCCGACCACGTCCCGCCCTAGCGAGTTCCGTGCCGGAATCCGGAAGAACTGGATTAACCCTGCAGGAGCTGGAGAACGCTTTTGGGAGTTTGATTGGCCTGTGCGAGCATGGCCGTGCCGGACTGCACGAGGATGTTGTACTTGGCGAACTGCGTCGACTCCTCGGCCACGTCCACGTCGCGGATGCGCGAGATGGCGGAGCTGAGATTCTCGTACTCGACCTGCAGCGTCGTGGCCGCGAGCTCGAGGCGGGATTGCGAGGCGCCGAGCGAGGCGCGCTCGGTGGCGACGTCCTGGATGGCGTCGGTGATCGCGCCGATCGCGCCGGTGTCGGTGAGGTCGAGCGTGTACGCGCCGGCCGAGTCCTGCTGGATGATGGCGAGCATGTCGCCGTCGCGCAGGTTGGAATCGCCGATGGTCATTTCCTGCCCGACGGCCTGGCCGATCGTGACGGTGAGGCCGGTGGCGGTGGAGCCGAAGAGCGAGATGCCGTTGTAGGCGCCGAGCGGCGCGCTGATGTCGGCGGTGCCGCCGATGTCCGCGGACGTGCCGCCGATGGTGGCGCGGAGCTGGTCCTGCAGGGCGTGGAATTCCTGCGAGTACAGGTCGATGTCGGTGGAGTTCTTCGTCACGTCCTTGGCCAGGATCGCGAGCTCGCTCATGCGCGAGAGGATCTTGGTCATGCCGGACATGAAGCCGTCGGCGGTCTGCACGTAGGAGACGGCGTTCTGGACGTTGGTCACGGCGGCCTTCACGCGGCGGCCCTGGGCGTCGAGTTTTTCGGACACGGCGAGACCGGCGGCGTCGTCGGAGGGGTTGACGATCTTGGAACCAGACGAAAGGCGCGACAGCGAGCGGCCGAGCATTTCCTGGGAGGCGTTGAGGTTGCGGGCGGCCGCGATGGCCTGGATGTTGGTGTTGATGACGCTCATGGGGGCGGTGGTTTAGGCGGCGGCGCCGTTGCGGCGGCCGGCGGGTTTGGCGCCATCCATGGGCGGGTGGGACGGGCCGGAATCCTTGGCCCGGGTGATCCTGGGTAAAACGGGGAGCGCCTGCCCGGAGCTGGGCACGGCGGCGGCCTGGTTGCTGGCCACGATGGCGGTGTGCACCTCCTTGCGGAAGATGGGGACGTCGCGCGGGGCGATGATGCCGATCTTCACCACATCGCCCTCGATGCGGTTGATGCGGATCTCGATGCCGTCGCCGATGACGATCGCCTCGTTGGTCTTGCGGGATAGGACGAGCATGGCGGGTCCGGTTCAGGCGGTGGCGAGGCTGGCCGCGGCCGGCTCGACGAGCGGCCAGTGGGCGCTGTAGGCGGAGTAGTTGGCGATCACGAGCTGGCGGGCGATGCGCGTGCGGCGGTTCAGCACGATCGGGCCGACGAGGTTGAGCGTGGCGTCGAGGGGGTTCTGCTGCCGGAGCGTGACGATGTTGAGGAGCATCGCCTCGGCGGGGTCGCGCAGGTCGAGGCCCTCGGCGTCGGCGTCGAAGATCTCCGGCGCGTACCCGGGCACGAGGCCGGCGGGCTCGATGACGATGAAGTGCACCGCCTCCGCGCCGCGCTGGAGGCGCAGCCAGAGGAACGGCAGGTGGTCCGGCAGGTAGAGCAGCTCGGCGCGGGTGTAGTCCTTGAAGCCGATGAGGCCCTGCGGGAGCTCGAAGTGGTTGGCCGCGGGCGGCGGCGGCACGACGGCGGGGGTGATTTCGGGCAGTACTTTCATGGGGAGTGAGGGTGGAAGAAATGAGTGAGAGGGAAAGTGAAGGTGAACGGGAATCAAGAGCGGTGACGGAACGCCACTTTCACTTACTTGATGTAGTCGAGGAGCGAGATGCGCATGATGGTCGCGGCGGATTGCAGCGAGGCCTGGTAGGCGGTCTGCGCCTGGTTGAGGCGCACGATGGAATCGGGGAGGTCGGCGGCGGTCTCGCCCTGGACGAGCGAGACGAGGTTGTCGGCGCGCGCCTGCTGCTGGCCCTGGTTGACCTGGATGCGGAGCTGGACGGCGCCGTTCTCGGCGATGGCGGAGACGAGCGTGTCCTCGCCGTTGATCAGGCTGGCCTGCGCGGTCGCGAGGCCGGCGCTGTCGTTGGTCGCGAGCGCGTCGCGCAGGGCCACGAGCTGGTTGAGCAAATCGTGCAGGCCGGTGTTGGTCGCCGGGCTGGTGAAGGGCGACACGCTGGAGACCTCGGAGAGCGGGATGGCGGCCTGCGCGGTGTTGCCGTTGTAGTCGACGCTGGTGACCTGGCCCGCGCCGTCGCGGTGGGCGGAGAACGGCGGCGCGTCCACGGCGGTGCCGGCGAAGATGTAGTCGTTGCCGAGGCGGGAATTGCCAACCTGGACGAGCTGCTCGATGAGCTGGTTGACCTCGGTGGCGTAGGCGCCGAGCTCGGCGGGGCTCGTCGGCGAGCGGCCGAGCGTGGCGATTTCGCCGGCGCGGTCGGAGATGTCCTTGACGCTCTTGAGGCCGGCGAAGGAAGCCTGGCTGATTTCCAGCGCGCGCGCGGCGTTGAGGCTGTACTGGTCCACGCGGCGGAGCTCGCTCTGGTGGTTGAGCACGCGGCCGGCCGCGGCGGGGTCGTCGTCGGCCGAATCGATGCGCTGCTGGGTCGACACCTGCGTCTGCAGCTTGGAAGCCTGCAGCCCGAGCTGCTGGATCTGGCGGACGATGTTGTCCTGGACGGTATTGGAGGCGATGCGCATGTTAGGCGAAGTGGCAGGTAACAAGTGACAAGTAACAAGTCCCTGCCGGCGCGGCGAAGCCGCGCAGCCCTTTCCTGATACTTGATACTTGGTACTTCATACTTGGGAGCGTCAGCGGCCCAGCCGGTTCACGATCGTGTCGAGGAGGTCGTCGACGACGGAGAAGACGCGCGACGAGGCCTGGAAGGCGCGCTGGAATTTCACGAGGTCGGCCATTTCCTCGTCCATCGAGACGCCGCTGACGGTGTCGCGCTGGTTGCGCACGAGCTGCTCGATCTTTTCCTGGTCGCCGGAGCGCGCCGACGCGGTGGCGAGGGCCTGGCCGAGGTCGCTGACCGAGCGGCTGTAGAACTGGCCGAGGGTGCCGTCGAAGTTGTCGCCGGCGCTGACGGAGAAATTCCGGTTGGCGAGGGCGGCCACCGCGGCCGCGATGGAGTTGTCGCCGGCGGCGCCCGTGCCCGCGACGAGCGAGGCGGCGGTCAGGCCGCTGCGCAGCGCGATGGTGCCGGCGGTGAGGCCCGCGGGGTCGAAGAAATCGGCGCCCGTCGTGCTCGCCGGGTTGTACGCGGCGTTGACGGAGGTGACGAGCTGGCCGGCGAGCAGGTCGAGGTTGTCGCGGAGGGTCTGCACGGCGCCGTCGCGGATGGTGAGCGAGCCCTGGATGGAGCCGGAGCCGAGCGCGATGGCCGTGGCGGATGCGCCGCCGGTGACGGCGGTGCCATTGAAGGCGAGCGGGCCGTTCACGGTGTGGCCGCTGAGAAGCACGATGTCGGCATTCGAGGCGTCCTTGACCGCCAGCTGCACCTGGCCGTCGCCGAGGTCGGTGACGTTGACGGGCACGATGGCCGCGAGTTCCTCGAGGCGCGCCTGGCGCTGGTCGCGCAGGTCCACGGCGGAGCCCGGGTGCGCCACCTCGAAGCGGGCGATCTGGGCGTTGAGGTCGGCAATGGTGTCGAGGAGGCTGTTGGCGGTGGCGACATTGCCGTCGATGTCGGTGTCGATGTCGCTCTGCACCTGCGCCAGCCGGGTGTCGGCCTCGCGCAGGGTGTCCGTGAGCACGCCGGCCTTCTGCAGGAGCGTCTGGCGCGCGCCGACGTCGGTCGGCCGCGAGGCGAGGTTCTGGAAGGCGTTGAAGAAATCGTCGATCGCGGCACCGAGGCCGCCGGAGGTCGCGCCGGTCGCGCTGACGTCCGCGCTGCCGTCGATGCCCTGGCCGAGGCCGGCGAGGGCGCGCTGCAGGGCGGCCTGCTGGGAGTCGAGCGAGCCGCTGAGCCCGATTTCGCGCATGAGCTGGCGGTCGAGGAGCACGTCGCGGATCTGCTTCACGCTCAGCACCTCGAGGCCGAGGCTGACCGCGCCGTCGGGCGTCTCGACCGTGCCGCGGTCGCCGTAGATCACGCGCTGGCGGGCGTAGTTCGGGTTGTTGACGTTGGCGAGGTTCTTGCCGGCCGTCTCAATGGCCCGGCTGTGCGCGTTGAGCGCCATCGAGGTGGAATTGAGCGTGGAGAAAAGGCCGGACATGGCGGTGAGAGCAGCAAGCTTTAAGCGTTAAGCTGTAAGCAGAGGCTGGTGTTCGTGGTTTGGAGAGTGGTTTGGCTTAAAGCTTATCGCTTATCGCTGAGCGCTGCGGGCGTCAGCCCGCCGCCTGGAGGGCGCCGGGCGCGCGGAGGCTGGACTTGAGCGTCTTCTGGCCGGCGGCGGAATAGGTCTGCTGGAAGGTGTCGGGCCGCAGCGTGCGCATGAGCTCCTGGTGGGTCTCGACGGCGCGGGCCAGGAGCGTGTGGTTCTGGCGCGTGAGGCGGCGGACCCTGTGGATGAGGCGGTTCACGTCGGCGATGAGCGCCTCGATCAGCGGGCGGGCCTCCGCGGCGATGAACGGCAGGAGCGAGCGCAGCGTGGCGGTGGCCGGCTGCCGGTGCGCGAGGGCAAACTCGCTGACGAGCTGCTCGCGGCGCTGGCGGTCGGCCGACATGGCGCGGGTGTGCCGTTCGATTTCCGTGCTGAGGCGGAGCACGCCGTCGGTGTCGCGGGCGAAGAGGCTCTGCTGCTGCTGCTCGAACAGGTTGAGCAGGCCGCCGAAGCCGCCGATCTCGGCGCGCAGCGCCTCGGCGATGATGGTCCAGGGTTCGTTCATGGGGTTCCTTGGGGCCCGCCGGCGGCGCCGGGTTTCCCGGCGCGCGGCGAGAGTTGCTGGGCAAAAACCCTGGCGAGGCCCAGTCCCCCGCCCTCGGTCAGCTGGTTGGCGAGGACGTCGGTGAGCATGAAGCCGTACATGCCGCCGGCGGCCTGGTCGCCGCCGGTGAGCT
>CAYZSN010000242.1:0-10213 GCA_964481095.1 uncultured Oleiharenicola sp. | reverse complement strand
CGTTTCCGCGCGGACCAGCACGCGCCGAGCGCCACCAGCGCCAGCGCCCCATAAACGTAGGCCAGGGGGTCGGCCGGGCTGATGGTCCAGCGGGGATAAACGAAGATGAGGTCGGCCGGCCAGAACAGCTTGCCGGCGTAGAACCACACGACCCGCCCGGCGAGCAGCAGGCGCTCGACCGGCGTCAGTTCATAGATGGCGCCGACCGCGCCGATCAGGATGCGCTCGACCATCGCGGTCAGGAGCCCGAGCGCGAGGCCGATGACAAAAAACGGCAGCAGCGGAACGACGTCGCGCCGCCAGTCGATCCGACCGCGCTGCCACCAGAAAATCACGAGCAGTGCCGCGGGCAGCGAGGCCGTCACCGTCTTGGCCAGCAGCGCGAGGCTGAAAAACGCCATGGCCAGCAGGTAGGTGGAGGCGCGGCGCGCGCGGTCGTAATCCAGGTAGCAAAGCATCGCCGAGAGGTAGAGCAGGCCCGAGAGGGTGTTCTTGATCTCCGACACCCAGGCCACCGATTCGACCATCACCGGGTGGAGGGCGAACACAGAGGCGGCGAGCGCGGCGCCCGGGATGGCCAGCCGGCGCAGCACGAGGTAGACCAGGCCGACATTGAGCACGTGCAGCCCGATGTTCACCAGGTGATAGCCGGTCGGGTCCTGCCCGACCAGGCGGTTGAGCACCCAAAAAACGGTGTGCGTCAGCGGATAGTACTGTTGCGTGGCGGTGGGCTCGATCCAGATCAACCGCAACCCGGCGAGCGAGCGCAGCGACGCGCGCGTGAGATGACCGTCGTCATCCCAGATGAAATCCGCCAGCCAGGCCGGCTGGTACACGAGGTAAACCGCGGCCGCGAGCAGCAGGGCCCACAACCAGGGCCACCACGCGCGCCATTCCCCGGCGTCGGCTGGGCGGGATGCGGGTGAAGGGGAATCGTGGCCGGCTGCCGTCATGCGGGGACGACCCGAAGCTAGGGTCGCCCGTCACGGCTGTGAAGCCTTCTTCGCGCGCCGCGAATCAAGGCACCTCGGCTTTGCGCCCGCCGTCGTGGCGCACTTCCCGGCGGTCACTGCCGCTCGAACTCGAAGAGGAGGAACGCGATTCGGCGCGCGGCGTGTAGCTGGGGGTGCTGGCGCGAGTGTCGTTGCGCGCCTCAGCCTGGCGATAACTCGCCGGGCGGGAAGCGCCGGCTGCATTGCCGTTGTTCTCGCTGCGACCGCGCCATTGGCGGGCGGGCTCGGCGGGACGCGCCGGAGCAGCGCTGGTGCCGGGACGGGGTTGTGCCCCGTTGTTGTCCTGCCAACGCGACCGGCCGGCGGTCTCGGGATGCGGTGAATTGGGCGGCCCGATGCGATCGGGCCCGCGATGATGCGGGTAGTCATGCCGCGGCGGCGGATTGTGGGCCACGCCACCCGGAGGCGGCTGCCCGCCGGAATGACGATCGCCGGGTTTGTGGTCGTGATGGTTGTGATCGTGGTCCCGATCGTGGCTGCGCCGCGGGTAGTAATAGCGGTGGCCGTAGAAAGGATCGTCGTAGTATTGGAAGGAAATCCGCCCGAAGCCGTCGTACCCGTAGGGATACAGGTCGTACGAGTAGTAGGACGACGAATAGGGGTAATCATAGGCCGGATAGGCCGAGGCGACGGCGATCCGCGTGTCGGTGTAACGCGTGAACCGCACGACCGCCCACTCGGGAGTCACGCCCTCGACTTCGGGCGTCAGGTAAACCTTGAGGTAGTAATCCCCGCTGTCGGTCTGGTCCTGCTGGTCGAGGTAGTGCGCGACGGCCCGGCGCAATTCGGCCATCTCCTTCGCCGTGAGCGGCCGGCGGGCCGAGCTTTCAACGACTTCGAAATCACTGGCCGGTTCGATCCGCCGGGCCGTGCGGTAGTCGGAACTGACGCAGCCGGCCATCAGGCCGGCGAGGCTGAGCCCGAGAGCCAGCCAGGAAATGCGTGCGATGGGCTTCATGGGGTGTGGGGTGCGCTTGCCTCTTCCGACAGGATGCACCGGCCGCTGTTCCGCGCCCAGCCTGATCGTGGAGATTTGGCGTGTATTTTCCCCCGTCTTTCTGGCTACCTCAAGGCTTCCACCCATGCCTGCCGACCTGCCCGCCGTCCGCGACTACCTGCAATCCCTCCAGGACTCCATTTGCGCCGCCTTGGAGCGCGAGGATGGCGGGGCGAAGTTCCAGGAAGACCGTTGGACCCGCGCCGAAGGGGGTGGCGGCCGCTCGCGGGTGCTGAGCGACGGGGCCGTTTTCGAGAAGGCCGGTGTCGGCTTCTCCCACGTTTCGGGCGCCTCCCTGCCCCCGTCCGCCACCGCGGCCCGGCCCGAGCTCGCCGGCAAGCCGTTCCACGCGGTCGGCGTGTCGCTCGTCATCCACCCGCGCAATCCCTACGTGCCCACGAGCCACGCGAATGTCCGCTTCTTCGTCGCCGGCGAAGGCGACGCCGCGGTCTGGTGGTTCGGCGGCGGGTTCGACCTGACGCCCTATTACGGTTTCGCGGAGGACGCCGTGGCCTGGCACCGGACGGCGCGCAAGGCCGCCGGCGAGCACTACCCGCGCTTCAAGCAATGGTGCGACGATTATTTCTTCCTGAAGCATCGCAACGAACCGCGCGGCGTGGGTGGAATTTTCTTCGACGACTTCAACGCGCCGGGCTTCGACCGCAGCTTCGCGCTGCTGCGCAGCGTCGGCGACGCCTTCGTGCCGGCCTACCTGCCGATCGTGCAGCGCCGCAAGGGCACGGCCTTCGGCCAACGCGAACGCGATTTCCAGCTCTACCGGCGCGGGCGCTACGTGGAGTTCAACCTCGTCTGGGACCGCGGCACGCTCTTCGGCCTGCAAAGCGGCGGGCGCACCGAGTCGATCCTCATGTCCCTGCCCCCGCTCGCCGCGTGGCGCTACGACTGGCAGCCCGCCGCCGGCACGCCCGAGGCGCGGTTGTACGACGTGTTCCTGAAGCCGACTGATTGGGCAAACCACGGCACCACTAATCCACACTGATTGAACACTAATCACTCAGTTCCCTGCCTTGGAATCAGTGTCCCATTAGTGGTTATTAGTGGTTACAAAGCATGACCTCCCGCGAACGCTTCCTCGCCGCCTGCGCCTGCGCCCCGCTCGACCGCCCGCCGGTCTGGGTGATGCGCCAGGCCGGCCGCTACCTGCCCGAGTACCGCGCGCTGAAGGCGAAGTCCTCCTTCCTCGAGATGGTGCGCACGCCGGAACTCGCCGCCGAGGTCACGCTGCAACCGCTGCGCCGCTTCGCCCTCGATGCCGCCATCATCTTCTCCGACATCCTCGTGATCCCCGAGGCGCTCGGCCAGGGCTACAAGTTCCGCGACGAGGGCGGCATCGCGATGGACTTCGCGCTCGAGACGCCCGCGCGGCTCGATCAGCTCGACGCCACGGGCGTCGCCACCCGGCTTGACTACGTCGGCCGCGCGCTGCAGCGCGTCAAAACGGAGCTCAAGGGCGAGCGCGCCCTGCTCGGCTTCGCCGGTGCGCCGTGGACCCTCGCCACCTACATGGTCGAGGGCGGCAGCTCCGAGGACTACACCCGCATCAAGCAGCTCTTCTACACCGACCGGACGTTTTTCAACGCCCTGCTGGAAAAGATCACCGCCGCCGTCATCGACTATTGCCAGCTGCAGATTCGCGCGGGGGCCGACGCGATCCAGTTGTTCGATTCGTGGGGCGGCATCATCGCCGGCCCGGACTACGAGGCCGCGTCGCTGCACTGGATCCGGCAGATCATCGCCGCGCTGCCCAAGGATTTCCCCGTCATCCTGTACGCCAAGGGCGTGAACTCGCAGCTGACCGACCTCGCCTTCAGCGGCGCGCAGGTGCTGGGCCTGGACTGGACCGTCGACCTCGGCCTCGCCCGCAAGCTGGTCCCCGGCAACGTCGCCCTCCAGGGCAACCTCGACCCGGTCCTGCTGAACACGTCACCCGAAATCGTGCGCCTCGAGGCGGCCCGCCTGCTGGAGTCGATGCGCGGGGCCAACGGGCACATCTTCAACCTCGGCCATGGCATCATGCCGGCGGCGAAAATCGACTGCGTGGAAGCGCTGGTGGAAACCGTGACCCGATGGAAAAATTAATCGCGCGGTTCGCGGCGCACGCGAAGTCGTGCATGGTGGTGCCGTAATCTCCCCGTGTCCTCTGCGTCCAAATCGATCGCTGTCATCGGCGGCGGCCTCACCGGCCTGACCGCCGCCTGCCGCCTGCACCGCGAGGGCCATCGTGTCACCGTCTTCGAGCGAACCGCGCGCCCCGGCGGCGTGATCGCCTCGCACGCCGAGGCCGGCTGGCTCGCCGAGGCCGGCCCGAATTCCATCCAGGAAACACCGGAGATCACCGCCCTGGTCAACGAGCTCGGGCTCGCCCGCGACCGGCAGGTCGCGAATCCCGCCGCGCGCAACCGCTTCATCGTCCGCCGCGGCCGCCTCGTGCCCGTGCCGCTGTCGCCGCCCGCCCTGCTGGTGTCACCGCTCTTCTCGCTGCGCGCCCGCTTCAAGGTCCTGCGGGAGCTGCTGAGCCGGCCGCGCCTGCGCACCACCGACACCAGCCTGGCCAGCTTCGTCGCCGCGCACTTCGGCCAGGAAATCGTCGACTACGGCCTCAACCCGCTCGTCGCCGGCGTGTACGCGGGGGATCCGGACAAGCTCTCCGCGCGCTACGCGTTTCCCAACCTCTGGCAGCTCGAACGCCGCCACGGTTCGCTGCTCCGCGGGTTCCGTGCCCAGGCCGCCGAACGCCGCGCCCGGGGCGAAAGCTCCGGCCTCGTCCCGATCATCTCCTTCGAACGCGGCCTGCAGGCCCTGCCCGAGGCGCTGGCCAACGCCCTGCCGCCGGGCAGCGTGCGTCCCGGCACCCAGGTCACCAGCCTCATCCCCGGGCGGCCGTGGAAGATCATCGCCAGCGAGGGCGACACGGTGCAAAGCGCGGACTTCGACGCCGTGCTGCTGGCGCTGCCGGCCCCGGCGCTGGCCCAGCTGGTGTTCGGCACGCTCGCCGAGCGCCCCCTCGCCTCGCTCGACCACCTGCCCTCCCCGCCGGTCAGCTCGCTCTTCCTCGGTTTCCGCCGCGACCAGGTGCGGCATCCGCTCAACGGCTTCGGCGCGCTGCTGCCGGCGCGCGAACGCCGCAGCCTGCTGGGCGTCCTGTTCTCCTCGACGCTTTTCCCGGGCCGCGCGCCCGACGGGCACGTGGCGCTGACGGTTTTTGTCGGCGGCATGCGCCAGCCCGACGCCGGCCGCCTCGCCACACCCGAACTGCTGGCCGCCGTCCTGCCCGACCTGCGCGAATTGCTGGGCATCACGGGCGACCCGGTCTTCACGCGCCACTCCTTCTGGCCGAAAGCCATCCCGCAGTACAATGTCGGCCACGAACGCTTCCTCGAGCCTCTCGTCCAGTGCGAAAACCGGTACGACGGGCTTTTCATCGGCGGCAATTCGCGGGACGGGATTTCCCTGCCCGACTGCGTGCGCAGCGGCCTCAAGCTCGCGCAGCGCGCCACGGAATACATGGCGCGAAGTGACAAGTAACAAGTTCCAAGTACCAAGATCTGCGACTGCCGCTTGTTACTTGTCACCTGATACTTGATCCTTTCCGGAAGGGCCCACTTGGCTCTTGCCCCATGGCCCTTCCGGACTAGCTTCCGGCGCCTTATTTCCATGGCGCTAGACCTGAAAAATTCCCTGCTGCTGCCCAAGACCGATTTCCCCATGCGGGCGGACCTGGTGAAACGCGAGCCGGGCCGCGTCGCCCACTGGGAAAGGCTCGACCTGTACGGCAAAATCCAGGCCGCACGCGCCGGCAAGCCCGCCTTTGTCCTCCACGACGGCCCGCCGTTCACCAATGGCGACGTCCACATCGGCACCGCGCTCAACAAGTCGCTCAAGGATTTCGTCAACCGCTACAAGTCCATGCGCGGCTTCCGCACGCCGTACGTGCCGGGCTGGGACTGCCACGGCCTGCCGATCGAGCAGAAGGTCGGCAAGGAGATCAAGGAGCAGAACCTGACGCTCACCACCGCGCAGTTCCGCGCCAAGTGCGACGAATTTTCCGAAGGCTGGATTGCCAAGCAGACCGCGCAGTTCAAACGCGTCGGCGTGCTCGCCGACTGGCAGAACGAGTACAAGACCAAGGCGCCGGCCTTCGAGGCCGACATCCTGCGCACGTTCGCCGCGTTCGTCGAACAGGGCCTCGTCTACCGCAGCAAGAAGCCGGTTTACTGGTCCATCCCCTTCGAGACCGCGCTGGCCGAAGCCGAGATCGAGTACAAGGACCACACCTCGATCGCCATCTGGGTGAAGTTCCTCGTGCCGGCCGACGAGGCGAGGAAGTTCGGCCTGCCGGCCGACAAGCCGCTCTACCTCGTCATCTGGACGACCACGCCGTGGACGATCCCCGCCAACCTGGCCATCGCGCTGCATCCGGAGGTCGAGTATTCCGTCGCCGACACCGGCGCGGAACGGCTCATCGTCGCCTCCGCTTTGCTCGGGGCCGTCGCCACCGCGGCCAAGATCGAGCCGCCACCGTCCGTCGTCATGACCGTGCCCGGCGCCAAGCTGGAGAAGTTGCAGGCCCGCCATCCCTTCATCGACCGCGCCTCGCCGGTTGTGCTCGCCGATTACGTCACGACCGACAGTGGCACGGGCGCCGTGCACACGGCCCCGGGCCATGGCGCGGAGGACTATCAGACCGGCCTCAAGTACGGCCTCGAGATCTACTGCCCGGTCGGCGACGACGGGAAATACATTGCCGACGGGCGCGTACCCGCGGACCTCGTCGGCCTGACCACGCTCGAGACCGTCGAGGACCTCGCGGCCAAGAAGCCTTCCCCGGCCAATCTCGGCGTGCTCAAGAAGCTCGCCGAGGCCGGCGCGCTGCTGGCCAAGGCGAAGTACCCGCACAGCTACCCGCACTGCTGGCGCTCCAAGACGCCGATCATCTTCCGGGCCGTGGACCAGTGGTTCGTTTCATTGGACAAGGCGGGCCACCGCCAGATCGCGCTCAACGAGATCACCCGGATCGCGCAGCACCAGGGCTGGATTCCCGCCTGGGGCGAGGCCCGCATCCGGGGCGCCGTCGAATCGCGTCCCGACTGGTGCGTGAGCCGCCAGCGCTCGTGGGGCGTGCCGATCATCGCCTTCTACGGCCCGGACAAGAAGCCCTACATCGACGCGGACGTCATCCGCGCCGTGGCGGACAAGATCGCCACGAAGGGCACCAATTTCTGGTACGACGCCCCGCCGGCTGAATTGCTTGCCGGCGTGAAGCCGCCCGCCGGCTGGCCGGCCGCGACGGAGCTCACCTGCGGTCGCGACACGCTCGACGTGTGGCTCGACTCGGGCTCGACGCACGCCGCGGTGCTCAAGCGCGGCCAGGGCGGCACGCACTGGCCGGCCGACCTCTACCTCGAGGGCAGCGACCAGCATCGCGGCTGGTTCCAGTCCTCGCTCTGGAACAGCGTCATCGCCTTCGGCGCGGCGCCGTACAAGGCGGTCCTCACCCACGGCTTCATCGTCGACAAAAACCGCCAGAAGATCTCCAAGAGCTCCACCTACCAGAAGCCGCAGACCGCCGACGCCTACATCGCCCAGCACGGCGCCGACGTCATCCGCCTCTGGATCGCCTCGCAGGATTTCCGCGACGACATCCCGGTGGACGAGGAAATCCTCAAGCACGTCGGCGAGGCGTACCGCCTGTTCCGCAACACGCTCCGCTTCCAGCTTTCCAACCTGTTCGATTTCGACGCGAAGCAGCACGCCGTGCCGGTCGCGAAGATGGACGCGCTCGACCGCTGGGCGTTGCACCAGACCGCCGTGCTCGTCGACGAGTGCACGAAGGCCTACGAGGCCTACGAGTTCCACCGCGTCTACCAGCTCTGCAACCAATTCTGCTCGGTCACGATGTCGGCGCTCTACCACGACATCCTCAAGGACCGGCTCTACACGCTCGGCGCCGCCCATCCGCTGCGCCGCTCGTCACAGACCGCGATCCACGCGATCTTCCACAGCCTGGTGCGCCTCCTCGCCCCGGTGATCACGTTCACGACCGACGAAGCCTGGAGCTACGCCCGGACCGGCCAGGAATACAGCAGCGAATCCATCCACCTGCAGGACTGGCCCGTGGTGCCGCCCGAGTGGACCAATCCGGCAATCGCCGCCGAATTCGAGCAACTTTTCAAGCTCCGCGCCAAGGTCACCGAGGCCCTCGAGCCCATGCGCCAGGCCGGCACCATCGGCAAATCGTTGGATGCCGTGCTCGCGCTCTCCGGTGCGGCGGATGATGCTGCCTACGCGCTGCTGGAAAAATACCGCGGCTTCCTGCCCGAATTTTTTATTGTTTCCGGCGTCACCTTGGAACCCAAGCCCGGCTCCGTCGTCAGTATTGCGGCCCGCAACGCCAGGGAAGCCGGAAATGTCCGCTGCCCGCGCTGCTGGCGCTGGGTCCCCGCTTTGTCAGTAACTCCGCAAGGAGAAGTTTGCCCTCGCTGCGCAGATGCGCTTAACTCCTAACCCATTTTACCGATTATGGCCAAGAGCAAGAAACCCACCGCCGCCAAGAAGAAGCCCGCCCCCAAGCCCGCGCCGGCCAAGAAGCCCGACGCCAAGCCCAAGGTCGCGCCCGCCAAACCTGCCGCCGCCAAGGCTCCCGCCGCCCCGGCCAAACCCGCTTCCAAGGCCCCGATGTCCGCCGCCGACCTCAAGCGCAAGATCCTCGAGCGCAAATCCACCGGCCCGGCCAAGTCGATCGCCTTCTCCCTCGACGAGGTTCGCGAGATCGCAAAGAAGAACGAGAAGCAGATCGAGTCCTCCGCGAAGGCCGGCAAGGCCGCCGGCGCGGCCAGGTCCGCCAAGAACCACGACCTCGCGCAGCCCGAGAAGCCGCACAAGCCGCACCACGTCAAGACCGCCTCGCTCGCCGACATCCTCGGCTTCAACCCCAACAAGGGCAAGAAGCCGGCGACCATGGTGGACGAGTCCGAGGTGCCGGAGAAGTTCCGCCGCTACTACCGCCTCCTGCTCGATCTGCGCAACCACGTGCTGACCCAGCTTGGCGAGCACACCGAGGAGACGCTCATGAAGTCGTCCAAGGACGATTCCGGCGACCTGTCCGGCTACGGCCAGCACATGGCCGACGCCGGCACCGACACCTTCGACCGCGACTTCGCGCTCAGCCTCGTGTCCGGCGAGCAGGAGGCGCTCGCGGAAATCGAGGCCGCGATCAAGCGCATCCACGACGGCACCTACGGCATCTGCGAATCCACGCAGAAGCCCATCGCCAAGGAGCGCCTGCTGGCCGTGCCCTTCACCCGCTACTCCGCCGAGGCCAAGAAACAGGTCGAGCGCCACTCGCACCGGGCGCAGCAGCGCGGCGGCCTGTTCGGCGACGGCACCGACGAGGAAGGCGGCAAGATCGCCGACGACAGCGGCGGCGACGACGAATAAGCGCTATTTTTGATTTTGGATTTCCGACTTTCGATTTGATGACCGATCGGCCGACACCGGTGGCAACAAATTCCCGGCCGCCAGTTCCGCCCGGCCAGCCGCCCATCGAAAATCAGAAATCAAAAATCGAAAAAATCACGGCCTACCACCGCCTGTGGCTCCTCGCGGTCGCCGCACTCGCGCTCGACCAGGTCACCAAGGCGATGATCGCCAGCCGGCTGCCCTTCGGCAGCTACGGGCCGGGTGCGCGGATCGAGGTCATGCCCGGTTTTTTCAACCTCGTCCACGTCGGCAACACGGGCGCCGCCTGGAGCATGTTCTCCGGCCAGAGCCTGGCGCTCGCGGTGCTGGCGCTCGGCACCCTCGCCGCCATCTTCTTCTGGCGGCGCGCGCTGGGCCTGCGGCAGCCGGCCGCCCAGTGCGCCTTCGGCCTGCTCTGCGGCGGCATCGCCGGCAACCTGGTCGACCGCGTCCGGCACGGCCATGTCATCGACTTCCTCGATTTCCACTTCGGCAGCTACATCTACCCGACCTTCAACGTGGCCGACAGCGCCATCTTCGTCGGCGTGTTCTGGTATGTCATCTGGTCGCTGCGGCAGCCGGCGGCGCCGGCCGCAGTTGAAAGGTGAGAGTTTCAAGTTGAAAGCCGGGCCCAGCTGTCCGGTCTTTCGGCTTTCACCCTGCAGCTTTCAACTGCGTCGAATGAGCTTCGCTCATTCGACGTTCGCGATCTGCTCCCGCACGC
>CAYZSN010000241.1:0-14502 GCA_964481095.1 uncultured Oleiharenicola sp. | reverse complement strand
GGAAGCACGGCGTGTAGGCGCAGCGGCGCACGGGCAGCTGGTCCTCCTCGAGGATTTCGTCGCGGAAGAAATTGGTCAGCGGCACCTCGGCCGTGGGTACGGCATAGAGCTTGTCCGCCGTCTCGTACATCTGCCCTTCCTTGTCGGGCAGCTGGCCGGTGGCCGTGGCGCTGGCGGCGTTGACGAAGATCGGCGGGCTCACCTCCGTATAGCCGGCCTTGCCGTCCTCATCCAAAAAGAACTGGAGCAGCGCGCGCACGAGGCGGGCGCCGTCGCCGATGAAAAACGGGAAGCCCGCGCCGGTGACCTTCGCGCCGCGCCCGAAATCGACGAGGTTGTTGAAGCCGCCGATCTCCCAGTGCGGCAGGGCGTGTTTCGACAGCGCGTCAATCGAGCCGTGCGTGGCGTGCACGACGTTCTGCTCCGGCGTCTTGCCGTCCGGCACCGTCGCGTGCGGAATGTTGGGCAGCGTGAGCATGGCGGCGTGCCACTTTTCCTCGACCGGCTTCAGGCTGTCCTCCTTCGCCTTCGCCGCCGCGGACACGCCCTTCATTTCCTGCACCTTGGCGAGGAATTCCGGCGAACCCTTCTTGAGCGCGGCCATCTCGGTGTTCGCGGCCTTCTGCTTGGAGCGCAGCTGTTCGACCTCGGTCAGGAGCCCGCGCCAGGTGGCATCCAGCGCCAGCACCGCGTCGAGGTCGACGTCGAGGTGCTTGCGGGCGATGGCAGCGCGCACCGTTTCGGGGGAATCGCGAAGGAGCTTGGGATCGAGCATGGAAGAGCGCATTCAATGCGTATCCCCACCCATGAACAGGCTAAATTTGTCCGGCGGCGGCGCTTGCTCCAAGGTGGTCGCCGGTTTTCGGCGACAGGCGTCGGTGTGGAAACCGACGCCCACCCCAAAACGGCTCAGGCGTGGGCCAGTTGCGCGGTCCCGTAGGCCTTGTGCAGGGACGCCACGATCCGGTTGAAAAGGTAGAACACTTCCTTGGCCGAAAGCAGGTTCAGGTCGCCGACCGGCGCCTGGATGGCGTAGTTGGTCGGGCTCTTCAGCGGATACGGGCCGGTCAGCCGCGGGTCGGTCGGGCCGAACAGCCCGATCGTCTTGAATCCCATCGCGGCCGACAGGTGCATCGGCCCGCTGTCGTTCGAGATCACCCAGTCGGCCTTGCTCAGCAGCGCCGGCAGCGAGGTGAGGCTGGTGTTGCCGGTGAGGTTGATGAACGTGCCCTCGGGAAACGATTCGCGGCTGGGAAGGTAGTTGCTGCCCGCCCACACGACCTTGCGGCCCGCCTCGCGGATCAGCAGCGAGGTCAGCTGCGCGAAGCCGTTCCACCTCTTGTTGTCCTGGCCGCTGTCGGGAAACAGCAGGATCGGCCGGTGCCCCTTGCGCGGCTCCATGAAGGTCAGGTTGAGGCGGTCGACGTCGCGGAAGCGCAGCGGCCCCACCAGCCGCGGCTCGGCGCCGATCACCGGGCAGAACTGCAGCAGGGTTTCCAGCGCGTGCGCGGAGCGGCCCGCCGGCGGCAGCGCGACCTTCTCCCGGTAGAAAAACCCGGCGCCCTCCCGCGCGTCGGCCCGGCCGACCTTGCGGCGCCCGCGCGCCCACTTTGTCATCAAGCCGGTGCGGAGCAGGCCTTGGAAATCGCAAACCACGTCGAACTCCTGCCGGCGCACCTCGCGCATCGTGTGCAGGAAGCCGCGGGGGCCCTCGTGGCGCTGGAACACGAACACCTGGTCGACCGCCGCGCAGGCGCGCACCAGTGGCGAGAAAATGTCCCGCACGATCCACGAGATGCGCCACTCGGGCTTCTGCGCCTTGATCGACGCCGCGACCTGCAGGCCGTGCACGATGTCGCGCAGGGCGGACGGCTTGATGATGAGCAGTTCGGGCATGGTGCTGGTCGGTGACCGCGTGGTCGGCGCGGCGTTCCGGAGAATTGCGCGAAGTTTTTCGAACGCAAATCCGAATCGGTTCCCCGCCCCTGGGCCGGCGATATTTACCCGCCTTTGTCCCGCCTAAAGCGCCCGCGCCCGCAGTTCCTGCAGCGCCGCCAGCACGGCCGCCGGCTCGAGCCGGGCCAGCTGCCCCCCGGGCGCCTCCACCGCGAGGTGCTTGGGATTCGCCAGCGGGAACGGCCCGAACCGGCGCGGCGACGTCGGCCCGAAGATGGCCAGCACCCGGTTGCCGGACGCCGCGGACAGGTGCATCGGCCCGCTGTCGTTGCCGATGAAGGTCGCCGGCTGTCGTACCAGCGCGATCATCTGGTCCATCGGGCAGCCGGTCAGGTTGAGGAAACGGTCCGCGGGCACCGGCACCTTCGGCTCGGCCGGCTGGCCGGCGCACCACACGATGCGGCTCCCCGGCATGGCTTGGAGGATCAGCGCGGTCAGCTCGGCGAAGCGCGGCCATTCCTTTTCCGCGCCGCGGCTGTCGGTGAAGATCACGAAGACGTCGCGCGGGTCGCCGCGCAGGAACTCCTGCCACGGGTAGGTTGCCGTCGGGCGCAGGCCCAGGGGAAAATCCAGGCGCGGCGCCACGCCCGCCGTGGCCAGGAAGGGCAGCAGGATCTCCAGCGCATGGTGCGGCCCGGGGCCCGCCGGCGGCGGCACGCGCCGGTTGCAGAAAAACCCGGCGCCTTCCCGCGCGTCGAACCGGCCCCACTTGGCCGGCGCCCGCGTCGCCGCCGTCATCAGGCCGGACCGCAGCAAGCCCTGCATGTCCCACACGGCGTCGAACTCGCGCGCGCGGAGCTGGCGCAGCAGCCGCAGGAACGCCCGCCAGCCGTCGCGCCGCCGGAAGATGACCACCTCGTGCACAAAGGGCGCGGCCTGCACCAGGCCCGCGAACCGCTCGCGCACCACCCACGTGATCCGGCACTGCGGCCGTTCCCGCGCCAGCGTCTGCACCACCTGCAGGGCATGCACGATGTCCCCGAGGGACGAGGGCTTGATGACCAGGAGGCTTTTCACGCGCCGGCATGCGCAGGCTTGTGTCCGGGGCTGTTTTGTCCAACTCAATTTGCCCACCGCCATGAATTTCGACGCCCCGGACCTCGCCGCCCGCCAGACCGAACTCACCGCCCGCTGGCACCAGGCCGCGCCGGCCGCCGCCGGCGAGGGTTTCCACCGCCTGCTCGAGGAAAACCACCTGCGGAATTTCTCGCTGTGGCACGAGGAGGACGTCGCCCGCCGCGACGACCTCGGCTTCGAGGCCGTCTACCGCGCCAAGCGCAACATCGACCGTTTCAACCAGGAGCGGAACAACTTCGCCGAGGAGATGGACAAGGCGCTCGTCGCCGCGCTCCAGCCGCGCGAGTCGGGCGTGCCGCGCAATTCCGAGACGCCCGGCATGATCATCGACCGGCTCTCGATCCTCGCCCTGAAGGAATACCACATGCACGAGGAAACCGTCCGCGCCGACGCGTCCACGGAGCACCGCGCGAAATGCGCGGAGAAGCTCGCCCGCATCCGGCGCCAGCGCGCGGACCTCACCGCCAGCCTCGGCGAGCTGCTGGCCGACGTCGCCGCCGGGCGCCGCACGTTCTCGGTCTACTACCAGTTCAAGATGTACAACGACCCGGCGCTGAACCCGCAGTTGTACCGCCAGCAGGCGAAGACATGAGCCGCGCGAGCGAGCAATCCAGGCTGTGGTTGCCGCAACACTGGCCGATGTGGATCGGCCTCGGCTTGTTCCGCCTCGCGTCCCGCGCCCTCACCTGGCCGGAGCAGTGGCGTTTCGCCCGGCTCGTCGGCTGGTTCGCCTTCCATGTCTTCCGCATCCGCCGCCACGTCGTGCTGGTGAACCTGCGGCTGTGCTTCCCGGAGAAAAGCGAAGGGGAAATCCGCGCGCTCGCGCGCGCCCACTTCGATTCCCTCGCGCTGGGCCTGCTCGAGGTCTGCACCGGCTGGTGGGCCCGCCCCGAGGACCTGCCGCCGCACCGCATCATCGGCCTGGAGCATCTCCGCGCCGCCCTCGCCCGCGGCCACGGCGCGTTGCTGCTGACCGCGCATTTCACGACGCTGGAAATCTGCGGCCGCCTGCTGATCGACGCCTATGGCATGGGCGGGCTCTACCGCGATCCCAACAACCCGGTCATCGCCCAGATCATGCGCGGCCAGCGCGAGCGCCAGATGACCGTCGCCGTGCACTTCGACGACCTGAAGGGCCTCGTGCGCGCGCTGCGGGCCGGCCACGCGATCTGGTACGCGCCCGACCAGGGCAAGCGCACGCCGGGTTCGGAGATCCTGCCGTTCTTCGGCGTGCCCGCCATCACCAACACCGCCACGAGCAAGATCGCCAAGATGACCGGCGCCGCCGTCGTCCCCTACTTCGCCCGGCGCGAAACCGACGGCAGCTACACGCTCACGGTCCACCCGGCGCTGGAAAATTTCCCGACCGAGGACGCCTCCGCCGACGCCATCCGCATCAACCGGCTGATCGAGGACAACGTCCGGCTCGCGCCCGAGCAATACTTCTGGGTCCACAAGCGCTTCAAGGCCCGCGGCGCGGGCTATCCCGAGGTTTACTGACGATGATCTGGCCCGACAAACGCCCGCTGCGCCTGCTGGTCATCCGCTACCGGTTCATCGGCGACACGGTCCTGGCCATCCCTTTCCTCCGCAACCTCCGCCGCGCGTTTCCCAACGCGATCATCGACGTGCTCTCCGAGCCGGTGTCCGGCGACACGCTCGCCCGCTGCCCGTACAAGAACGAGCTGCTCTACTACGGGCCGCGCCTGCAGGGCGCCCGCAAGCGCGCCGCGCCCTTCCCCACCGGCCTTTTCGCCGCCGCCCGGTTCCTGCGCGCGCGCCGTTACGACCGCTGCTACATCCTGCGCCGCTCCTTCTCGAGCGCGATCCTGCCGCTGCTGGCCGGCATCCCGCACCGCGTCGGTTTCTCCACCGAGGGCCGCGCGTGGCTGCTGCAGCGCAGCACGCCCTACGCCGACAAGCACGAGGTCGAGTGCTTCCTCGACGTGCTGCGCGCCGACGACATCCCCGTCATCGACACCGGCAACGAGAACTGGACCGACCCGCAGGTCGACCGGCGCATGGACGCCAGCCTCCGCCCGACGGGGCGCGCCCGCGTCTTCATCTGCGCGAAATCCGTGTTCGACCTCAAGGACTGGGCGCCGGAACGCTTCGCCGAGGTCATCGCGTGGCTCGTGCGCGACCGGAACGCCGAGGTGCATTTCTGCGACTCGCCGGGCAACGCGGCCTACTACGCGGCCATCCTCGCCGGCGTGCCCGCCGCACTGCGCACGCACTGCCACGACTGGAGCAACCAGCTGGGCATCGCCGAGGCGGGTTCGCTGCTGCACCGCATGGACCTCGCCTTCGGCATCGACACGGGCTTCCTGCACATCGCCGCGTCCTTCCACGTCCCGGTGGTCGGCCTCTACGGCCCGCTCGAACCCTGGCGCTGGCACCCGTGGGACACGAAATACACCGCGCTGCGGCCGGCGGACGTCTCCGGCCCGCGCCCGCTGCTGCGCCTCAGCGTCGCCGAGGTGCAGGCCGCGCTGGACGGCTATCTGGCCAAGCCATGACGCTATCTCACTTTCAGTCATTGCGCGGAGCCCTGTTTGACAGGGTGACGAAGCAATCCAGCTGGATCGCCACGCCCGGCTTTGCCGGGCTCGCGATGACAGAAGGGAATTGCACATGAGCTCCGCGCCGCGCGTCATCCATTTCGTCACCGGCGGCGGCTCCGGGGCCACGAAGGTCGCGTTGGAAGTGGCGTGCGGCCATCTGCGCTCCGGCGCCTATGAACCCCTGCTCGTGCTGCGCCGGAAGAAGGTGCCGCTGCCCGCCCCCATGCAGGAGCGCATCGCCGCCGCCGGGCTGCGCACGGCGTGGGTGAACGGAGGCCCCAAGTGGACGACGCGCCGGCAGCTGCGCGTCCTGATCAGGGAATTCCAACCGCAGGTTTTTGCCGCGCACGGCTTCAGCGAGCACATCTGGGGCCGGCAGGCGGCCTTCGCCGAAAAGGTCCCCGTCGTCGTGCACATCGAGCAGAACTGCGAGCGCTACGCCTTCTGGCGGCGCTGGCAGGCGCGACCGCTCGCCGCCCGCACCTCCGCCACGGTCTGCGTGTCGCGGGGCGTGGTGGAACATCTCACCCGGCGGCGCCTGGCCGGGCCGCGCGTGCGGATCATCCACAACGGCGCGGATTCCTCGCGCTACGCGGCCGGCGCGCCGCCGTTCGCCAGCCGCGGCCAGGACATCATCATGGTCGCGCGCTTTGCCCGCCAGAAGGACCAGCCCACGCTCATCCGCGCCGCGAAACGCCTCGTTGACGAAGGCTGGACCGGCCGCCTGCTGCTCGGCGGCGACGGCAAGGCGTCGCATCGCGCCGCCTGCGAGCGCCTGGCCCGGCAGCTCGGCCTCGCGGAACGCGTCGATTTCCTCGGCCGCGTGGATCCCGCCCCGCTCTACCACCGCTGCCGGGCCGCGGTGCTGGCCACGCATTACGAAGGCCTGCCGCTTGTCCTCATGGATTACATGTCGGCCGGCTGCGGCGCCATCGGCAGCCTCGCCGCCGGCATCGACGACATCATCCAGCACGAGGTCAACGGCTGGACCTTTCCGGGCGGGGACGATGCCGCGCTCGCCGCGATCCTCCGGCGCGTGCTCGCCGGCGGGCCGGACGTCGAAACCGTCGTGGCGCGCGGCCGGGCCGACGCCCCGGTGCGCTTCTCCCTCGAGGGCATGATCGATTCGTACGAGAATCTGTTCGCCGAATTGCTCCGCGGCTTCCCGGCCTTGGTGTAGGAGCCTGCTTGCAGGCGATGCCACATTCGCACGGCGGCGCTTCGAATCGCCTGCAAGCAGGCTCCTACCTAACTCCGGCGCCGGCGGCCCGCTCGCCCAGCTTGAATCGTTCTCGTAACCCGCTTCGGCGGAAAAAGGGAACGATGGCAGTCTGGCCACATTTGGGCGTTGCCGGAACCGGACCCACCCTCACCCTCCCTTTCACTCGATGGCCCTCCTCGACGTCACCGATCTGCGCGTCAGTTTTCACACCCGCACCGGCGTGTATCGCGCCGTCAACGGCGTTTCCTTCCACCTCGACAAGGGGGAGATCCTCGGGGTGGTCGGCGAGTCGGGCTCGGGCAAGTCGGTCAGCTGCCTGTCGCTGCTCGGCCTGATCCCCCAGCCACCCGGCCGCATCGAGGGCGGCACGGCAGGATTCGGCGGCGTCGACCTGCTGCGCTGTCCGCCGGCGCAGCTGCGCGACATCCGCGGGCGGCGCATCGCGATGATCTTCCAGGACCCGATGACCTCCCTCAACCCGTACCTGCGGATTTCCGAGCAAATCATGGAGCCGCTGCTCATCCACGAAAAGCTCACGAAAACGGAGGCGTTCGCCCGCGCCCTCGCGATGCTCGAGGCGGTCGGCATCGCCGACGCCGCGCAGCGCATCCACTCCTACCCGCACGAATTCTCCGGCGGCATGCGCCAGCGCGTCATGATCGCCATGGCGCTGGTCACCAAGCCCGACCTCCTCATCGCCGACGAGCCGACCACCGCGCTCGACGTGACGGTGCAGGCGCAGATCCTCCAGCTGCTCCGCCAGCTGCAGCGCGAACTGGGCATGGCCGTGATCTTCATCACGCACGATCTCGCGGTCGTGTCCGGCCTCTGCGACCGCGTGCAGGTGATGTACGCCGGCCGGATCGTCGAGACGGCCGACACGCGCACCCTCTTCCGCGCGCCCCAGCATCCCTACACCAAGGCGCTGCAGCGCTGCATCCCGGCGCTCCAGCCCAAGGGCCGCGAGCTTTACGCCATCCCCGGCATGCCGCCCGACCTGTCGAAGCCCTTCACCGAGGCGGAGCTGCTGGCGCGCTTCGCCCTGCCCACCGAGGAGGCCCCGCCGCCCGTGGCCGCACCCGCGCCGAATGCCGCACCCATGATCAGCGTGCGGGACGTCAGCACCCATTTTCCGATCGAGAGCGGTTTCCTGTTCAAACACCGCACGGGCACGGTGAAGGCGGTCGACGGCGTGAGCTTCGACGTGAAGCGCGGCGAGGTCCTCGGCCTCGTCGGCGAATCCGGCAGCGGCAAGTCGACGCTCGCCCGGACGATCATGCAGCTGCTGCCGCCTTCCTCCGGCACGGTGATCCTCGGCGGCCAGAACCTGACCGCCGGCACCGCCGGCGAAATCAAGGCCGCCCGGCGCGACCTGCAGATGGTATTCCAGGACCCGTTCGCGTCGCTCAACCCGCGCATGACCGTGTTCGACGCGCTGGCCGAGCCGCTGCGCGTCCACGCGGTGGTGCCCGAAGCCGGCGTCGCCGCCCGGGTCGCGCAGCTCATGGCGCAGGTCGGCCTCGCTCCGCGTTTCATGGGCAAGTACCCGCATGAATTTTCCGGCGGCCAGCGGCAGCGCATCGCCATCGCGCGCGCCCTCGCCCTCGAACCGCTGGTCATCATCGCCGACGAGCCGGTGTCCGCCCTCGACGTCTCGATCCAGGCGCAGATCCTGAACCTGCTCGCCCGGCTCGTGCGCGAGATGAACCTGACGATGATCTTCATCGCCCACGACCTGTCGGTGGTGAAGCATATCTCCGACCGCATCGCCGTCATGTACCAGGGCAAGATCGTCGAACTCGGCCCCGCCCTCGACATCATGGAGCGCCCGCAACATCCGTACACCCGCAGCCTCCTCGCGGCGATCCCGCGGGTCGAGATTGCCTAGGGTTGCTTGAGGTTGCATTGCCGCCAAGCAAGCACCCCAAGACACAACGCCGACCGCTTCCGTCATCCTTCGCACGGCTCAGGATGACGAACTTTGGGAATTGAATGGGTACCACGACCATTTCTAATTCCTTCATGGCCGGTTATTCCGCGACCCCGCTGGCGAAGAAGCTCGGCTACCAGCCCGGCCTGACCGTGCACCTGCACCACGCGCCGAAAAACTACGCGGCGCTGCTGGCACTCGACGACCCGAAGTCGGTCACGTGGCTGCAGGCACCCCGGGCCGGCGTGCAGTTGATCCACGCCTTCACGATAAAATTTGCCGAGCTGGCGAAGCTGCTCGCCCTTTACCGGAAACGGCTGGCGCCCGACGGCGCCGTGTGGGTGTCGTGGCCGAAGAAGGCGTCCAAGGTCCCGACCGACCTCACCGAGGACCGCGTGCGCGAGGCGTGCCTGCCGCTCGGCTTCGTGGACATCAAGGTCTGCGCCGTGGACGACGTCTGGTCCGGCTTGAAGCTCGTGATCCGGAAGGAGCTGCGCTGAGCCAACCGGCTCAGCGCAACGTGCAACATCCAACGCTCAACTTCCAACGTCCAAGGCGACCCCGTGAAGGTTGAACGTTGCGCTTCCGGTCCCACGGAAGCGCGCTACTCCGCCTGCACGATCACCAGGTCGTCGAGGTGGAGGCTGCAGTAAACCTTCTCGCCTTCGTGGAAGGAGTCCTGCGTGGCACTTTCGTTGGCGACGAGGGCGCTGAACCTCGTGCCCTGCTCGGTCACGAGCCGGAGCTGGTCGGTGGCGCCCTGGAAAATCTCCTCCTCGATGCGGGCCTGGAAGACGTTCTCCGCCGGCGACGGCACGCGGCTGATGTGGATCTTCTCGGGGCGGATGGAGACGAGCGCCTTGGTCGCGCCCGCCGGCAGGCCGCTGGCGGCGACCACCAGCTCCAGGCCGCTCGACAGGCGCACCCGGGCCGTCGAGCCGTCGCGCAGGATGATGGCGGCGCTGAGCAGGTTGGCCTGGCCGATGAAGTCGGCCGCGAACGGCGTGCGCGGGCGGTGGTAGATGTCGATCGCGTTGTCGAGTTGCTCGATGCGGCCCTTGTTGATGATGGCGATGCGGTCGGACATCGTCAGCGCCTCCTCCTGGTCGTGCGTGACGAACACGAAGGTGAGGCCGAGCTTGCGCTGGAGGTGCTTCAGCTCGAGCTGCATGCCGTGGCGGAGCTTGGCGTCGAGCGCGGAGAGCGGCTCGTCGAGCAGCAGCACCTTGGGCCGGCAGACGATGGCGCGGGCGAGCGCCACGCGCTGGCGCTGGCCGCCGGACATCTGTTGCGGCAGCTTGTCCGCCTGCTCGGCGAGGGACACGGTGGCCAGCGCCTCGCGGATGCGGCTCTCGGCCTCGCCGGCCGGGACATGCTGCATGCGCAGGCCGAAGCCGACGTTTTCCTTCACCGTCAGGTGCGGGAACAACGCATAGCTCTGGAAGACCTGGTTCACGCAGCGGTGGTAGGGCGGCACGTGGGAGACGTCCTCGCCGTCGAGGAAGACGGCCCCCTCGTCGGGCGTCTCGAAGCCCGCGAGCAGGCGCAGCAGCGTGGTCTTGCCGCAGCCGGAGGGCCCGAGGAGCGTGATGAATTCGCCGGCGTGGACCGTGAGGCTGACGTCGTTGACCGCGGTGAATGCGCCGAAGCGCTTCGTGACCCCGCGGATTTCGATCATGGCTTTGGGTGTGCTTGGGCTCATTCGGAGCGTGTCCAACGATGGGCAGACGGTCTCAGGGAAAAATACATGCCGGATTATTTATTCAGAACCCAGGAAAACAGGAAGGGCTTTGATTCCTGACCTGCAGATTCCCGGCTTTCCGGCTTCTGAATAAAAATTCCATGGTCAGGCGGCGGCGCGGGAGCCGCGGCGTTGCAGGATGACGTACGTGATGGCGAACATGAGCATGAAGATGACGCCGAGCGCCGCGCCGAAGGGCCAGTCGCGCGCCTGGAGGAACTGGTTCTGGATGACGTTGCCGATCATCGGCACCTTCGCGCCGCCCATGAGGTCGGTGATGGCGAACATGCCGATGGCGGGCACGAAGACCAGCAGCGTGCCGGCGGCGATGCCCGGCATCGTGAGCGGCACGATGACGGCCGAGAACGCCCGCACCGGCCCCGCGCCGAGGTCGTAGGCCGCCTCGATGAGGGAGTTGTCGAGCTTCTCCGCGCTGCCGTAGATCGGCAGGATCATGAACGGCAGGTACGCATAAACCAGGCCGATGATCACGGCCGTGGGCGTGTAGAGCAGGTTGAACGGCCCGAGGCCGAGGCCCAGGGACTGGACGAAGCCGTTGAGCAGGCCTTCCTGCTTCAGGATGGTGATCCACGCGTAGGTGCGGATGAGGAAGCTGGTCCAGAACGGAACCATGACCAGCAGCAGGAGCTTGTTGCGCAGGCTCTCCCCCACCCGGGCGATGTAGTAGGCGACCGGGTAGCCGATCACGACGCACAGGATGGTCGTCGCCACCGCGTAGCCGATCGACCGCCCGAAGATGCGCAGGTAGACCGGGTCGAAGACACGGACGTAGTTCTTCACCGTGAAGGTGAAGATCACGCCGCCGACCTCGTCGCGCTCGCAGAAGCTGTACACGAGCAGGATCGCGCCGGGAATCACCACGAAGGCGAGCAGCCAGAGCACCATCGGCGCGAGCAACGCCCACGCCTTCCAGCCCGGCCGCGAGCGGTCGGTGGCGGGGATGGCGGGAGCGGCGGCGGTGTGCATGACGATTACACACCCCGCCCTGCCGGGCACCCCTCTTGATAGAGGGGACCAGCGGGAACGCTTGCCTGAATCCCCTCTATCAAGAGGGGTGGCGCGACCTGTCGGCCGCAGGCTCGGCGAAGGCCGAAGCGCCGGGGTGTGTCGGTTCGATTCACTGCGCGCTCTTGAGGTCGGTCATCAGCTGGTCGATCTCCGCGGCGGCCCCGCCGATGTCGCGGAACGTCTCCAGCTTGCCCGGATGCGGCGGGTAGCTGGCCGGGTTGGCGAGCTGCTCGGGCGACAGGAGCTTGCGGGCCTCGAGGTTGGGATTCGTGTACGGGAAGGCGTCGGACACGATCTTCGAGATCTCGGGGCGCAGGATGTAATTGATCAGCGCGTGGGCCTCGGCCTTGTTCTTCGCCGACGCCGGGATGGCGAGGATGTCGATGAAGCGGTGCGCGCCCTCGGCGGGGATGATGTATTTGAACTTCTTGTCGTTGTTCCAGAGGATCGCCCCCTCGCCGCTCCAGACGATGCCGAGGTCCACGTCGCCGCTGAGCAGCGCGGTCTTCGGGCTGTCGGAATCGTACAGCTTGATCAGCTTGGTCCAGCCCGCGATGACCGGCTTCACCTTGGCGAGGCTGGCGGTGTTGATGTCGTTGGCCGGCAGGCCGACCGTGTAGAGCGCCCAGGTGACGATCTCGCGGTTGTCGTTCAGCACCACGAGGCGGTCCTTGAACTTCGCCTGGAAGACATCCTTGTAGCCCTTGATGTCGTCCTTGACCGTGGCGGTGTTGACCACGATGCCGACGGTGCCGGACATGTACGGGACGGTGAACTTGTCCTGCGGGTCGTGGGCCTGGCCCCGGAACTCGGGCCCGATGTTCTTGAAATTGGGAATCTTCGCCTTGTCGAGCGGCGCCAGCATGTTGCGGCGGATCATCAGCTCGGCGGCGTATTCGGACGGCTGGATGAGGTCGTAGTTGCCGCCGCCGGCGACGAGCTTGGAGAGCAGCTCCTCGTTGGAGGCATAGGTCTCGAAGTTGACCTTGATGCCGGTTTCCTTGGTGAAGCCGTCGAGGACTTCCTGCGGGATGTATTCGGACCAGCCGAAGAGGTTGAGTTCGGCGGCGCGCAGGCCGGTGGCGCCGGCGAGCAGGGCCAGTGCGAGGGACAGATGCTTGAGCGATTTCATGGGTGGTTGGGTTGGAGAAATTATGTAGGGGTCGAGCTCGCTCGACCCTTGCCTGGGAGATTCAGCGGCTGAGTTTCTTGAGGTATTCGGAGAAAAGCACGAAGGCCACGGTGGCCACGATGAAGATGGTCGAGAGCGCGTTGAGCATCGGGTTGAGCCCGACCTTCGCCAGGCCGAACACCCGGATGGGCAGCGTGGCCGAGGCGGCGGTGTAGGTGAACCACGTGACGATCAGCTCGTCGAGCGAGAGGGTGAAGGCCATGAGCGCGCCGGCGATGATGGCCGGGCGCAGGCACGGCACAATCACGAGCCAGAAGGCCTTGAGCGGGGTCGCGCCGAGGTCCAGCGCCGCCTCCTCCAGCGCCGGGTCGAGCCCCTGCAGCCGCGCCTGCACGGCCACCAGCACGAACGGGAAGCTGAACGTGACATGCCCGATGATGATCGTGGTGAAGCCCAGCCCCATGCCGATCGTCGCAAACAGGATCAGCAGGCTGATGCCCATGAGGATCTCCGGCATGACCATCGGGATGGCCACGAGTGTCTGGATGCCCTGCGCGAACCGGTAGCGGTAGCGGTGCAGCAGCCACGCGCCGACGGTGCCGATGAGCACCGAGAGCACGGTGGTGACCGCGGCGATGGACAGGCTGTTCTTCGCCGCGGCGATCAGGGGCGCGTTGTGGAACAGCCGGCCGTACCACTCGACGGTGAAGCCCTGCCACAGGACGTTGAGCTTCGAGGAATTGAACGAGAACACCACCAGCACCACGATCGGCACGTACAGGAAGATGAAGACGAGCGCGGTCCAGCCCTGCAGGAACCAGTTGAGCAATTTCAGACCTGAGGGCAACAGCGGCCGTGTCGCGGATGCGGGCATGCGGAAAGCAGGCAGCGGTTATCGTGCCAACTGCCGGGCTTGGCAAGCCCGGCGAGAAGTAACAAGTACCAAGTATCAGGTAACAAGAACCCGAACCGGTCGACTCTTGCCACTTGCTACTTGTTACTTGGCACTTCGCTCAGTACGGCCCCCGGATGTGCGCCGCCACATTCCGCTCGTAATACGCGGCGAGCTGCACGTGCTGCGTCCGGCTCAGCGGCGCCAGGTCGCCGGCCCGGATGTTGCCGCGCACCTGGTCGGCGTTCTTCGCGCCCGGGATGATCACGCTGACCGCGTCGAAATCCAGGCACCAACGCAGCGCCAGCTCCGCCATCGTCTGGCTCGGCGGCACCGACGGCTTCAGGCCGTCCGCCAGCTCCACACCCTTCGCGAACGGCAGGCCGGCAAAGGTCTCGCCGACGTTGAACGCCGCGCCGTCGCGGTTGAAATTGCGGTGGTCCTCGGCCGGGAACTTCGTGGCCTTGGTCATCCGGCCGCCCAGCAGGCCGCTCGCCAGTGGCAGGCGCACGATCAGGGCGACGCCCTGGGCCTTGGCCGTGTCGAAGAGCGTGTGAACCGGTTTCTGGCGGAAGATATTGAAGATGATCTGGAGCGACGCGCAGCCGGGCTGCCTGCAGCACCACAACGCCTCGTCCATCGCCTCGACGCTCGCGCCGTAGGCCTTGATCTTGCCCTCCTGCTTGAGTTCCTCGAGCCAGCCGAAGACCTCGCCGCTCATCAGGACGTCCGTCGGGATGCAGTGGCACTGCGTCAGGTCGAGCGCGTCGAGGCCGAGCCGCTTGAGCGAGTCCTCGGTGTGCTTGCGCACGATCTCGCGCGTGAAGTTGGCCGGCCAGCCGGGGTCGCCGCGGCGCCCCAGCTTGGTGGCGATGAACAGCCGGTTGCGGGCCTTGGTCTTCTTGAGGAATTTCCCGATGAGCGTCTCGCTGCGGCCGTCGCCGTAGACGTCGGCGGTG
>CAYZSN010000240.1:0-24488 GCA_964481095.1 uncultured Oleiharenicola sp. | reverse complement strand
TACGGGGTGAAGGGCTTCATGCTGAGCTGCGTCGAGGCCGCGATCGAGCTGACCAAGGGCGCGATCAGCGCGCAGGAAATCCGCGAGATTCTCGCCACCGGCCAGCGCATGCTGGCGCATTCCGTGGAATTGCTGCCCGGGGTGGGCGAGATCGTGCCGGGCCTCGCCCGCGACTACCGCCTGCTGCTGATCACCAAGGGCGACCTGCACCACCAGGAGAAGAAAATCGCCGAGTCGGGCCTCGCGGCCCATTTCCACGCCGTGGAAATCGTCAGCGAGAAGGACGCCCCGGCCTACGACCGCGTGCTGCGCCGCCACGGCGTGAAGCCGGCGGAGTTCGCCATGGTCGGCAACTCCTTGAAGTCTGACATCCTGCCCGTGCTCGGGCTCGGTGGGGCCGGCGTGCACGTGCCGTACCACCTCACGTGGCAGCACGAGCACGCCGAGGTGCCCGCGACCGAGAAGCGTTTCCGCCGCATCGAGCGCCTGGCCGAGCTGCCTGCAATCCTTTCCTCCCTGTGACCGATGTGAGCGAAGCCGCCGATCCGTACGCCCCGGTGCCGACGCTCTGGCAGTGTCATCCGCACCTTGGCTGGGGGCTGGCGGTCTTTGCGCTGACCGTGCTGCTGACGGTCGCGGCGTTTCCGCCGGTCAACATGCCGGAAGCGGCCTACGTGCTGGTGGCGCCCGCGACGTTGTGGGCCTACCGCAAGCCGCGCTTCAAACCGTTTGCGCTGGCCGTGCTCGGTGCGCAAGTGGCGGCGTGGACCGTCCTGCTGGGCTGGTTGCACAATGTCACGTGGGCCGGCCTCTTCCTGCTCGGCCCCTTTGTCGGCCTGCTGGTCGGCGCTTGGTTCCTGGCCGCCTGGTGGGCGGTCCCGCGGATGGTGGGCCATGGCGCGTTCACCCGCATCCTCGTGCTGCTCGGCCTCGCGGGCCTGTGGGTGATGCAGGAATGGATCCGCAGCCAGCTGTTCGGCGGTTTCCCGTGGCTGCCACTCGCCGCCAGCCAGTGGCAGCGTCCGCTCGTCCTGCAAAGCGCGTCCTACGCCGGCGCCTGGTCGGTGTCGTTCCTGCTCGTGCTTTTCGCGCTCGGCTCGGCCGCCTACGCGCACCGGATTTTCTACGAAGGCGCGACCGGCCTGCGCAAACGCAGCCCGGAGTTCATGTTCGCCCTGATGGTGCTGGTCCTCGCGTCGTTCCCCTTCATCAGCGAGACGGTGAACGCGCGGCGCGCGCCGCTCATCCGGCTGGCGCTGGTCCAGCCCTACATCGCGCAGAACGAGAAATGGGACCGCAGCTTCGCCACCACGGTCCTGCAGACGATCGAGCAGGTGACGGTGCTGGCCAACGACCGCGGCGCGCCGGACGTCATCGTGTGGCCGGAGGCCGTCACGCCCTGGCCGCTGACCCGTGAGCCCAACGTCCAGGCGTGGCTCGAGTACATGGCGAAGAAGACCGGCAAACCGCTCCTGCTCGGCTCGGTGGAGGCCAACGTGCCGGCGGGCGGGCCCGATACCTGGCACAACGGCGCCTTTGTGGTGGATCCCAACCGCGGCCTCGCGCCGGACCGGTACTTCAAGCGCAAGCTCGTGCCTTTCGGCGAATACATCCCGCTGCGTCCCGTGTTCGGCTGGCTGGAGAAGGTGGCGCCCATCGGCGGCGACTTCACGCCGGGCGATTCCGCCGATCCGCTGCCGCTGCCCGCGGGCCGCCGCCACGTGCCGGCGGGCGTGCTCATCTGCTACGAGGACATCTTCCCCGCGCTGGCCGGCCAGTCGGCGCAGGCCGGCGCCGAGGTGCTGGTGGTCCTGACGAACAACGCCTGGTTCGGCGAGGGCGGGGCGGCCTACCAGCACGCCGCGCACTCGGTTCTGCGCGCGGTCGAGACGCGCCGCCCGGTGGTGCGTTGCGGCAACGGCGGCTGGAGCGGCTGGATCGACGAGTTCGGCACCATCCGTGCCACGCTGACCAACGACCGCGGCACGGTCTATTTCCGCGGCGCGCAGACGGTGACGATCCTGCGCGACGCGAACTGGGCCCAGCGCCAGAGCTTCTACACCCTGCACGGCGACTGGTTCGTCGCCGTCTGCGCCGGCCTCGTGCTGCTCGGCTACTACCTGGCCCAGTCCCTGCGCCCGCCCCGGCCGCGCGCCGGCGCCGAGCCGGTGTTCTGATCAGGGCTGGTTCACGATGCCGGCGATGGCGGCGTGAAATTCGCGCAGCGCGAAGGGCTTGGGCAGGCAGGTACGGCCATGCTGCTTCAGGAAATTCTGGAAGCTGTCCTTGATGACGTCGCCCGTCATGAAGAGCATGCGCCGCGCCGCCTCCGGTTTGCGGAGCAGCAGCTCCTGGTAGAGGTTGATGCCGTCCAGCCCGGGCATCTTCCAGTCGGAGACGATGAGGTCATAGTTGTTTTTCAGGATGAGGTTCAGCGCGGCCTGGCCCGAGCCGACCGTCTCGACGCGGTGGCCCGCGGAGATGAGGATTTCCTGCACGAGCGTGAGGATGGATTCCTCGTCGTCGACGGCGAGGATGTGGTAGCTGGCGCCCCTGGCGGGCACCGGCGGCTTGGAATCGGGCCGGAACAGCACCGGCCCCGCGGCCGCGGGATCAGCCACGGGAAATTCGAGGATGAATTCCGTACCCACGCCCGGCTGGCTCTCGGCGCGGATGTGGCCGCGGTGTTCCTGCACGATGCCGTAGGACAGGCTGAGGCCGAGCCCCGTGCCCTTGCCCTGCGGCTTGGTGGTGAAGAACGGGTCGAAGATCTTCTTCAGGTTTTCCGGACTGATGCCCGGGCCGTTGTCAATGATGCGCAGCCAGACCAGGTCGCCCGTCGTGCCGGTGCGGAGCGTGATCCGGCCGTCGCGGCGGAAGGTCTCGAGGGCCTGGCGGGCGTTGCTGACGATGTTGAGCACGACCTGCTGGAGCTGGTGCACGTCGCCCAGCAGCGGCGGCAGGTTCGCGGCGTAGTCCCGCTCGAGGATGACGTTGTTCACGCGCATGTCGTAGGCCACGATCTCGACCACGGCGTCCGCCACCTCGTGGAGGCGCACGAGCTTGCGCTCCGGTTCGTGCTGGCGCGAGAAGCCGAGGAGGCTGTGCACGATCTTGTGGCAGCGGAGGGCGTTGCGGGCGATGTGGCCGAGCTGGTCGGTCTGCTTGGGGTCGGTGCTCGTGGCCTGCAGCAGTTCGGAAAAGCCGATGACGGACGTGAGCGGGTTGTTGAGCTCGTGGGCGACGCCGGCGACGAACTGGCCGACCGCCGAGAGTTTTTCGCTCTGCATGAGCTGCGCCTGCGTGGTCTTGAGCGTGCTCACGGCCTTTTCCAGGTCGGCGCGCGACGCCTGGAGGTTGCCGGTCATGTCGTTGAACGCCACGGCCACGGCGCCGCATTCGTCGTCGGAGAACCGCGTGATGCGCCGCGTGAAGTCGCCGCGGCCGACCGCCTCGGCGTTGTCGCGCAGCACGAGCAGGGGCTGCGTGACGCGGCGGATCAGGTACCAGACGGTGAGGCCGCTGAGCAGCACGCCGGCGAGGCTGACCGACACCAGCGTGAGGCGCGTGCGCGCCAGCTCGCTGAAGCGCTGCTCGTTGGAGGAAAGCAGGACGTAGGTGAAGCCGAGGCCGGCGTCGCTGACCTGATAGCTGCCGGTGAGCGCGAGGTAGTGGGCGTTCTGCAGCACCACGGACAGCTCGCGCCGCGCGGCGGCGCCGTCGCCGACGGAGGCCACCAGGTCGCGCGGCAGCTCGGGCGACCGCAGGGTGGCGGCGATGACGGTCTGGTGGTCCAGCAGGAGGATGTCGGCCCCGGTGATGGACTTGAGCTCCTGCAGGGAACTCTCGCCGAGGCGCGTGGCCACGGTGAGCGCGCCGACGGGCGCGCCGTTTTCCTGCGTCGAGACGGGTACGGCGACGATCAGGTAGGAATGGCCGCCGAGGTTGAGCGAGCCGTGGACCGCCTCGCCCTGCAGCGCGAGGCGGGTGAGCCCGGCGGTGACACGGGCGAAGTCCTCCGTGCTGAACGCCGTGCCGCGGCGCGCCACCGTGGGAGCGGCACCCGACTGCGCCACGAGCAGCAGCGCCTCGCAATCGTCGCCGTAGGCGTCGAGCCGCTCATTGAGGAACTTGCGGATGGTTTCGCGCGCCGAGGATTCGGGCGCGCCGACCAGCGGCGCGAGCGAGCGGTAGCTCGATTCGTTGACCGCGCTGCGGAAGCGCGAAAGCAGGTCGCGGGCGCGGAGCTCGAGCAGCTGCTGGAAGACGTTCTCGGCCGTGTTCAGCGTCTGCCGCGACTCCTCCTGCATCTGGCGGCTGATGTAGCTGTTGACGATCCAGAGCGTGATCGCGGGCACGATCACCAGGGCGGCCAGCACGGGCAGCAGCACCTTGAGCTGGAAACTCATCCGCACCGGGTGCCGGGGTTCGTCCATGGCGCTCAGTTGACTTTCGGCAGGTTGCCGGGGCCGAGCGTGAAATCCACCGCGACCTCGCCCTCGGCCGGCACGGCGACGGTGAGCGCCTGGCCCGGCACGCGCTCATGCCACGCCCGCAGCGTGTAGGTCCCGGCGGGCACGTTGTGGATCACGAACCGGCCCCGGTCGTCGGCCAGCGCGAACCAGGGGTTGGCCAGCACGAACACGATGCAGTGCATCTTGGTGTGGATCGCGCAGAAGACGTCGGCCTGCCCGGGCTTGTCGAACACGACGCGCTTCGCCGGCTGGTCGCTGTTGTAGAGCCCGAGGTCGAACTGCTTCGTCTCGGCCATGCAGAACACGTTGTGGTAGATGTCGTCGAGGTTCGGCCATTCCACGGTCGTGCCCGCGAGGACCGGCAGCACATGCGGCTCGAAGGTGGCGTCCTTCTGCCGGATGACGGCCGGCTCCTTCGGCGGCGGAAAGGTCGACGCGGGGAAGGCCTGGTCGACGTAGACGACGAAGTCATGCAGCTGCGCGTAATCGAGCCGTTCGACAAACTTGTAGCGCCGGCTCGCGTAGGCGCCGCCCGTGCTGTCGGCGGAGGCCGCGGTCTCGCCGCGGGCCTTGACCGTGCCGCGGATGGTGCCGGCGGAGGCCAGGGTCGCGCCCGCCAGCGCGGTGAACAGGAGCAGGGAGGGCAGCTTCATGTGTCAGAACCGGATCCCGAGCAGGCTCGAGAGCATGTCCTCGTCGTCGCGCCGCGCGCCGTTCACGAGGTGGCCGTTCTCCCAGCTGTATTCGAGCTTCCAGACGAGCGGCGGCGCGAAGCGGTAACCGACGCCGAGGCTCAGGCGGTGGAGATCCTTCGTGCGCGGGCCGAACGGATTGTAGAAATAATCCCCGGCGTCGCCCAGGCCCGCGAGCGGGTAGCCGCCCGGCGCATCGATCGCGCTGTAGCGCGCGGCGGCGAAGAGCCCGCCGCCGAGGCGCTGCATGCCCTCCACGCTGTAATAGGTCAGGTGCCGCGAATAGTCGCCCGAGGTGCTGTTGTCGTCGAAGCTCACCCAGCCGACATCGGCGCGGAGCTGGCCCGTGGGCCAGCGGTAGGTGGCGTCGAGCTCGGCCAGCCTGGCCGCGAAGGTGGTGGTCGTCGCGGACGGTCCGAGCGCGCGGAAGAAGGCGTTGGCGAACCAGACCTCCGACATCGCGTCGCCGGCGACGGTCAGGTCGCCGGTGCGCATGGCGCTGGCGCTGAACGACAGCTGCGGCGTGACGTCGAAGGCGAGGCGGGCGACCACGGACTTGTCGCGGTCGAAATCGCGCAGCGTCTTGTGTCCGCCGTTCTGCACCGCGAGGTTGTAGCGGAGCGCGCCCAGCCGGCCGTAGACCTGCACGCCCTCGTCGATGCCCCAGACGTCGGCGAGCGAGTGGGTGATGAGCGGGTTGTCCATCACGTTGCGCAGCTGGTATTCCTCGCCGAACGGCAGGCTCATCCGGCCCGCGCGCAGCGAGAGGGTGTGATTGCGGTCCGCGCTCCAGAGGTCCTCGACATCCACGTAAAGCTCGCCGACGTGGAAATATTCGTCGTTGGCCTCGCGGGTCGTGAGCTCGAGCCCGCCGAAGAAATAAACGTTCTTCCAGACGGAGGCCTCGACGAAGAGCTTGGCGTCGTCGACGCGGAATTCGGCATTGGGCTGGTTGCCCTCGTCGCCGCTCTTGAAGAACCCGATGCCGACCTCGCCGCTGAGGCGCACCTGCCGGTCGCTTTCGGCGCGCGCCGGGGCGGGGGCGGGGCGGGCGGGATCGTCGAGGCGGTCGAGGCGCGAGCGCAGGTCGTCGATCTGCTTCTGTTGGGCGCGCACCTGTTCGACCAATTGCCGGTTTTGCTCGACCAAGGCCTTCATCCCCGGGTCTTCCGCCATGGCGGAAACCCCGGCGAGCAGGGGGGCAAGGCTCGCCGCCAACCAGCGTGAAAAACATCGGGGGCCGGCGCTCACGGGTAACGTGGCTGCAGGCTAGCTTCGCGGGCGGGTTCTGCAAGCCATTGGATCACCTTCGGGTAGGAGCCTGCTTGCAGGCGATGGATGGGGGCGAAGCATGCTCGCCTGCGGGCAGGCTCCTACCGGATTGGCGCAAAGAGCACGCACACGGCCTGCGGCACGCGCGCCTGGCGGCCGGCGGCGGCAAGGCGGCCCGTGGCTGGATCCACGCGAAAGACGACGAGATTGTCGCTGTCGCGGTTCGCGCACAGGAGCCAGCGCCCGTCGGGCGCGAGGTTGAAATTGCGCGGATGCTTGCCGCCGCTCGGCACGGCTTCGACGAACGTGAGGGTGCCGCGCACCGCGTCGCGGGCGCAGACCGCGAGGCTGTCATGGCCGCGGTACGAGCCGTAGACAAAGCGTCCGTCCGGGCTGAGGCGGATTTCCGCGCAGATGTTCTCGCCGGTGAAGCCGGCCGGCAGCGTCGAAACCGGCGGCAGGGGCGTGAGCGCGCCGGTGGCGGCGTCGGCGGCGTAGGGCGCGACCGTGCTGTCGAGCTCGTTGATCACGTAGAGGAATTTCCCGTCGGCGGAGAACTTGCTGTGCCGCGGGCCGGCGCCCGGCGCCGTCGCCGTCTCGCCGACCGCCATCAGGCGGGCGGTGGCGGGATCGAACTTGTACTGGTAGACGCGGTCGAGGCCGAGGTCGCAGACATAGATGAAGCGGTTGTCCGCCGAGAAGGTGACCGAGTGCGGATGCGGCTTCTCCTGGCGTTTCGCATTCGGGCCGAGGGCACCCTGGTGCGCGATGAGGCTGGCGCACGGCCCGAGGCTGCCGTCCGGGGCGAGGGGAAAGGAGGCGACCTGCCCGCCGCTGTAGCTGATGACCGCGGCGGTGCGGCCCGTGGCGTCCACATTGACGTGGGAAAGGTTGGTGCTCCCGGCCGGCTCGATGTTGAGGAGGCTCAGCGTGCCGTCGGAATTGAAATGGAACGCCGCGAGCGCGCCGCCGGGCTTGCCGCCGACCGTGCCGCTTTCGGTGAGGGCGTAGAGCGTGTGCCCGTCGGGCCGCCACGCGAGGAAGGTCGGATTGGAGGCCGCGGCGGCGAACACCGGTTCACCCAGGGCGCCCGTGGCCGGGTCGAACCGCACGGAATAAATGCCGCGGCTGGCGCCATTGGCGGTGTAGGTGCCGAGGAAAATCAGGAGTTGGGCGGACATGAAGAGGGAGAAAGGGGAAAGGAGGAGGGAAACGGAACATCCGGGATCACAGGAGACAAAGGAGAGATGGGGGAGAAGGACGCAACTCTCTGTTTTCTCCGTTGCCTCCAGTGAGCGCGCCTTGGTTCAGGCCAGCGCCTCCTTGTAGTGGCGGCGGCACATGGCGACATAGCGCTCGTTGCCGCCGATCTCGACCTGCGCGCCTTCCTTCAGGCCGCGGCCGTCGGGCCCGACACGGAGGTTCATCGTGGCCTTCCGGCCGCAGTGGCAGATGGTTTTCAGCTCGATCAAGTTGTCGGCCAGCGCGAGCAGCGCCGCGCTGCCCGGGAAGAGCTGCGCCTGGAAATCGGTCCGCAGCCCGTAGCACAGCACGGGGATGCGGAGCTGGTCGGCGATCTCGGTGCACTGCTCGACCTGGCGGCGGGTGAGGAACTGCGCCTCGTCCACCAGCACGCAGGCGACCGGTTGCGCGGCGTGCGCGGCCTTCACGTGCGCGAAGATGTCCTCGTCCGCCGGCAGCGCCATCGCGCCGGCCTGGAGGCCGATGCGCGACTTGATCACGCCGGCGCCGGCGCGCGTGTCGACCGCCGGGGTGAAGAGGAGGGTGCGCATCCCGCGCTCGTGGTAATTGTAGCTCGACTGGAGCAACACCGTCGACTTGCCGGCGTTCATGGCCGAGTAATAGAAGTACACCTTCGACATGCGGGAACCAGTGAAGACGAGCGCCGGCGCCGAGGCCAAATAAAAAGGTTCCGCACCACCTGCGGCGAGGCTGACATTTGGGTGGCGTTCGGGCGCGGGGGCCGCTTAAAAACCGCGCCCAAGTGATGCAGCAGAGCGCGAAAAAACGACGCCGCCCGGGAGGCGGGCCATGAACCGCCGGCCCCGGGGCAACATCCTGCTCGTCGTCGCGACCTTCCTGAGCGCCATGGGGCTGACCCTGGTCGGCGCCTACCACGCGCGGCAAAACCAGCGGATGGACGCGCGGCACCAGTTCGAACGGCTGGCGGACCAGCTGACCGGCGACCTGCAGCGGCGCATCAACCAGGCCGTCTACGGGCTCAACGGCGCGCGCGGCATGTACGCGGCCAGCCAGTCGGTGGAACGCGCCGAGTTCCGCGCCTACGTCGCGTCGCGCAACCTGCCCGTCGAATTCCCCGGGGTGCTCGGCTTCGGCTTCATCCAGCGCGTGCCGCGCGGGGAGCTCGACGCCTTCGTTGCCGCGGAACGGGCCGACGAGGCGCCGGATTTCACGGTGAAGACCGCGGGCGACGCGCCGGACCTTTACGTCGTCAAGTTCATCGAGCCGCAGGCGCCCAACCAGGCGGCGGTCGGTTATGATATCGGCTCGGAGCCCGTCCGTCGCGCCGCCGTCGAGCGCGCCGTGCGCACGGGCGAGCCGACGCTGACCCCGCGCCTCGCCCTGGTGCAGGACCAGCTCGGCCGCGCGGGCTTCCACTACCTGGTGCCGGTCTATCGCAACGGCACCCACCCGCGGACCCCGGAGGAACGCGAGGCCGCCGTCCTCGGGCTGGTCTACGCCCCGATGGTGATCGACAAGGTCTTCGAGCGGCTGCTCGCCGGCGTCGACAACATGATCGACGTCGAGATCTTCGAAGGCCGCGTCCTCGACCGCCAGCACCTGCTGCTGGACGGGGGTGACACCCTGGTGGCGGCCGGCGATGCGGCGGTCTCCGAGCCCTTCGCCCGCCGGATGTTTCACAAGGTCACGACCGTGACCATCGGCGGGCGCGAATGGACCCTCGCCCTGTCCACGACCCCGCAGTTCGAACTGGCGAACAGCCGCGATGCCGCCGGGCCGGTCCTCCTGGGCGGAACGCTGGTGAGCGTTCTCCTCGCCGGCATGGTCTTCGTCCTGGGCCAGGCCCGGACCCGCGCGCTCAAGCTGGCGGAGAAAATGACCGCCGACCTGCGGGTCAGCGAGGCCGAGGCCCGCCGGCTGGCCGCGGTGGCCGGCGACAACGAACGCCGCCTGGTTGCACTGACCACGCAGGCGCCGGGCGTGATTTTCCAGTTCGAGGTGGATGGCAGGGGCCACCGCTCCTTCGCCTTCCTGAGCGCCGGCTTCCGCGAACTCTTCGGCCGCGACCCGGCGCCGGTGCTCGCGCGCGCCAACGTGCTGCTCACCACCGTGCACCGCGACGACCTGCGGGCGGTCCGCGCCAGCCTCGAGCAGGCCATCGCGCGGGCGGAGGACTGGGACGACACCTTCCGGATCATCCGCCCCGACGGCGGCGTGCGCTGGGTCCACGCCCGTTCGTCGGCCGTGCCGCGGCCGGACGGGACGGCCGTGTGGTTCGGCATGCTGGCCGACATCACCGAGCAGCAGGCCGCGCTGGCCCGGGCCGAGCAGGCGAACATCGCGAAGAGCCAGTTCCTCGCGACCATGAGCCACGAGATCCGCACGCCGATGAACGGGGTCATCGGCATGACCTCCCTGCTGCTGGACACGCCGTTGAGCGCGCAGCAGAAGGAATTCGCCGAGATCATCCGGACCAGCGGCGAGAGCCTGCTGACGCTGATCAACGACATCCTGGACTTCTCCAAGATCGAGGCCGGCCGCTTCGACCTCGAGCACGAGGCGTTCAACCTGCGCGAATGCATCGAGAGCGCATTGGACCTGCTTTCCACCAAGGCGGCGGAGAAGGGCCTCGACCTGCTCTACGAGATTGCCGACGGCGTGCCCGCCGACGTGCGCGGCGACGTCACCCGCCTCCGGCAGATCCTCGTGAACCTCACGGGCAATGCGCTCAAGTTCACCGAGAGCGGCGAGGTGGAGGTGACCGTGCGGCTGGCGCCGGCGGCGGAACCGCGGGCCGACGCGAAGCGCGAGCTGCTGTTCGCGGTCCGCGACACCGGCATCGGCATCCCGGCCGAGGCGCAGGCGAGGCTTTTCAGTTCCTTCACGCAGGTGGATGCGTCGACCACCCGCAAGTACGGCGGCACCGGCCTCGGCCTGGCCATCAGCCGGCGCCTGGCGGAGCTGATGGGCGGGCGCATGTGGCTCGAGAGCGAGCCCGGGCGCGGCTCCACGTTTTTCTTCACGCTGCAGGTCGAGGCGCTGCCGGCGGGCAAGGCGTTCGTGTCGGCGGCGCAGACCCGGCTGCGCGGCCAGCGCCTGCTCGTGGTGGACGACAACGCCACCAACCGGCGCATCCTGCTCGCGCTGGCGGCCAAGTGGGGCCTCGTCGCGCGCGAGGCCGGCGGGGCCCGCGCGGCGCTGGAGCTGCTGCGCGCCGGCGAGTCCTTCGACCTCGTGATCGTCGACGGGCACATGCCGGGGATGGACGGCGTCATGCTGGCGAAGGAAATCCGGCGCCTGCCGCAGGGCGGGGCCGTGCCGCTCCTGCTGCTGTCCTCGATCGGCGGCCAACCTGCCCGGGACGAACCCGGCCTGTTCGCCGCGTGCCTGACCAAGCCGGCGAAGCCCTCGCAGCTGTTCGACGCCATCGCGAAGATCTTCGGCGGCATCGAGGCGTCCGCCGCGCCCGCGGCGCTCGCGGCCGTCGAGCCGCAGGCGCTGCACGCCACGCACATCCTGCTGGCCGAGGACAACTCGGTGAACCAGAAGGTGGCGCTGCACATGCTGGCGAAACTGGGCTACCGCGCCGACCTCGCCGGCAACGGCCTCGAGGTGCTGGAGGCCGTGAAGCGCCAGCAGTACGAGATCATCCTCATGGACGTGCAGATGCCCGAGATGGACGGCCTCGCGGCCACGCGCGCCATCCGCGCGGCCCAGGCGCCCGGTTCGCCGGGGCCGTGGATCATCGCGCTCACGGCCAACGCCATGGAGGGTGACCGGGAACAGTGCCTGGCCGCCGGCATGAACGACTACCTCGGCAAGCCGATGAAGTCGGGCGACCTCGCCGCCGCCTTCGTGCGCGCCCGGGCCGCGCTTCAGGCGCGGATAGCGTGACCATTCCCTGGTAGGGGCCGAGCTTGCTCGGTCCTGGCAATGCCGGCGACAGGCAGGGCCGAGCTTGCTCGGCCCCTGCCAGCGGCAAAAGTTATTCTCAGCGCATGCGCGCGAAGGTCTTCGACAGCAGTTCGAGGTCCGAGGCGTTCTCCAGCCGTCGCCAGGCCTATGGCTGGCAAGTGGTCTTCTTCGCTCCGACTATCTCATCCTGGCAAAAGTTTTGGAGAGTAACTCCAAATCAGATGCGTTCTTCGTCTTTTCCCGCGTCGTGGCGATGAGCTTCTGCTCGAGGGCGTTCTTGGTCGGGCGGGTTTTGTTCTCGTAGAACACGCCGAACTTTCCCGGCCAGGCCTCGGAGGCGAGCTTGAAGGCCGCGATCTCGTCGGTGGGGTCGTGGCGCGCGGCGTCCTCGGGGGTGCCGTCGTTTTTCTTCAGCTCGATCGTCGACCACGCGCCGCCCTTGCGGGGCACGGCGCCGTCGAAGGCGCCCTCGAAGAACTCCACGCACTCCGAGAGGATCTCGACGACCGAGAAGCCGTCGTGCTGCGCGGCGCGGTGCATCATCTCGACCATGTGGTTGACCTGCGTGGCGTGCGAGCGGGCGACGAAGGTCGCGCCGCTGTTGAGCAGCGTGCGCATCGGGTTGTTCGGCTGGTCGATCGCGCCCCACGGGTCGGTCTTGGACTTGAAGCCGAGCGGCGAGGTGGGCGAGGTCTGCTTTTTGGTCAGGCCGTACACCGAGTTGTCCATGATGACGTACGTCAGGCGCGGGTTCTTGCGCGCGGTGTGGACGAGGTGGTTGCCGCCGATGGAGAAGCCGTCGCCGTCGCCGCCGAACACGAAGACGTGCAGGTCGTCGCGGCCGAGGCTGATGCCCGCCGCGAACGGCAGCGCGCGGCCGTGGATGTAGTGCCCGCCGTGGGTGTTGACGAAATACGGGAAGCGCGACGAGCAGCCGATGCCGGCGAAGGTCACGATCTTCTCCTGCGGGTAGTTGAGCTTCTCGAGGACCTTGTAGAACGAGGCCAGCACGGCGAAGTCGCCGCAGCCGGGGCACCACGTCGGATGGTCGGCGAGGAGGACCTTCTTGGTGAGCGGGGCGCCCGCCTTCGCCAAGCCTTCGGCGGGCAGGCCCGGGGCGGGGGAAGGGACGCTGGTGGAGGGAGCGGGGGCGGACATGTTGGGAGAGTTGAAAGTTGAAGGGTGAAAGTTGAAAGCCGGTCAGCGCGGGGTGACGGCCAGGACGCTCTGGCGGCGGAGGCGGATGGCGTCCTCGGGGAGCTCGATTTTCTTCGCGACGCGCTCGACAATCTCGCTGACCTTCCAGGTGAGGCCGTCGGTCTTGGTGATGCTCGTGATGGCGGGGTTGCAGAACCGCGCGCGCAGCAAGGTCGCGAGCTGGCCGTAGCCGTAGAGGCCCTCGTCGTTGATCTCGACGACGTGGATCTGCTTGTAGCCGCTGAAGGTCTTCTCAAGGCCCGGCGCGAGCGGGTGCAGGTGGCGCATCTGCATGTGGCCGGCCTTGACGCCGGCGGCGCGCAGGCGGCCCATCGCCTCGCGGATCGGGCCGTAGGTGCAGCCCCAACCGACGAGGAGCACGTCGCCCGCCGGGTCGCCGGCCAGCTCGGGGGCGGGCAGGCTGTTGGCGACGGCCTTGATCTTCTCGCGGCGCTTCTCGGTCATCTTCATGTGCAGGCCCGGATTCGCCGTCGGGTGGCCGAGCTCGTCGTGCTCGAGGCCGGTGACCGTCGGGTATTTGCCGGAGGTCATGATCGAGCCCGGGGGCGCGTGGCGCGTCATGCCGCCGAGCGGGTAGGGCTTGAATTCCGGCGGGCGCGGGCTGAGGTCGGGCTTCGTTTCGCCCATGAGCTTCGGGAGATCGGGCTCCTCGAAGGCCTCGATGCGCGTGGCAATGGCCTGGTCGGTGAGGATGAGCACCGGCGTGCTGAAGTTGCGGGCGATGCGGCAGGCCTCGATCGCGATGTAGAAGCAGTCCTCGACGTTCTTCGGGGCGAGGATCACGCGCGGCGTGTCGCCGTGCGAACCGTAGATGGCCTGGAGCAGGTCGCTCTGCTCGATGTTGGTCGGCATGCCCGTGGACGGGCCGCCGCGCTGGACGTTGATGACGATGAGCGGCAGCTCGGCCATGGTCGCCCAGCCGAGCGCCTCCATCTTGAGCGACAGGCCGGGGCCGGAGCTGCCGGTGACGGCCAGGTGGCCGCCGTAGGCAAAGCCGAGCGCGGTGGAGGCGGCGGCAATCTCGTCCTCCGCCTGCACGAAGATGCCGCCGTATTTCGGCAGCTCGGTGCGCAGCGTTTCCATGATCGAGGACCACGGCGTGATCGGGTAGCCGGCGCCGTAGCGCACGCCGCCGGCGAGCAGGCCGTAGGCGAGGACGGAGTTGCCGTCGCCGGTGACCTGCGGGCGCGAGCCGGGCGCGGCCGCGGGCGACTTTTCGAGGCGGTAGAGGCAGTGGCGGAGGTGTTCGGCGGGATAGGCGTAGCCGGCGTCGAAGCCGAGGAGCGCGTTGCGCACGATGTCCTCGTTCTTGCCGCCGAAGCGCTCCTTGATGAGCTGCGTGAGCTTGGCGACGTCGAGGTCGAACATGCGGGCGAGCAGCCCGAGCACGTAGATGTTCTTGCCCTTGTCCTTGGCCGAGCCGCCGACGGCCTCGACCGTCGCGCTGGTGATCGGCACGCCGACGGCGGTGACCTCCTTGTCGTCGGGATTCGGGGTGACGTGGTCGGTGTCGTAGATGAGCACGCCGCCGGGGCGCAGCGAGGCGCGGTGGTCCTGGTAGCTGTGCTGGTAGAAGGCGATCAGCACGTCGGCGCGGTCGCCGGCCGACAGGATTTCGCCGGAGCCCATGCGCACCTGGAAAATCGAGGGGCCGCCGGAGATCGTCGACGGGATGGTCATGTACGTCATGACCTCCTGGTCGGAGCGACCCGCGAGGCGCGCAAGGAAGCCGCCGATGGCCTGGATGCCGTCCTGGGAATTGCCGGCGAGGCGGATGACTACGTCGGGAATGGCGGTGGTGGCGGACGCCGCAGCGTCATCGCCAGCCGGAGGGGTAGAGGGGCTGACCATGATGGGGGTATTTAAGAGAGCTTGGTCACTATGCTCCCGTCCCCGCCGGGGTAAAGGCCGGGTTTTGACTAAATCAGTCTAACCGGCGCATAAGATGATCCCCGGCCGGGGTCGGGCCGGGATTTGCCGGGCTAATGGAGCGAACCCAACATCCAACGTTCAACTTCGAACATTCAACGTCCAATATGGGTAGCATTCCGCCGGTGAATGCCCGGCGATCAGGGGGTCGAGGCCTGGGACTTCTTGAAGTCCTTCTCGAACTTCTCCTGGTCGGCGTGTCGTTCCTTCGCCTTGGCGGCGGCATACCACTGCTGGTTCGCCTCGGCCGCGGCCTGGGCGCGGGCGTCCTCGATGCTCGATGCCTGGCCGGTCTTGTAGAGATCCTGGGCGCGCGCCTCGGCCTGGACGGCATAGTCCCGCTCGGAGCGCAAGCCGGACGAGGCAGTGGGGGAAGCCGGGTTGGAACGACAGGAGGCAAGCAGTCCTCCGCACAGCAAAAGCGCACCGAGCCGAATGAGGTGGTTCATGGGGATTGGGGACAGATTAGCCAGGAACCGAAAAAATCCCAATCGGATTTACGCCTCCTCGGCCAGGTGCAGGTCGAACCAGGTCTGGATGTCGGTGCGTTCGCCGAAGCCGCGGTCGCGTTTGGCGGCGGCCAGTTCTTCGCTGCCGGCATCCCGCCAGCCACGCTTGGTCATGAATTCATTCCAGACCTCGATGTCGTCCGGCATTGGCTGGCGCCCTTGTTGAAAGCACCACTGCAGCGCAGCCTCGTCCGTGCCGCCCGCGCGCACTTGTGCGGCCAGGGCCTCGTAATCGATCCGCAGAAAACGGCAGCAGCGGGCATCGAAATGCGTGCGATTGGCGGTGCCGGTGAAATAGTCCGCCGGCAGCCGGCCCGCGGCCTTGAGCGGTATTTTGTCGAGATGGCGCCAAAAAAAAACGACCCCGCCCACTTTCTCGTAGTCGCTGCGCAGGCCGGGGATCTTCATGCCGGGAAAAAACCCGGCGGGTGCGCCGGCCGCAAGGGCCGAACCGCTCCCGGACCGCGACAGTCGGCGGCAAATCCGGGCACTCAGACCGGCTTGCTCCGTTTTCCGCCGAGCAGCGGGCCCTTTCGCGTTCCTCCTCCTCGGCGTGGAGGCGGGCGCGGGCGGCGCGGCTGTCGGCGCGGCCCAAGTAACCCAGGACCTTGGCGGGCGAGGCGGAGCTGATTTCAGGCTGGGCGCGCTTCCCTGCGGCCAGGCAGGCGCGGGCTTCAGTTGGTGGCCGGCTGGATCGTTTCCCGGAGCGAGGCCCAGCCGGTCGGGCTGCCGGCGTAGCGCACATAGACCACCATCGCGCGGCCGCGGAAAATCCAGGGTTCGCCGTTGCCTGACTTGGGCGTGCCCCGCACGGCGAAGCGGGTGATCTCAATGGCGGTGTCGCCCTGGATCGCGAGGCTCTCGATCTCGTGCTCGACGAATTCCACCCGGAAAGCCGCGAACGTCCCGGCCATCTCGGCGCGCACGGCTTCGCGGCCCCGCACGACCTTGTTGTAGTTCAGGGCCTTCATCACGTCGGGATGGTGATACCTCATGACGGCATCCACGTCGCCGTCGGCAAAGCCCTGGGCGATCGCAGTCATCGTGTCCTTCATGGCCTGCTCATCGGCCGCATTGGCGGCGAGGACGCGCGAGCCACAAAACAACGCAAGGCTGCTTAAAATGAGAGCGGAGAATTTTCCCATGCCGAACAGCTAACCGGTCTTGCAGGTAAAACCAAGGCAGGTTTGCCGAAAAAAATGCACGAGAAAGCGAAGGCGGGTGAAGCGACCAAGGCGCCTGTAGGCGCGCGCAAGCCTGCCGTCGGCCGGACGGAATAATTTATGCGCCTCTTCGCGGCCAATCCGCTTTGGGAGGTCTTATACCTTCGTCGGCTTCACGCGCTGGCCGTCCTTGATGCGGTCGCCGGGGTAGAGGATGACCTCGTCGCCTTCCTGGAGCCCGGCGGTGACCTGCGTCTCCGCGCCGCTGGAGCGCCCGACCTTGACGGCCACGAGGCGGGCCTCGCCGCGGCGGACCACATAGGCCGCCCAGTCGCGGCCCTGGCGGAACAGGCCCGAGCTCGGCACCTTGAGCGCGTTCGGGCTTTCCCAAGTGATGACGCGGGCCTCGACGCGGAAGTTGTCGCCGAGCGAGCGGCGCTGCTCGAGCGGCGTGGTGATGTCGACGACGACGTACACGCGCTGCTCCTCGACGCCGAGGGCGGAAACCTTGGTGAAGGCCGCGGGCTCGACGAGGCGCACCTTGCCGTCGAGCGGCGCCGGGCCGCCCCATTGCTCGAGCGAAACCGGCGCGCCGGGGGCGATCGCCGCGCCGTCGCGCGAGAGCATCTCGACGACGACCTCGAGGTCGGCCGGGTCGCCGATCTCCAGCAGCGGCGTGCCCTGCAGCACGGCGCGCGTGCTCTCCTGGAAGACATGCAGGATGAGGCCGCTGGCGTTGGCGCGTACTTCGACCGGTGGAGGCACGGTCTCTTGGCCGTCCTTGGCCGGTGCGGAGACCGGCCCTCCAGCGGCCAGCTCCGCCTCGGCCTGCTTCAGCGCCCCTTCCGCGGCGGCGACCTCGCGGGCGGCGGCGGTCTCGCGCATCTGGGCGCTCTCGAGATCCTGCGGCGAAACGGTCTTCGCCTCGTACATCTGGCGGATGCGGCGCAGCTCGTTGCGCGACAGCTCGAGCGTGGTCCGGCTTTTCTCCAGCAGCACGCGCGACGAATCGCGCCGGGCCTCGGCCAGCGCGCGATTGCGCTCGTCGAGCGGCGACGCGGGCAGGGGGTCGATCACGGCCACGACGGTCTCGCCGGCCGTGACGGCCGCGCCGGGCTTGAACGGGATCCGGCGGAGCTGTCCGCTCACCGGCGCCGACACCACATAGCGCTGCTTGATGCGCGTCTTGCCTTCCTCGCTGACGGTCGCGCGCAGCGGGCCGGTGGCGGCGCGGGCGGTTTCGACCGGCACGGCCTGCGGGCGCAGGCCGAGGACGGCGAGGGCGGCGAGCCCGGCCAGGACGACATAGAGCAGCCAGCGGCGGGTGATTTGGGTGGAGGAAGGCATTTCGTAAAGGGGCACCACTAATGCACCCTAAGCGGTCACTAATGGCTCGGAGGATTGGATTAGTGGGATATCAGTGGAAATTAATGGTGCCATCCTCATTCCGGGGCCTTGAGCGAGCCGATCAGGTCGAGCTGGCGGAGCTTGCGCAAGACCACCAGCGCTGACAAGGCCGAGGCGGCGACCACGACGAGGATCGCGAAGGTGTAGGTGTAGGAGGTGAACACGAGCGGCAGGCGCACCGTCTCGGTGTTGACCGACCCGATGATCGCGGCGGAGATGCCGGTGCCGAGGACCAGCCCGCAGGGCACGGCGGCCAGCGCGAGCAGCGCCAGCTCGATGACGATCACCGCGCCCACCTCGCGCTGGGTCAGGCCGATGACGCGCAGGGTGGCCAGCTCGCGCGCCCGCTCGGCGAGCGAGATGCGGGCGTTGTTGTAGATGACGCCGAAGGCGACGACCACCGCCATGCCCAGGTACAGGGTGGTGAGCATGCCCATCATCTTCGCGGTCGTGGCGCGGAAGCTCTCGCGCAGGGAATTCTTCACCGCGATCCAGCTGACGCGCGGGAGGCCCTTCAGCGCGTGGAGGAACTCGACGCGGCGGCTCTCGTCGAGGGTGAAGCTCGCGCCCGTGATGATGTCGCCCTCGCCGAGGAAGCGGTTGATGGAGGGGAGGTCCATGTAGGCGGCGATGCCGCTGAAGTCCTTGGCCAGGCCGGCGAGCCGCACCGGGCGCACGGGGCGCCGGCCCTCGAGGGCCTCGACGACGAGTTCGTCGCCGACCTTCGCGCCCAGCACGTCGGCGAGCTTGGCCGACACGATGATGCCGTCGGCGGGCGGGAGGATTTCGCGGCCGTCATGGCCGATGGCGCGGCTGTGGCTCGCGCCGGCCTCGAGGCTGCGCACGCCGATCTGGCGGTTGGCGCCGTGGAAATGGATGCGCGCGGCGAAGGAGCGGGCCGGCTCGACGTGGATCACGCCGGGGAGGCGCTCGAGGTCGTGCCGGAGGCGCGCGGCGGACGGCTCGGCGAGCCCGAGGTTGAGGTCCTGCCGCTGCACGACGTCCCACTGGTGGTCGAGGATGTCGGCGATGCCGGCCTTGAGCGTGTTGGGCAGGACGAGCAGGGCGGTGGCCAGCGCGAGGCCCGCGATGGTGAAGGCCGCCTGCATGGGGCGGCGCTCGAGGTTGCGCACGGCGATGCGGAAGGAGTGCGAGAACACGCGCGCCAGCGCCGGGCGCTCGATGAACGACGGGCGGTAGCTGGCGGGCGGCTCGGGGCGCATGGCCTCGGCGGGCGGCAGGCGCGCGGCCTTGCGCACGGAGCCGAGCACGCCGGCCACGACGGCGAGCAGGCCCACGCCGAAGGCCACCGCGACGGCGGCCGCGTCGAGCCGGAACGTGAGCGCGGGGAAACGGTAGAGCGGCGCGTACAGCCCGAGCATCCAGCGGCCCAGCACCTGCCCGAGGAGCCCGCCGAGCAGCGTGCCGCCGAGGCCGATGGCGGCGGCGAACTTCAGGTAGTGGCCCGCGATCGCGCCGTCGCTGAAGCCGAAGGCCTTGAGGATCGCGATCTGCTCGCGCTGGAGCGCGAGGAGCCGCGAGAGCACGGCGTTGGTCATGAACGCCGCGACGCTGAGGAAGATCGCGGGGAAGCCGATCGAGAGGATGGTGAGCGTGCGGATCTCGTCGGACACGCGGATGTGCGACGGGTGGTCCTTGCGGCCGTAGGCGCCGAGCCCGCCGTAGGGCTTGAGCAGCTGGTCGGCGGCGGCGATGACCGGCGCGGGGTCGGCGCCGGGCGCGAGCTTGAGCGCGAAATGGTTGAAGGCGCCGTAGAGGTCCCACGCGGTGGCGACCTCCTTGTAGGTCATCCAGAAGATGCCGTAGCTGCGGCTGTCGGGCAGCGCGGCGCCCGGGCGCGACTCGAAGACGTATTCGGGCGAGAGGACGATGCCCGCGATCCGGAAGTCCTGCCGCCGGCCGTTCATGACCAGCGTGAGCGGGTCGCCGGGATTCAGGTGGTTGGCGTCGGCAAAGGCCTCGCCCACCAGCAGCTCGCCCCGCGAACCCGCGGACAGCCACCGGCCGCGGCGGAGAAAGAGGCGGTCCAGCTCGGGCTCCGCGAAGTCGGGCAGCGAGCGCACGAGGCCGCTGGCGGGTTCGTCCACGCCCGGCAGGTCGAGCGTCACCTGCCCGGCGATGTCGGTCTGCACGCCCGCCACGCCGGGGATCGCGGCGAGGCGCCCGGCGAGGGAGTTGGGCGCGCGCTTGAGCGAGCCGAAGACGTCGGCGAAGCGGTAACGCTCGTAGTAATCGGAACGCGCGCCGTCCAGCGAGACGATCAGGCTGCGCGTGGTGATCAGCATCGCGAGGCCGCAGGCCATGACGAGCGCGACCGCGGCGGCCTGGCCCTTGAGGCGCTGCAGGTCGCGGAGGAGCTTGCGGTCGAGGCGGGAGAGCATGGCGGAACCGCGCTACCAGCGCAGGGAGGCCGGCGCGGCCCGGATGGCGTTGCGCGTTTCCGACTGCACGCGGCCGTCCATGAAGCGGATGACGCGGTCGGCCATCTCGGCCATGACGGCGTTGTGGGTGATGATGACGGTGAGCGTGCCGAGCTCGCGGTTCGCGCGCTCGAGCGCCTCGAGCACGACGATGCCGGTCTTCACGTCGAGTGCGCCGGTGGGTTCGTCGCACAGCAGCACCTCGGGGCGCTTGGCGATGGCGCGGGCGATGGCCACGCGCTGCTGCTCGCCGCCGGAAAGCTGGGCGGGGAAGTGGTCCAGGCGCGCGCCGAGCCCGACCATCTCGAGCGCGGCCTCGGGCGCGAGCGGGTTCTCCGCGATCTCGGTGATGAGGCCGACGTTCTCGCGGGCGGTCAGGCTCGGGATGAGGTTGTAGAACTGGAAGATGAAGCCGACCGAGCGGCGGCGGTAGAGCGTCAGCTGCTCCTCGGTCGCATGCGTGAGGTCGGTGTCGCGGTAGCTCAGCGTGCCGCTGGTCGGAATATCGAGGCCGCCGAGCTGGTTGAGCAGCGTGGTTTTGCCGGAGCCGGACGGGCCGAGCAGCACGACCAGTTCGCCGGCGTTGAGGTCGAGGTCGACGCCCGCCAGCGCCCGGACCTGCGCGGTGCCCTCGCCGTAGGTCTTGACCAGGTTGCGCACGTGGAAAACCGGGGCCGCAACCTGCAGGCGGGCGGAATCGGGGAGAGGGCTCACAGGCGGGGAAGCTAGGGGCGGGCGCCGGAGGCGCAATCCCGGTATCGGCGGAGGCGGGATTATCAGCCCGCTGCGCCGCGGCCATTAACCAGGAAACAGGGTTGTCGTCGCCGGGACGGCCCTTTGTGCTGCAGGCCACATGAATCGAACGGACCGGCTCGTCGCGATGGTGCTCTTCCTGCAGGGGCGGCGCGTGGTGCGCGCGTCCGAGATGGCAAAACACTTCGAGGTGACGGAGCGCACGATCTACCGCGACATCGCCGCGCTCGGCGAGGCCGGCGTGCCGATCACGGGCGAGGCGGGCGTGGGCTACTGCCTGATGAAGGGTTACCAGCTGCCGCCGGTCATGTTCACGGCCGAGGAGGCCAGCGCGCTGTTCGTCGGCGCCGAGCTGGTGAAGCAGTTCACCGACGCCTCGCTGCAGGGTCCGATGGCCTCGGCGCTGGACAAGCTCCGCGCGGTGTTGCCGCGCGACCGGCAGGACCACGTCGAGAAGCTGGCCAGCCGCACGATCGTGCGCGGGCGGATGCGCAACACCGGCGACACCGATTCGCAGAAGTGGCTGCTTACCGTGCAGCAGGCGGTCGTGTTGCGGCGCGTGCTGCGCATGGGTTACCGCGGGCTCGAGCGCGAGGAGGAGACGCAGCGCGACATCGAGCCGCTGGGCGTCGTGTTCTATGGCGGCGCATGGTACGTCGTCGCGTGGTGCCGCCTGCGCGTGGGCATCCGGCATTTCCGCGTGGACCGCATCCGCCGGCTCGAGCTGCTGCCGGTGGCCTTCGCGCCGCGGGAGGATTTTTCGCTCTCCGAGCACATGGCCGACTTCGCGGAGGGCCGCGAGGGCGACAGCCAGCCGGTGCGCGTCTGGTTCCACGCGCGGGCGCAGGAACGCGCGCAGCGCGAAAGCTACGCCACGCTGATCGAGGAGAGGAAGCGCGACGGGGGCGCGGAGTTCACGATGTACACGTTCTCGCCGGAATGGACCGCGCAGTGGCTGTTGTCGTTCGGCGAGCGGGCGGAGGCGGTGGCGCCGCCGGAGCTCCGGGCGCTGGTCCGCGCCGCGGCGGAGAAAGTGGCGGGGAAGCACGGGTGATCGGCGGTCAGTAGCCAATAGCCAATGGCTATTTCGAACAAACGCTGTCGAAGGTCACCCACGGTTAAGTGCAGGTTCTTCAGCCGGTCCGATATGGCCAATGGCGAATGACCAATGATTAATGACCATTGATTCCCTCCTGACATAGGGCTGTCAGGGTGGGGTGGTAGGATGGCGGCATACCACCCGAGCCATGATTCAAGGACTCCGCACCGCCCTCTATCCCGCGCCCGACCTCGCCCGCGCCAAAGCCTGGTACACCGAGGCCTTCGGCGTCGCGCCGTATTTCGACGAGCCGTTCTACGTCGGCTTCAACATCGGCGGCTTCGAGCTCGGCCTCGTGCCCGACCTGCCCGTGGCGGGCCCGCCTCCCACCGGCGTCGTGGCCATGTGGGGCGTGAACGATGTCGCCGCCGAGTGCATGCGGCTCCACGCGCACGGCGCGACGATCCACGAGGAACCCAAGGAGGTCGGGGGCGGGATTGTCGTCGCGTCGGTGTTGGACCCTTTCGGCAACATCATCGGCCTGATTCACAACCCGCACTTCGACCCCAAGAAGGTCCGCTGACCTCACCTAATCATTCTCGTTCTCGTAATCTTAATTGTTCTCCGCCTCCTACCGAACTTTCAATCGAAGCATCGAGAGAACGAGAAAGAGAACGATTACGAGAACGAGCCCAATCCACTCTCCCAGCCCTCAACTTCTTCCTCCCATGATGAAAGTCACCGCCTTCGCCTACACCGCCTATCCCGTCACCGACCTCGCCCGCGCGCGGAACTTCTACGAAAAGCTGCTCGGCCTCAAACCGGCATCCATCGCCGAGTTCGACGGCGGCCGGGGCTGGATCGAATACGAGCTCGGCGACGGCTGCCTTGCGATCGCCAACGGTTTCGGCGACGACTGGAAACCCGGCGCGCAGGGCCCGGCGATGGTGCTCGAGGTCGCGGACATCACCGCCGCGACGGCCGAACTGAAGGCGGCCGGCGTGAAGTTCAAGTTCGAGCCGATGGAGTTCCCGCCCTGCCACCTCGCGATCGCCTTCGATCCGGACGGCAACCAGGTCGGCCTGCACCAGGTCAAGCAGAAGGCCGCCGTCTGACCGGTATTTTCACCGTACAACGAGGAAATCGTGAAATCGGGCATCGAAAATCCACCATCTGAAATGTCGATCCGGGTGATCGAGATTTAAGATCCTAGATGCCCGATTGCTGATTTCACGATTTCCGTTTCCTCGGCCCGCCCCTCCACTTTAAACCACCGACCTCCCATGCAAGCCCGCATCCTCACGCTGACCCTCGCCGCCTCCCGTGCCGCGGCTTTCAATTTCCTCGCCGACATCGAAAACCTGCCCGCCTGGACCGGCGGCTTCTGCGAATGGATCGAGCTGCACCGCGAAGGCTGGTGGGCCTACACCGCCGTCGGCGAGCTGGCCGTCGAGGCGAAGGCCGACGACATCTCCGGCGAGATCGACCTCTGCCTCCGGCACGTCGCGGGCTGGACCATCGTGCTGCCGCTGCGCGTGCGCTCCGACGGCGATGGTGGTTCGCTCGTAAGCGCGGCCTGCCGCCAGGTTCCCGGCCTCAGCGACGAGCAGTACGAGCAGCTCTTTGACGCGCTCATGTCCGGCCTGCGCAGCCTGCCGCAGCGGATGAGTGTTCAGGCGGCCGCCGCCGCCTGATTAGTTGAAAGTTAAATGGTGAAAGTTGAAAGACGGGCAGCACGTTCTGCTTTCAACTTTCACCTTTCAACTGTGGCGCCTCGCCGCCAACCGGCTCCACCGTCACCGCCACGCGCAGCGTGGGTGAGTAGCTGCCAGTGAACACGCCGCGCGTCGGGCTGACGTCCGCGTAGTCGCGGCCGCGCGCGACGACGATGTGGCCGTTGCCGGCGAAGCAGGCATTGGTCGGGTCGTAATCCACCCAGCCAACCTCGGGCACGTATAGCGAAGCCCACGCATGCATCGCATCCGCGCCGCGCAGGCGCGGCTGGCCGGGCGGCGGCGACGTAAGCAGGTAGCCGCTGACGTACGCGGCGGGCAGGCCGTGCTGGCGTGCGCAGCTCAGGCAGAGATGCGTGAAATCCTGGCAGACGCCGCGCTTCCGTTCCAGCACCTGCGCCAGCGGCGTGCTGACGTCCGTGGCGGCGGGATCGAAGGTGAAGGTGTCCGCGAATTTTTTCCCGAGCCCCTCGATCCACGCCAGCACCGGCCCGTGCGGGTCGAGGCCCGCCCCCAGCGCCGCCGCGGCGGGCACGAACGGCACATGCGTAGTGGCGCAGAGATACTGCTCCAGCAGCGGGTTTTCCCCCGACTGGATGAGCGCACGCGTCCGCTCCCGCGCCTCGATGAGCGACGGGCTCAGCCCGGGCAGCGGCAGCGTCGGCGCGTCGCGCCGCACGACGGCGTGGCTGGTGATGGCGAGCTCGCGGTGCGGCTC
>CAYZSN010000239.1:0-11330 GCA_964481095.1 uncultured Oleiharenicola sp. | reverse complement strand
ACCTCCGCGGTAAACTGCCTTTGGTTCTTATCCGTGTTAAGCAGTGCGAGCGTGGTCAAACTCCTCTGAAGTATTCTCGGTGCCTTTGTGTCTCTGTGGTTAAATACGGTTCGGAGTCCACATAGCAGAATAAAGCCAAGCCTTGCGAAAGCCCCCGCGCACTATTGGCTGCTCCCATGCCGCGCATTCCCCTCGAGGACAATTTCACCGACATCATCGGCAAGGCCCAGCGCGGCCTGGGTTTCTCCGACGCCGCCCTCGCCGACAAGGCGGGCATCACGGCCGGGGAACTGAAGGCCGTGAAGGGCGGCGAGGTGCGCGAGCTGCCGATCCGGAACATCGCCAAGGCGCTGAAGCTCGAGCGTGAGGCGCTGCTGGCCCTCGCCCGCCGCGAGTGGTACCCGGAGCAGCCGCTGTTCAAGCGCGGCTTCGCGATGTTCAACACGCCGTTCGAGGACATGACCGTCAACGCCTACCTCGTCTGGGACACCAAGACCCGCCAGGCCGCGGCGTTCGATACCGGCGCGACCGCGCTGCCCATGCTCGATACGATCGCCGCCGAGGGCCTCACGCTGCGCTACATTTTCCTGACGCACACGCACGACGACCACATCGCCGACCTGCCGCGCCTCGCGGCCACGGGCGCCGAGGTGTGGGCGAGCGAACTCGAGCCGTCGGACCAGCCCGGCGCGAAGACCTTCCAGGAGAATGCGCACTTCCATCTCGGCGAACTCGCCATCAAGACGCTGTTTACCTGGGGCCACTCGCCCGGCCAGACGTCCTATTATATTACCGGGCTGGCGTGGCCGCTCGCCATCGTCGGCGATTCCCTGTTCGCCGGGTCGATGGGCGGCGGGCTGGTTTCCTACGAGGCGCAGTACCGGAACAACCGGACCAAGCTGATGAAGCTGCCCCTCGACACGGTTTTTGCCTGTGGCCACGGGCCGCTGACGACCCTCAAGCAGGAAAAGCAGCACAATCCGTTTTTCGCCTGACGAGCCCCGGCAACCGACCAAGGCGGTTTGGGCCACGAAAAGGCACGAAGAGACACGAAAAAATCAGGCCCCCTTTGCGGTTTCTTGTGCCTCCTTGCGGCCATCCGGTTCGAATCCATCCCCTGTCCGCTGCATCCTGTCCTCTGGATTGGTAGTGTACTAATTTGTCATTGCGAGGAGTCCCGTTGAGAGGGACGACGAAGCAATCCAGCTGGATCGCCACGCCGCCCACGGCGAACTCGCGATGACAATTCAAATTAGGACACCACCCCTGAATTTCGGGTCTTGCGGTGCCGAAAAAATTGACCCAAGTTGCGGCCCGTTTTGTCCCGGTGCGGTAGCCAAGTGGTAAGGCCGAGCTCTGCAAAAGCTCTATTCGGCGGTTCGATTCCGCCCCGCACCTCCACTCATCGGAGGCCGATGAGTGCCCGCCGTAGCATGAAATGCGAAGGAGGGCCGAGATGTGAACGGCATCGAACACCAAAACGGACACCAAATTTTCTACTCCCTGAAAACTTGGCGCAACGATTATGAAGACCCGTAAATCATCCAATCTCAGCGCCGCCGCCAAGGCCGCACGCTACATCAAATTCGTGGAATGGTCCGAAGCCGACCAGGTGTATATCGGCCGCTGCCCCGGACTCTTTGCCGGCGGCGTCCACGGAGACGATGAAGCCAAAGTTTATAAGGAGCTCTGCGATGTCGTGGCCGAATGGATCGCCAACATCGAAAAGGATGGCCAGTCGCTTCCCCCTCCGACCGCGGGCAAAAAATACAGTGGCCAGTTCGTGGTGCGCGTTTCTCCGGAGTTGCACCAGCGGGCTTCTTTGAAGGCGTTAATGCACGGCGAGAGCCTGAATCAGTTGGTCGCTCGCTCGCTGGTCGAGGCGTAGCACGTAGACGGCCCCGCGAAGCGTCACAGCATGAAATCCGCAGGGTTTAACTTCGCCCGCCTGCCCAAGACTTACTCCGGCCTCGTCGCCCTGCACCTGCCGCGTCCGATTCACGAACAAGGTGGCCTACGACAACGCGGTTGAGATCGTGCATGCTCTGGCCGGCCACAAGCTGAACCACGACCAGGACGACTACCTCGCGATCATCAGCAGCCTTGTGGAGGACTACGAAAACAAGAACGTCCCGAAGCCCAGGCCAGTCAGTGGCATCGAGCCGCACCAACAGCGTGCCACACCCCGCGAAATCGCGGTAGTCGCTCTCCCTAAAAGCGGTAGCAGTTTTCCGTGGTTCGGTCGTCCGATGCGATGAAGAGCGGGGCACGTTTGCGAACGGCCTGTGGTACTTGTTTGGCCCAAGACGCAATACCCTCCCGAGTTCGTGAGGTTCAGAAACGCTGAGACTCACCCCTTTGGAGGCCTCGCCCCTTCTACCGGGATCACGGTAGAGCGCCGCTCACTTCATCTTCGCCTTTTCCCGGTGCGGGCCTATTCGTCGGTGCCCTAGTTTAGATGAAATCCGCTATGAATCCGCAGTTCTTAGCCCATCCAAAATGAGCGACTCCGACGTTCATTTCGGGATGAAAAAACTCGCAGTGCATAACTGGCGCGAGCCCGATGTGCCTAAATTCTTTCCCGGTTTAACTGAGGAGGTGTGGGTTGCGGAGGCCATGAAACCACAGCTCGCCGCGGTTGTGCCGGAAGAAGTGGTTCGGTTGTTTGAGGTTGCCCGCGGATCGATTCTCTACGGCTGGCTCTTCTATCCGTTGCTGACTCTGGCCAGCGAACAGCTTCACCGAGTACAAGAGGCCGCTGTTCGAGCCCGCTGCAAAATGGCGGGAATACCGCTCACCAAGACTTTGAAAAATGGCAGCGTTCGCAGCCGGAGTTTCGCGGAACTTATCGGCGAGATAGCTGGACGAGGAATTATCCCTCGCGACGAATGTGGGACGTGGGACGCGACACGCAATTTGCGCAACATGTCATCCCACCCCGAGCGTCAGATGATCCTGCCGCCCGGCCATGCGATTGCGGAAATTGAATTAGCAGCACGCCGAATTAATCAGCTTTTCGACAAGTCCCCGGATTTCCATTCCGTGCTCGGGCAATTTGTCCGCAAGGCAACCGGCATCGGTTCCCGTCAAGACTTGCCGATTGTCGTGGGCATTGACGTTGGCCAGGAACGAAAGGGATTTCATCTTGTTGCGCTTCAGGGCTCGAGTTTTCTCGGAAAACTCAAGACTTCCGACCCATCTAAGGCGGCCGAATGGTGTTCGAGCGTCGGCGCTAAGATCGTGGGCGTCGATGCGCCGTGTGGCTGGTGCCAGGACAATTCACGTGGCGGACGGGAAGCGGAAGAGATACTCGCGATGATGGGCTATTCGAGCTTCCCGACACCTCGCCGAGAAGTCGCCGTTGCAAACCCTGTTAATGCGTGGATGCTGAACGGCGAAAAACTTTACGAGGCATTGCGCGCCGAGTTCCCTCTATTCACCGGGAAAGTTCCAGATGGGCGCTTTTGTTTCGAAACCTATCCTTATCTCGTATCATGCGGACTCGCAGGCCGCCGTTTAGAGGCGAAGAACCAGCGCCGCGACAGACGAGATATCGTTCGAAGTGCAGGCATTGATGACCAGATACTGACCAATGGCGACTATTTGGACGCGGTCATTTGCGCACTGGCAGCGTGTTCGGTGGCGATTGATTACGCGACTATGGTCGGCAACGCCGAGGAAGGATTTATTGTCGCGCCGTGCTACTACTGAAAACTCTCTTCCCGTTTGATATTGGTCGGGACGGAGGCAATTCGAGATGGAATGCCCGCGGTTATTTGAGCACATTTCATCAGGTTGTTCCATGGCCCCACCAAAAAGAAAAATACGCAAGCAGCGTCCGCCGCCTTTGTCGCCGGCGACGGAGGCTTTTCGTCGGGCGGACGAATATGCGTTCCAGTGTGTCAGCGCGGAGGCCTACAGCCACGAGCCGGACGTCGACCGCTGCTCGATCTACGGCACCCGCGGACAAAAGCAGCACGGAATCGATCTCGTGGCCTACTGTCGGGACGGGGTTCACATCGAACTTGTGCAATGCCGGCGCTACGCGGTCTTCGGCGTCAGCGAATTGGACGAGGCGGTCGGTGATTTCCTTAAGGAGAAACGGTGGCGGAATGAAAAGGTCCGGCGCTTCGTGGTAGTCACTGCTGTGGACATCTCCGACCGGCACCTGCAAGATGCCATACTTGCGGCCCGGGAGAAATTCCGTAGGAAGAAGATCATCTTCGACGTCTGGGGCTGTGCGGAGTTGTGCACCAAGTTGAATCCGCACCGGCCGGCCGTGCAGCAGATTTATGGGAGCGACGGAGCCGACCGGATTTGCGGGCCGGTGCCGGAAACCGCGGCCTGGCGGGCGACTGAGAGCCTGATGCGCGAGACCCTCGGCAACGCCCTGGTTGAGTTGGAAAGCGAGCGGGCCACACAACTGGAGGAACTGCGTGAACTGAGCCGAGAGGGTCGACATGACGAGGCGCTCAAGCGGGCGCTGGTAATCAAGCGCGGCGCGGCGTGGGCCGGATATACCGCGGAGTTGCGCGCCCGGTTCCTGCGGTTCGAGGCCTCGATGCGCCTGAATTTGGGCGAACCGGTGGCGGAGCCAATCGCCTTGGTGGCGCAAGCGAAGGGAATTTATCCGCAGCTAGATTATCAGGTTATCGACAGCTACATCGTGGCCCATCGAGACGGGATCGCCAAAGCAGTGGAAGGATTGAACCTGCCATCATCGTTGGACTCCTGGAACATGCGCTGGGCGTTCCTGCTGGAGAGCGGACGGGCGGAGGAAATAGGACCGGAATTCCAGGCTCGGGGCCCGGGATTCACGCCGAATACGGAAACCCGCCGGCTGCTCGCCCTCGCGGCGCTTTTCACCGGCGACTTGGTGGCGGCGCAGGCCGAGATTGCGCGGGCTCAAGCGCTCGGACCCAAGCACCGAGGCATCCGGGTGGCTGCGGCGATCATCGATTACCGGAGCTGTCTGGCGCCCTCGGCGGATGCGGGCCCCAATCTGACTTGGCCGACTCCAGTCCGCTGGGCCTTCGTTAAGCGCGATTCAGCGAGCTTGGACCGGCTCCGGCGGGCGGCGGCGGAGTTCGCGGCGTTGCGGGTCATCGCCGGGACGGGCGAGAAGATCCTCTTCGAAGTTTGGGAACTGGGCTGCCTCGCCTGTGATCCGACGCGGGCCTCTGAAGCCGAGGCGTTTGTCCAGGCGCGGCTCAAGGAAACTCCGGATCATTTCCGGGTGGCGGCGTGGGCGGTGGAACGCGATTACCCGTTCGACCGCGCGGCGGTGGCTGCAGCCATTTCGGCGGCGATCCAACGCGATCCGAAGATTGATTTGGACGCACACTTCGCACTCTGCGCGGTGCTGCTCGCCGACCGGAAGACGAAGGCTGCCGAGAGGGCCTTGGACGAAGCGGAGGCAGCGTTCAAGACGCAGGGCCGGCACGACGTTTGGAAGGTGCAGAAAGTGCAGTTCCTCGCGCGACAGAAACGACCGACGGCCAAACTGGTCGCATCGATCACCGATGCGTCCCTGCAGGGACAGGCACGGCTGGCTGCGGTCCGGATCGGAAAATTTACTCGAGAGGGGCTGCGCCGTCTGGCCGCGCAGTTCGCGGCAGAATATGAGAAAAGCGGTTCACCGCCGCTGTTGTTCCAAGCCTGCGATGCCTATTTCCGAGCGGGAGAACCGAAGTTCGTCGCCGAACATGCGAAAGAAATGGTGGACAAGGTCGGGACCGACGCCGCGCTGCGACTGGCCGTGCATGGCGCTTTTGCCGCTGGGCATCCGGATCTCTGCCTTGAATTGCTGCGCGAAAAGCAGGCGGTGCTCCAGGGCGGGAAGCTGTCGCCGGAATTGCGACGGCTGCATGCCGCCTCCCTGCAAGGGATCGGCCAGTTGGAGGAAGCGATCCAAGCCGCGGAGGCCCTGTATCGCGAGAAACCGGAGCCGGGGACCTTCGCAGAGCTGTTCCGGATCCTGATCCAGGCCGGAGATACGCCGCGGGCGGCGCTGCTCGCGCGCGATTTGCTCACGCTGCCGAAAGCGCCGGTCGAACTGCTCTTGCAGGCGGCGAACTTCGCGCGCCTGCAGGACATGGCGTTGGCGCAGCAGTTGTGGCGGAAAGCGGCGGCCAAGCCGTTGAAGAACACGATGCTCTTGATGGGTGTCGTGGGGTTGGCGTTCACCCTGGGCACGGAGAACGAGGCCGGAGCGCTCCAGCAGCGGCTGTTCAAGCGGGCGAAAAAGAAGGGGCCGCTCCAACTGAAGACGCTCGAAGAAGTGAGAGACATGATCCGCGAGCGCCAGGAGCAGCAGGCGAAATTGTCGGCCAGTTACGATCGTTCGGAGGCGCCGATCCACCTGATTGCCTCGCCGGTCGGTGCGCCGCTCGTGCAGCTTTATCACGGCAAGCTGGAGGAGAACCGTTCGGTGAGCGACCTCACCCAAGTGCCGGCCCTGCTGGCGCGGTATGGAGGCCGCGCGCTGCCCAAGAAGTTCGGCCAGAAGGTTCTCTATGCGGACATCACCGGGCTCATCCTCGCGGCCGATCTGGAGATTCTAGACCTGGTGGAGAAACACTTGGGACCGGTGTATATCGCACCGGAGACGCCGCAGAGCCTCGTGCAGCAGATCGGCGAGTGCCGGCCGCACCAGCCGAGCCAGCATGCGTGGCGAGCGCAGTTGCAGCACCTGGTGGCGGCGGGCGAAATCACGGTCGTGGATAGGGCGGCAGCGCCGGCAGTGGCGGCCGATCATTCGTTGCAGCCGCTGGGCTCCGACTGGCGGGCTGCGTGGCAGACGGCGCAGGAGCAGAAAGCGGTGTTGGGGACCGACTGGCCGATCCTGTCAGAAGATTTGAAGGTGCCGGTCGAATTGCCGGATGAGATTGCGGGAAGGACTGCCAATCTGCGGGAGTTGTTGATCGCGGCTCAGGCCTGCGGCGCCCTCACCGCGGAGGAATTGGCCGGACACGTGGGCGATGTAGGTGTATTCCGGCATTATCCGGTGCGGGCGGCGGGACAGCCGTCGTTGGCAGCGGGCACGAACGCGTTGTTGCCGACGGTGCCGCTGGAAATCATCGCCAATCAGGGGCTGCTTAAGCCGATGGCGAAGGCATTCCGCGTGCGGATCTTGCGGGAGGACTTCGAACGGATTGGCGCGGAGGAGCGGGCACACGCCAAGCGGATGGCGCTGGCGGATTGGGCGCAGGCGCTGCTGGACCGCATCAAGGCCGGCATCACAGCCAAGCGCTACAAGGTGCTGCCCCAGACGATTCCAGCCCAGAAGATCAAAGGAATGAACCTCGATGCCAGAGGGCTGGGCAACCTGCTGCGGGCGATCGAAGGCGGTGCGCAGGCGTCGCTGTGGTGCGATGACCGGTCGGTTAACCGGCACGCGCTGGCCGGCTCCAAGCCGCCGGTCGATATCCTCGAGGTGATGGGCATGCTGCGAGACAAAGGCGTTATGAGCGAAGCGGTGTGGCATGAGAAATTGACCCATCTGCGCCGAAGCAACGTGCGGTATGTGCCAACGAGTGAGGAGGAGATTTGGGCGGCGTTGAAACTCGCCGCGGTGAAGGACGGCGAGTTGGTCGAGACCTCGGGCTTGGCGGCGCTGCGGCGCTATTACGCGGCTTGTCTGCTGGAGCGCGGGCGGTTGATAGGGCCCAAGCCCGGGACGCAGGACTTGCAGGAGTGGAATTTCATCATGCAGGTGCGGCAGGCAATGGATGTCGCCTTCCGGGAGTTGTGGGCGCAGGACCTGCCCGAGGAAACCATCGTAGCGCAGGCCGACTGGCTGTGGCAGTGGCTGTATGTCGACGTAGTGGGCCTGCGGTTCACGGTGATGAAGGAGATTCCCGTGAAGGAGGAGCGCGAGCTGACGGCGTTCCAGCTCGGGTCGTTGTTTTCGCTTGGGATTAGTCTGCCGTTCCGCCCGGTCCGGAAGGGTGAAACTTCGGCGCGGGATCGCTATTTCGGCTGGCTCAACCGGAAGCGGCTCGCGCCGTTGGAACACGCCAATCCCGGGTTCATCGAATCGGTTGGACATGTTATCGCGCGGGACATCGAGCGGACCGCCCGAGCCGCGCTGAAGCTGCCGCAGGGGAACCAGCGCAAAGGCCAGTTGCTCGTCATGACGAAGCTCTTCATGGACCTGCCGTTGGAATTGCGTGAACAGGTGGACCTGCCGGCCGATGTGCTGGCGGCGATGGGAGTCAAAGTGCATGGGCCGACCCTTGCGTTGGATGGGCTGCCGTTCGATTTGGCGGAATTTAGCGCCGCGCAGGCAGAGGCCCTGGCCAAGGGATCAGCCAAACTGGCGGACCGGGACCGGAAGGTGGAATGGCGGGTGGACCGGGACCCGGAAAAGGAACTCACGCTGAAGGTCACTTTGCCCGATGGATCGGTGAAGACGTGGCAGGACCCCGAATTTGCGGTGCTGGTGCCCGAGGTGGCGGAACGGATGGACCGGCTGGAGAAACTGGCGTTCTGGTTCGATTGCGACCACGCCAGGCGGAGGATGGCGGTCCAGGAAATCTGCAGTCTGGAGCAGCCGGGGGATCGGGTGCTCCGGCTGCACAAGTGGCGGGAGGACTCCCCGTCGGTGCAATACCGCGAGTTGAACCGGGTCCTCCAGGCAGGCGAAGCAGTGGAGGTGGACCATCTCCGGATGCCGGAGGCGCGGCGGCTCATGATGCACCTTCGCCTGCCGGCGGCGGCAGGAGCGGCCGGAACCGATCTCGACGCGGCGGCGGAGACCTTGCTCAAGGAGGAAGGGCTGCAGGCGACCCTGCGGAGTTTCATGGCGATGCCGCGGCGGCTGCCGGAATGCTTGGAAGCGGCGTGGCGTTTGTTGCCGGCGGAAGCGGCGAAGGAGCTATGGGAGAAGCTGCCACGGTTCCCGCGATCGGTCCTGACCGACCTGCACTTGGTGCGGCTGGCGCTGCTGCGGAATGACGTCGACCGCGCAATCGTGGAGAAAGTGCTGGGTGAATTGTTCGACCGGGAGAAAGGCGAAGTGTTGGTGGAGTCCTTCCTCGCGGTGGTGAGCTGGGTCGAACGGGAGTTCACGAGGTTGCCGGAGAGCCATGAGTTGCCGCCCTGGCAGCGGCTGATCCTGGTGTGGTATCATGCGAGCAAGGTGCATGGCATCTTGCGAGCGACCGGGGTGGATTTGGCCAAGATGGGAGAATGGTTCGAGGAACATACGTCCAGCTGGCACCACGGGGTGATGGACCATGACCCCGCGTATGCGCGCGACCTGAGCCATCCCAATCTCGCTGGAGCGGGCGGCGTGGTGCTCAATGGATTGGCCAACCTGCTGGAGGGGTTGCCGGAGGCGGAGGTGGATGCGATTGGGCTGCCGGCAAAGTGGAAGGTGCTCGCGGACAGTGATGCCCGGTATGCCGGGAGCTGGCTGCTGGATTTGTGCCGGCGGACGGATTTGGCGGCCGATGTGCTGGGGGCTTTCTTAGCGAATTCGTCGGGGACGATGCGGGGCCGGCTGCTGGGCACTGGTTGGGATGAGGTGCTCAAGCTGGCGGGTGGGAACATCCCGCTCGGTGAAATTATCGCGATGGCAGCCAAGGACCCGTTTGGGGTCGAGGGTTGGGCGGCCCTCCTGGCATCGGTGCGAGAACTGCCCTTGCCGGCGGAGAACCGGCCAGCGTTGCGGGAATTGCTCGGCTCGATCGACTGGGACCAGTTCATGGCGAAGACGCCCGACTGGGCGCGCGTGGTCATGAATTTTGCCGGAGCGCAGGCTCGGTCGCTCGATGCGGAATTCCGGCAGCAGTTCGAGGAGGCCTTGTTCAAGTTTGCGGCCGGTCCGACACGGGCGAAGATGACGGAGGATGCAGCGCGGCAGTGCGATCTGCATCTGCTCCAGGCCCTGCTAGCGCTCGCGATCGAGCCGGGCGACCAGGCCAAGACGGCGTCGAACTACTTCGAACGGACCGGCCGTCTGATGCGACTATTGCCGGGGCTGGCCTCGCTGCTCGACCGGCCCATGGGACACTGGCTCAACCGTCTGCCGTTCGAGCAGCAGCGGGGATTGCGAGCCATGTGGTATCAGCGGCGGGCGCCGCTCTGAACAGAGTCGTTCGGACATCTTCGATAATAGGCTAAAAAATGCCCCAGCACCGAACTCCTGAACCCGTTCCGTCGGCCGACGAGCTCAAGAAGGCCCTGCCCGACCTTTTCTATGTCGCCAGCCAGTGCTCGGCGTATCAGCGAGCCTTTCGCCGCTTCTTTCCGACCGAGGCCGTCAGCGGAGCAGAAGTCCAGCCGACCGGTGAGGATCGACTAATCTTTAACGCCCTGACCGAGGCCAATCTCATGTTCGTGCGCAAGTCCGCAGAGTTCTTCAAGCCGGCGGGGCCGCACGACAAGCCTGATACACTTTATTCCCACCGGTATCCGGGTTACACGCGACAGGAATGGATTGTGCCAGCCGAAACCTACGAGGAATTCCACAAGCGGGTTGGTCATATTACCGTGCGGGAGGTCCGGCATGGCAAGGTGAGCTGGCCCATCTTCGAACTCACAATGCAGGCGCGCAACCAATGGGTGGATTTCTTCGCGGTGTTGGCGGTCAGCTATGCCGACGATCCGTCTACCGCCAGGTATTGCGCCCAGTGTGCGACGGCCTTGCGACAGGAATCGGTGATCATCGAGGCCCGGTCTCGGCAGTCCCTCGCTCGGCCGTCGCCGACCTGACGAGTTACTAATGGAGCACGGCTGAAGGTTTGATCAGGATGGTAGATCTTCCAGAAACTCCGAAACCGTCAGCTTTGAATCGTCTCGCTTACTTTCGATATTCTCTCGGGTGTGGATGGCGAGCACGATATAAATAAGCGCCGCGCGACTGCGCCGCAAAAGTCGCAGCGTGCGACGGGTGAGCAGTTCCTCCGAGAGGTTGAGGCCCATGTCCTTGGCCCAGGGCTGGGTGGTCGTGGATGTAATCCGCAGGAATTGGTGCTCGAGCCGATTTCGGATGCGAACAAGATCTTGGGCATCAGGCTCCATGGCGGCGACAAACTCCCGGCCGGTTTCCGAAAAGTCTTTCGCGAGCCAAAATAGGCCGCGGAGCGGAAGGTTGCGCTTGGGTATTTTCGGGTGCAGTCGTCGCGATTCCCTTTTGTTGTCCTCAAACCACACTGTCCGCAAGGTGACCTTGTGCGGCGACAGTCCGAGGTCGAGGTAACCGTTCAGAAACACCGCCACTTTGTCCAATAGCGAGTAGGCTGACCGGAATGCAAACTTCAGTTTTTCCAGCCGCAGTCCGAAAACGGCGCCGTCGCGTGCGTTGACGAGGCGCACCCCCTGGT
>CAYZSN010000238.1:0-4378 GCA_964481095.1 uncultured Oleiharenicola sp. | reverse complement strand
GGTGCTGACCGCCTTCTACATGGTCCGCCTGTGGAAAATCACTTTCTTCGGCGCGGCGCGCTCCGAAGACGCCAGCCATGCGCATGAGAGCGGGCTCGTCATGACTCTGCCGCTCATCATTCTCGCGGTGCTTTCGGTGATCGGCGGTTACTCCGGCGTGTTTGGCAAGCTGGCCGGCACGATGGCCGAACTGGTTCCCGAGGCGGAAGGCTCCGCCCACACGACGATCCTGCTCGTCTCGCTCGCGGTCATGACCATCGGCGCCGGCTCGGCGTGGTTCTTCTACCAGGTTTCGGCTGACGACACCCTCGAGGTGAAGTCCCGCGGCCTGTTCAATTTTCTCACCGCGCTCAAGGAATCCTTCGACCGGGTCTACAACTACTATGTGGCCAAGGTGCAGCAGCGCTTCGCCATGCTGCTGAACTTCCTCGAGCAGATGCTGCTGGCCGGCGCGATCATCGGCGGCGTGTCCAGCCTCGTCGGCCTGGTGGGGCGCGGGGCGCGGGCCCTCTACACCGGCAGCCTGCACGTCTACGTTTACTGGTTCCTCCTCGGGGCGGTCGTGCTCTGGGCCTTCGCCACCGGGGTGTTCTAACCGCTAATTTTCGCTAATCCGCGCTAATCATGAATTCCTCCATCCCGCACTTCTTGCCCGCATCCATGGTTCACGGATCGGTTTCATTAGCGACCATTAGCGCCAATTAGCGGTTTCCCGTCTCTTCCCGATTCATGTTGTCCAACGCCCAACTCCTGCAGTTCGCCGTCGCCACGCCGCTCGTGGCCGCGGGCATCATCGCCCTCGGCCTGCCCAAGCGGTTCGCCCTCAAGCTGGCGCTGGCGGCGTTCATCATCCCGGTGCTGGTCGCGCTGTGGCTGTGGCGCGCGTTCCCGGCGACGGGGGCGGAAAACTACCAGTACCTCAGCACGATCGACACCGGGCTCGGCAACTACGGCATCGCGCTGAAGCTCGGCCTCAACGGCATCGCCCTGCCGATGTTCCTGCTCGCGGCCGTCGTCGGCCTCGCCGCCGGCCTGTACGCGCTGCGTTCCCAGGCCGAGCGCCTGAAGACCTACCTCGTGCTCCTGCTCGTCATGCACGGCGGCCTGCTCGGCGTATTCGCGTCGGTCGACATCTTCTTCTTCTATTTCTTCCACGAACTGGCGCTGATCCCGACCTTCATCATGGTCGGCGTGTGGGGTGGACGCGACCGCAACTATGCGGCGATGAAGATGACGATTTACCTCACGGTCGGCGCCATGCTCTCGCTGCTCGGCCTGATCGCCATCTACGTGAAGAGCGACGCCCACTCCTTCGACCTGATCGCGATCAAGGAGGCCATCGCCCGCCAGGGCCTCCCGGCGGCGACGCAGAACCATGCGTTCGGCCTGCTGATGTTCGGCTTCGGCATCCTCGTCTCGCTCTGGCCGCTGCACACCTGGGCCCCGCTGGGCTACGGCGCGGCCCCGAGTTCGACCGCCATGCTGCACGCGGGCGTGCTCAAGAAATTCGGCCTCTACGGCCTGATCCAGATCGCCGTGCCGCTGCTGCCGCTCGGCGCCGCGCACTGGGCGTGGAAGCTCGCGCTCCTCGCGGCCATCGGCAACGTGCTCGTCATCGGCTTCGTCACCATGGCCCAGCGCGACCTGAAGCAGATGCTCGGCTACAGCTCGGTGATGCACATGGGCTATTGCTTCCTCGGCCTCGCGGCGCTCTCGACCATCGGCACCGGCGGCGTCGTCCTGCTGATGGTGGCGCACGGCCTGTCGGTGGCGCTGCTCTTCCTGCTCGCGACCAGCATCCACCACCGCACGCACACCTTCGACCTCGCCGAGATGGGCGGGCTGGCGCAGCAGACCCCCATCCTGGCGGGCTTCTTCGTCGCGGCCACGATGGCCAGCATCGGCCTGCCCGGCTTCGCCAACTTCTGGGGCGAACTGACCGTCTTCGTCGCCCTCTGGAAATTCTCGCATGGGCTGACCGCCGTCGCGATCGCCGGCGTGGTCATCTCGGCCGTCTACGGCCTCCGCGCCGCCGCCCGGGTGTTCTTCGGCCCGCCGTCCGAGGCCCTGCAGCGGGTCACGGCGCAACATCCGCCGTCCGATCTCGCCTGGTCGGAGCGCCTGCCCGCGCTGCTGCTGCTGGTCGCCCTGCTGTTCTTCGGTTTCTATCCCAAGGCCGTTTCCGTGCCGGTGAACGATGCCCTCACTCCCGCGGTCGTCACGCCCGCCGTCCCGCCGTCCCCCCACCGCTGATTTACCGCCATGTCCCCGGAATTACTCAAAGCCATCGCCGACACCAACGACTGGTGGGCCATCGGGCCGGAACTGATCCTCGGCTGCGCGGCGCTGGGCCTGCTGGTGCTGGAGATCGCCACGCCGAAGGAGCACCACCGCTTCATCCCGCACGTCGCCATGGTGGCGCTGGCCGGGGTGCTCCTGGCGGTCGCCTTCAGTTTCAAGGACGGTGCCGACGACAACGTGCTGTTCGGCGGCCTCGTCCGGCTCAGCCTGTTCGGCCAGATCGCGCGCATCTTTTTCCCGCTCGCGTCGCTGCTGGTGTGCTTCCTGGCGACGATCTGCCTGCCGCGCACGCGGATGCCCCGGGTCGAGTTCTACCACATCGTGCTGGTGGTGACGGCGGCGCTCATGCTGCTCGCCGAGAGCAACCACTTCGCGAGGTTCTTCGTCGCGCTCGAGACGGTGACGATCGGTTTCTACATCCTCGTCAGTTATTTCCGGGACAACGCCCTGACCCTGGAGGCCGGCCTCAAGTACCTCGTGCTCGGCGCCCTGAGCTCGGCGATCATGCTCTTCGGCATCGTGCTGATCTACGGCGCGGTCGGCCGCGTCGTCGTCGAGGGCGTGATCCACACCGGCTTCGAGTACGGCACCGCCCAGGCCTTCCTGCAGGAGAACCCCGACAACTTCCTCGCCGTCGCCGGCGCCCTGCTCGTGGTGGGCGGCCTGGCCTTCAAGATCGGCGCGTTCCCCTTCCAAATCTGGATCCCGGACGTGTACCAGGGGGCGCCGACGCCCGTGACGGCCTTCCTCGCCGTGTCCTCAAAAGCCGCGGGCTTCGCCGTGCTGCTGACGCTGGTCCACACGGTCTTCTTCCCGCTGGCCTATGTGCTGGTGCCGGTGCTTTCCGCGCTGGCCGCCGCCACGATCATCATCGGCAACCTGTCGGCGCTCTCACAGCGCAACGCCAAGCGGCTGATGGGCCTCTCCGGCGTCTCGCACGCCGGCTACCTGCTGATCGGCGTGGTGGCCTCGCTGACGGTGCCCGCCGCCGTCACGGGCATCTGGTTCTACCTCTTCACCTACCTGCTGGCCTCGATGGCGGTCTTCGGCGTCATGGCCTACATGGCGGGCGAGGACGACACGCTCCAGGAGCTCGACCACTACGACAAGCTCGCCCGGGAGCGTCCGCTGCTCGGCGCCGTGCTGGCGGTCGGCGTCGGCTCCCTCGCGGGCATCCCGCCGCTGGCGGGCTTCATGGGCAAGCTGCTGGTCTTCGTCGCGGCCTTCCAGGCGCACCTGTACGGGCTGCTCGCGGTGGCCATCGGCGGGGTGGTGGTCTCGATCTATTACTACTTCGGCTGGATCAAGGCGGCGTACTTCGAGGCGTGGTCGCCCAACCCGTCCGGCGCGCCGCCCGCGGCCCGCCCGCTTCCCGCGGCGCCGTCGCGCGTCGGCAGCGCGGTGCTGGCCGTGCTCGCCGTGGCGACCGTGGTCCTCGGTTTCTACCAGGAACCGCTCATCCGCTGGCTGCTCCCGTAATTCCGCGCCGGCTCCTGCGTCGCCGGTTGTTGCGGGCATGGTTTGCCCGCGGGAATCCGTTTAGCCGATATTGCAAGTGTTGGGCTTCGTTGCGCCGGGCGACATTTCCCTTGCCGTTTCCTCTGCGTCTTATTCTTGTCGCTTCCGTTGTAGCGGGAACGGGCCCCCGGTGTGACATCATCCGATGCGCCCTTCGCTACGTTGGATCGGTTCCGCCTTTTTGGCTTTGCTGGTCTCCGCGACTCTTTCCGGCCAGACCGCCGGCACGGCCTTCGTGCGTCATGCACCCACCATCAACGGAACGGTGAACGGCTCGCTCCAGCAAATGCTGGGGGAAAATGTCACCTTCAACAGCGGTGCGAGTGTCAGCGGGGATTTGTATGTGATCGGCACGCCCACGGTGCACCTCAACGGCTCGCCGGCTTACGGAGGCACGCTACAGGGCAACGGCGCTGCATCGCCGACGAATTTCACGGTGACCCTCAACAGCGCGGCCACATTGGGCCACGTTATCCGCCGCACCAACGCGATCACCTGGCCGACGCTCCCAAGCGTGCCCACGCCGGGCACGACGAGCGCGGTCACGGTCACGAGCAGC
>CAYZSN010000237.1:0-24533 GCA_964481095.1 uncultured Oleiharenicola sp. | reverse complement strand
CGATCCCCCGGCGCCTGGTGATCAGGCGCCGGCCCGCACACCCCCGCACCACCCATGATCACCTCGCGCCGTTTCCGCTGCAAATTGCCTCCGCTCCTCCTCGCTTGCGCCCTGCCGCTGGGCGCCGCCGACGATGCGATGGACCGGGTCGGCAAGATCGCCATCGAGTGGGTGAAGACCCGCACCGAGACCGTGCGGCTCGAAACCGAATGGGCGAACCAGCGCGAGCTGATGCTCGCCACGACCAAGGCCATCGAGGACCGGGCGGAGCTGGCGGAGGCGGGGGTGGAACAACTCAAGGCGAAAACGGCCCAGGATCGCACCGAGCTCGGCGCGCTGGAGGACCGGAACGCGGCGGCGGAAAAAGGCTACGCGGCCGCGACGGCCCGCCTGCAGGCCACGTCCCGCAACCTCGTCGCGTTGCGCCCGCTGCTGCCGCCGCGGCTGCAGGCGGCGCTCGAACTGCCCTACCGGAGCCTGCAGGATCCGGAGCTCCCGGCGGGCGACCGCATGCAGCACGCCATGACGATCCTCGGCCGTTGCCTCCAGTTCAACCGCGTGGTGACCACGGGCGAGGAAGTGCTCGCGCTGCCCGGCGAGTCCGCGCCGAAGGCGCTGGAGGTGATTTACTGGGGCCTGAGCCACGGCTACGCGCTGGACCGGCCCGCCGGCAAGGCCTGGGTCGGGTCCCCCGGCTCCCAGGGCTGGCAATGGGAGGCGCGGCCCGAGGCGGCCGGCGACATCGCCCGCCTGATTGCCATGGCGAACGACAAGGCGGACCCCGCCTTCGTCGTCGTTCCCGCCCGGCTCGCCCATCCCAGCCGCTGACCGCCCATGAAAGCCCCCTTGCACCTTCTGCTCCTGCTCGCCGGCTTCGGTGGCGCGACCCTGTGCGCCGACGAGAACTTCGACCAGGTCATGAACAAGGCCGCGCTGGACTACACCGAGCGCCTCCGGCAGGCGAGCGGGGAACTGACCGCCGCGCGCGAACGCATCGCGCGCGAGAAGCTCCCGCTGCTCGCCGCCCAGCGCGCGGCCGAGGACCGCATGCTGGCCGCGGAGTCCAGTGTCGTGAAATTCCAGACGCTCGACCAGCAGTCGACCGACCTGCGCAACCGCCTCACCAAGGCGGCGGCCAACTGGCACAAGAACAACGCCTACCTGACGACGCTCGCGCAGGACGGGCTCAGGGCCTTTGCGGACGGCCTCGCCCCGGGGGAGGAGGGGGCGCTGGGCGACCGGTTGCGCGAAGTGCAGTCCGCCTTCGACAGCCGGAATGAAAGCATCGCGGCCACGAGCGCGGTGGATGCCGCGGATTTCCTGCTGGCGCGCGTGAGCCAGTCCCTCGGCGGCTACGCGGCGCCGGGCTCCGCCACCATCGGCGAGGGCAACGAAGTCAGGGCGGGCACCTTCGCCTTCATGGGCCCGCAGACTTTTTTCCGCGCGGACAGCGGCGAGGCGGGCGTGGTCGTGCGCCTGCGCGAAGGTTCGCTTCATCCCGTCGCTTATCCCGTGAACAACTGGCCGGCGGCCGGGGCGGCGGCCTTCTTCCAGGGCGCGCCGGGCAGCATGCCGGCGGACGCCACGGGCAGCAAGGCCCTGCGGTTGAAGCAGACCACCGGCACATTGCGCGAACACGTCGAGAAGGGCGGTTACGTGGCCTATGCCATCATCCTCGTCGGCCTGTTTGCCCTGCTGCTCGCGCTGCAGAAGTTCATCGACGCCTCGCGCCTGCGGGTGGACGACCCGGCCGCGGTGCGCGATTTTCTCCGTGTGCTGGCCGCGGACGGGGGCGGCCCCGCCGAGGGCCGGCTGCCCACGCTCCGGCCGGCGGTCCGCGAACTCTTTGCCACCGGCCTGCAGCACCTGGAGGAGCCCCGGGAGGCGCTCGAGGAGCACCTGCAGGCCGTCCTGCTGCGCCAGCGGCTGCATTTTGAGCGCCGCCTGCCCCTGCTGGCGGTCATCGCCACCGCGGCCCCGCTCATGGGCCTGCTCGGCACCGTGGTCGGCATGGTGAAGACCTTTGCCCTCATCACCGTGTTCGGCACCGGCAACGCGGGCAAGCTGGCGAGCGGCATCTCCGAGGTGCTCGTCGCCACGGAGCTCGGCCTCGCGGTCGCGATCCCGACGCTCGTGGCCCACGGCTTCCTGTCCCAGCGCATCCATCGCAACCTGGCCGTGCTCGAGCGCTGCGCCCTCGAATTCATGACCGCGGCCAAGCCGGCCCGGGAGGAGGTCGTCCCCGCATGAGCGCCCTGCTGCAACTGGTCAATCGGGGCGGTCCCGCGGTGATCGCGATCATGGTCCTGGCCGTCGTCCTCTACAGCCGCTGTTTCACCGTGCTGCTGGCGCTGCGCCGGCCCGTGGGCCCCGCCGCCGCGGGCCTGGCCGGCGCGGACCGCCAGGCGCGGCTGCACGGGTGGCAGCGCGAGCTGCGCGACGGGTTCCGCCGCGACCGCCTCACGCTCGGCGCCATGATCGCCGCCGCGCCGTTGCTCGGCCTGCTCGGCACGGTGAGCGGCATGGTCCGGATTTTCGAGAGCCTGGCGGGCCAGCGGGGCGGGCCGGGTTCCATGGAGGGCCTGGCCGGCGGCATTTCCGAGGTGCTGGCCGCCACCGAGTCGGGGCTCGCGGTCGCGATCCCCGCGATGCTGCTCGTGTATCTCGCCCACCGGCAGCTCACCAAGCGGCTCCATGAACTGGTCGAGCTCGAGTCGCGCCCGGGAGGCAAAACCCCATGATCGGCCGCCAACGCGGGCAGGGTCATTTCGAGGTCACCCACATCGACATGGTGCCGATGGTCGACTGCATCATGGTGCTGCTGATTTTCCTGATGATCAGCAGCGCCTTCGTGAACGATCCGGGCATCGAGGTGCAGAAGCCGGACGTCAGCGGCGCGCAGAGCGGCGAGCAGAACGCGCTGCTCATCGCGATTTCCGCGGACAACCGGATTTATTTCGACGGCCAGGAAATCCACGCCGACCAGCTCGCCGGCCTGATCCGCCAGGCCGCGATCGGCCGCTCGCCGGTGCTGGTGATCCGCGCCGACAAGGCCGCGAGCCACGGCGTCTTTTCCCTGGTCTACTCCGAGGCGCGGCGCGCCGGCATCGAGCACGTCCAGTTCGCCACCACGCGGGGGGACTGAAGCCATGGCGCACGCAACCCAGCCGACACACGGGGGCTTCGGGCCGGGCGGCCGGGGGACGGGCGTCGGGGGAACGCTGCTGGGCATCGCCTGCGCCGCGGGCATCTTCCTCGCCATCGCCCACCTGGAGCGCGGGTTTTCCCGGCCGCCGCCGCCGGACATCGTGGACTTGCAGGCCGTCGCGGTGCATGAACCGCCGCCCCCGCCGCCCGCGGCGCAGCCCGAGTCGGCGCCGGCCGCCGAAATGCTGACGGGCCTCGAGGCGGCGGCCTCCGACAGCCCGGTGAAGCTAGCCGTGCCGGTGCCGGACCTGAATTCCCTGGTGACACCCCCGCCGGTGGCGCCGCCGGCGGCGATCGATGCCGGCCGGCTGTACACGGAGCTGCGCCCGAAGTTCGACACCGCGGGTTTCCAGGATCGCATCTACCAGATGACGGACGTTGACCAGATCCCCAAGGCGCTGCACCGGGTGGTCCCGCTGATCAGCGCGGCCGTCCTGCGCCGGGCCGAGGTCTCCCGCACCACGGTGCTCTTCGTCGTCGATATGGCGGGCACCGTCCACAATGTCCGGGTCGTCAAGTCCTCGGGCGACGACGAGTTCGACAGCCTCGTGGCCGGGGCGATCGCGGAATGGACGTTTTCGCCGGCGGTCCGCCGCGGCAAGAAGGTGCAGTGCCTGGTCCAGCAGGTGACGATCATCAAGACTTCCGGCGGCGCCCTTTTCTCCCTCTGATCCATGAAGCTCCCGCAATCCTCCTTCTTTGTCCTCGGTCTCCTGCTGCTGGCGCCGGCGCCCGCCCAGACCAACCTCGACGAGCATCTCCAGTTCCGGCAGATGAACGAGCTGCAGGAAAACAGCACGGCGAAGAAAAAGCCGGCCCTCGACCCGAAGCGCATCATCAACGAATCGTCGGGCTTCCTGAAGGAGCGCGAGCCCGAGATGAACGCGGAGGAATACGCGATCTACGAGCGCGTGGTGACCATGCTGTCCACCAAGCCGGAGTTCGCGCTGAAGCTGCTCGAGGCGATGGTGAACGAGAAGGAGCCGCCCAGCCCCGCGTTCCAGTTCATCCTTGGCAACGCCTACTACGCCACCGGCGACCTGCCGAAGTCCGAGGCCGCGTACCTGGATGCGATCAAGCGCTACCCGACCTTCCTGCGCGCCTGGAACAACCTCGGGGTGCTGTATTACTCGGACCAGCGCTATGCCGACGCCGTGCGCTGCTTTTCCAAGTGCGCGACCCTCGGGGACCGCGACCCGCTGACCTACGGCCTGCTGGGTTACAGCCTGGAGCAGGAGCGGAAGATCGTGCCGGCCGAGATGGCCTACATGCAGGCGCTCTCCGGCGATCCCAACAACACCGACTGGCTGGAGGGCCTGCTCCGCATCTACATCCAGGGAAAACAATACGCCCGCGCGGAATGGCTGGCCCGGGATCTCATCCGGCAACGCCCGGCCGACGCGCGGTTCTGGGTCACGTTTGCCGACATCCTCCTGGCGCAGAACCGCCGGCTCGAGGCCATCGCCCTGCTGGAGGTCTGCATGGGCACCGGGATCGCCGGCACCACCGAGCAGGACGTGCTCGCCGGGCTCTACGCCGAGCAGCACCTGGTCCCCGAGGCCATCGACGCCTACCGGCGCGTGATGCGCGCGCTGCCGGACCTCGGCGAAAGGAAGATGCTCACCTTTGCGCGGGTGCTCACCAGCGACGGGCGGTTCGCCGACGCGGAGCGCGTGTTCACGGCGTTGAACGGGCACGTCAGCCCGGCCGCGCTGACCGACTACCGGCTGGCCCGGTCAGAGCTGCTGATGGCACAGCAGAAATGGCCGCAGGCCGGAACGGAACTCGAGGAGGTGGTGCGCGCCGAGCCCCTCAACGGCCGGGCGCTGCTGGGCCTCGGCCGCGCCTACGCCGCGCAGGGCAACCTGCCGCGCGCGCAGCTCACCTTCGAGGCGGCCGTGCGCGTGCCCGACACCACCTACCGCGCCAGCCTCGAGCTCGCCACCCTTGAGCTCAGGAACCGGCACTACGACAAGACCGTCCTCTATCTCGAGCAGGCGCTCGGGATCGAGAAATCCGCCCCGGTCCAGGACCTGCTCGCCCGCGTGCGGCCGCTGGCCGACAAGGTTCGTTAACCCCTCATTCGCCATGAAACTTCCGTCACTCCTCATCCCCGTGACCGCACTGCTGTCGCTCCGCCTCGCGGCCGCTGTCGCCGAGGTCATCGCGCCGCCGCTCGCCGCGGCGGACTCGGCGGCGCCCAAGACCCACACGCTCTTCATGGGCACCGACATCGACCTCCAGCAGGGCAAAAGTTTTTACCGGGTCGAAAACGTGGAGGGCGGCTCGTTCGTCATCAAGGTCGACGGCCAGGAGAAAAAAATTCCGACCAAGGGCCTGGTGCCCATGAAGGTGTCGCACCAGCTCAAGCTGGCGGAGAATTCGATCACCGTGGAGAAGCTGGTGGTGGAGCGCGGCTACACGGCGGGCAACGATCCCAATATGAAATTCATCGCGTCGCTGGGCGCCAGCGCGGCCGACGCCCAGCTCAGCAACACGGGCAATACGTTCGGGGTGGCCATGCAGGGGTTGAAAAACCAGGACGCCGCCGGCCCCGGCCGTTACCAGATGGATTACGAGCAGCAGGCGGCCGACGCGCAGCGGAACTTCGATTCGGCGGCGGGAATGATCAACTCGGACCTGAACAGCGCCGGGCACAGTGCCAGCGTGCTGACGCGCGAACTGGCCGATGAAATGTATGATGCCGTCGAGATCACCTTCCAGGTTTCCTCCAGCCGGCCGTTGAACAGCCCCTATGCCGTGGTGATCGCGCAGTTCAGTGCGCCGGGGGCCAAGCCCAACGAGGTGCAGAGCTGGGTCTACGCCACCGAACTCGATCCCATCACCGCGGAAACGCGGAAGGTGCGGATCAAGCAGGGCGGGTTCCCCCGCGGCTTCGAGGTGAAGAGCTATTCGCTCCACCTCTACAACCGCGGCCAGGAATTGGCGACGAGCGTCTCCTCGAAGCGCGTTCCCCTCACCCGCGAGGAGGCTTTCGAATACGTCCTCGTGGACTACCTCGCCAGCAACAAGGGCAAGACCCTGCCGGCGACGCTGGCGATGGGCCGGTTGCCGGCAGAGATGCGGAACAATTTGAAAGTGCCGGCGCTCTTCGTGCAGGTGGACAAGGATGGACTGCCGGTGGCGGCGTTCTCCGATGAGGCCTGCGCCCACCGGATCGAGGATCCCGCGCTGGCGGCCGCGCTGCGCACCCTGCGTTTCAAACCCGCCCTCAAGGAGGGCAGGGCCGTCGCGGGCGTCTCCCGGCTCGGCTCCTCCTGACTTCACGCACCCTTTTCGCCATGAACTCCCGCCTGTATATCCTCCTGATTGCCCGCCCGGCCTTCGTGCTGCTGGCGGTGATGTGCCTGGTTCCCCTCCCGCTGCTGGCCGCCGACACGGCGTTCCAGCGCTCGATCGCCGGCTACCTGCGCAAGGACGTCGACGTCATCACGGTCACCGACGTGACGAAGGCCGGGCAGGCTTACCCACCGGCGACGTCCGAGCATCCCGTGCGCTACATGATCATTCACCTGGGGATGTCGTCTTTTGGGCCCAGCTGGGCCGGGGAAAAAATCCCCGCGAAGAACGCCGTGCTGCTCTGGATGATGCGGGCGATGCGCGACCAGGGTTATTTGCTGGCGGACATGCAGCATCCGCCCGAGGTGGTCCTGGTTTTCGGATGGGGCATACTGGGTGACGAGAACTCCGGGGTGAAACTCGGGGGCTCGCGTTCCCTGGGCAAATACTTGGAGTCGGAAGGTGTGCCCGGAGGTTTTGACGGCGCCCTGATCACCTGGCAGGGCATGAGCGGCAGCGAGGAGTCGGATCTCGTCGAGGGCAGTTCCGTCGGGTCGCGCCGGCGGGCGTTGAAGTTTTTGGGTGGCGACAAGCTGGACCTGATGTGGGAGCAGGATCAAAATGCCTGGGTGTTCGATCCCCGCCGGATGATCCGCAACATCCGGCACACCGGGGTGGCCGGCAAGGTGTGGGATTTTGCCGCCGGCGACCTGTTCGTTGCCACCGTGTCCGCGTACGCACCCGCGACCGGCCAGGAGAAGGCCCCGATGCTGTGGCAAACCCGGTTTGCCTGCCCGGCCACCGGACTGAGCCTGGAAAAGGCGCTCCCGCAGATGATCCTGGCCGCCGCCCCCAACCTCGGCCGTGAGACCGCCCGGCCCATCAACGTGAATGCCAGCGCCGCGTTTGGCGGGAAAGTCAACATGGGCGACTTCACGATCCTCAACGACGACGTCGAACTCGCCGGCGCCAAGACGAACCGCCAGAAGGCGAAGGATTCGCTCAAGTAGGCGGCGTCTGGCCGGCTCCTTCTGATCGCCCGCTGTTTTTCACCATGCAAGCTCCCGTCCTCCGGATTGCCCGCCCGGCCTTTGTGCTGCTGGCAGCGATCGGCCTGGTTTCCCTCCCGCTGCCGGCCGCTTCCACGGCCTTCATGGGAGCGGTCGAAAAATTCCTGCACAAGGATGTGGATGTCATCACCGTCACGGATATGACCAGGGCCGGCAAAGCCTGGGCGCCGGCCACGGTGGAGCATCCGGTGCGTTACCAGATCATCCACCTGGGCGCCGCGTCGTTTGGCGACAACTGGGCCGGTGAGGCGATCCCGTCGAACAACGCGGTGCTGCTCTGGATGATGGCGGCGATGCGCGACCAGGGCTATTTGCTCGCCGACGCGACCCATCCGCCGGAGCTTACGCTGGTGTTTGGCTGGGGCATGTTCCGGGAGTCGACCGGCGAACCGACGCTGGAGCCGCCCAGCCATTTCCTGGACGGCGCTGTCGCGCCGTATGGCGTGCTGGGTTCGCGCCGCCGGGCGTTGCGCTTCCTGGGCGGCGAGAAGGTCGACCTCATGTGGGAACAGCAGCAATATGGCGGCTTCATCGATCCCCGGGTTCTCCTGCGCGGCATGGCCCGCACGGGCGTGACCGGCAAGGTCTGGGACTTTGCCGCGAGCGATCTTTTCCTCGGGCTGGTGCGCGCCTATCCCGCCCGGTTGATGAGCACCCCGCGGGACGCGTTGCTGTGGGAGACGCGTTTCGCCTGCCCGGCCACCGGCCTGCGCATGGACCGGGCGCTGCCGCAGATGATCCTGGCCGCGGCGCCGAACCTCGGCCGCGAGACCGCCAAGCCCGTCAATGTGAACGCCACCGCGACCTACGGCAGCAAGGTCAACTTCGGCGACTTCACGATCCTGAACGACGACGTCGAACTCGCGGCGGCGAAGGCCAACCGGGCCCGGGTTGGCAAATCCGATGGCAACTAGGACGCCGCGCCCAGCTGGCGCAGCAGCTCGTAGCTGTAGAGCCCGGTGCGGTGGCCGTCGCTGAAGTCGAAGCGCAGCGCGTAATTGCCCACGCGCTCCCAGCTTTTCACCTCGACCCCGCGATAGTCGCGCGGCGCCTCGCCGCCGTAGACGTTCCCGAAGACATCGCGCTCGCCCTTCACCTCGGCGCTCGGCGAGTTCGCCCGCAGCGTGGCGAACGTGATGAAGCTCTCGGTGCCGTCATCCCAGCGGATGGCGACCTCGGAGCCGATGAGCTGGACGTCGGTCGGCGCGGGCATGGTGGCATTCACGAACGGCGGGCGTTGCGGTGCGAGGCTGATTTTGTGCATGCGCCTGCCGTCATCCTTCGCCCGGCTCAGGATGACGGAGAGGGAAATCAATGGATTTTCGGATGTTTGTCCGGCTGCGCTGAGCCTTGAAATCCTCACCACGCTTCGGATTCCGCCGCTGGCTTCTTGGTTTCCTTCAGGCGGCGGTTCCGGCTGCGGTCGATCTCCTCGATCTCGGGCTCGGGGATGCGCGTGAACGCGATCCGCATCGGCGCGTCCTTCGTCGCCCCGTGCGCGCCGCCGAGGTAGACGGTGTTTTTGCCGAACACCTTGTTGAGGTGGTCCACGGCGGCGAAGAGCTTGCCGCGGGTCTTTTCCGTGCCCTCCTCGAACAAATCCGGCGTGTGCAGCTTCGTGTCGATGAGCTGCGTGAGGTGCACGCCGATGCGCAGCGGCTTGCGGCGCGAGAATTTTTCCGGGCGCCGCCGCCACAGGTCGTTCAGCGCATGCGTGAGCCGCAGCGTGTCCTGGGTCTCGGTCAGCCGCACCTCGTCCGACCACGCCGCGTCGTCGGCGTAGTCGACCGACACGCCCAGCGCGCCGGCGAAGTAATTCGCGTGCCGCAGGCGCATCGCGGCCTTCTGCAGCAGGCGGTGCAGCACCGCGAGCGCGTCGGCGTGGTTGCGCTTCGCCGGCGGCAGCACGTGGCCGTGGCCGATGCTGCGGCCCTCCTGGCTTTCGAAGTAGGGCAGGTCCTCGCCGTGCAGCAGGCGCCAGATCTGCTCGCCGCGCACGCCGCCCCAGACGCCGCGGAACTCGTGCGCGTTGGCGGAGTAGAGCTGCACCATCGTGGTGATGCCGTGCTCCGCGAGGCGGCGCGAGATGTTCGGCCCGATGCCGGCGATGTCGCCGGGCTTGAGGTGCAGCAGCTTCGCGGGGATGTCGGCGTCGTCGAGGATGACGAGCCCGTCGGGTTTCTGCATGTCCGACGCGACCTTCGCGAGCAGCCACGTCGGCGCGATGCCGATGGAGCTGCGGAGCAGGGGACCGACCTGTTTCGCGATGTCGGCCTTGATCGCCCGCGCGAGCTTCTCCGCGTCGGCGCGGCTGAGCAGGCCGTCGATCTTCGTGGTGACCTCGTCGATCGACTGCATCTTCGTCCCGGGCACGTGCGCGGCGATCACGTCCTTCAGGCGCCGGTGATAGGCGATGTACACCTCGGGCCGCGCCTCGACGATGACGATGCCGGGGCACATGCGGCGCGCGTCGGACACGCGGGCGTTGCGCGTGAGGCCAGCGGCCTTGGCCTCGAGGCTGACCGCGACGCAACCGGTCGTCTCCGCCATCACCGGCACGATGCCGACGGGCTTCCCGCGCAGCTCCGGACGCTCCTGTTGCTCGACCGAGGCGAAGAAGGAATTGAAGTCGATCGTGAGGTAGCGCAGCGGCACGCGGTCAGGTTTCGCCGCGAATTGCCGGCTGTCAAAGCGGGCTTCGGGGCTTGAATTTGAACCTAACGCCAAGGGGATGAATTAGGCCCTGACGGTACAAGACGGCGGTTGTGGGCAATTTGTGAGCAAGTTTTGACAATAATGGGGCCCTTTTTACTTGATTGGTGGGAATAAAATGGGGAGAAATGGGGTGTTCTGGGGAAAGTAGGACCTCCGGGGCAACTCCATGGCTTCCAACGGCACCATTTATTCCGGGCGTTTCGAGCACACGCTCGACGACAAGAATCGTCTCACGATTCCGTCGGCTTGGCGCTGGACGCATTCGGACACCGAGCAGTTCCTGGCGATGCCGCATCCCGACGCCTACATCGCGGTGCTCCCGCCGGCCCGCGTGCAGCGGCTGCTCGCGCAGGTCGCGGAAATGAAGCTTTCCGACCGCGACGCGCAGGCCGTGAAGGCGAAGATCTTCTCGGAGGCGCTTTCATTCACCTTCGACAAGCAGGGCCGCTTCGGCGTCAGCCCCGACCTGCTCAAGCACGCCGGCATCGCGAAGGACGCGGTGCTCTCCGGCATGGGCGACACTTTCAACATCCTCAGTCCGGCCCGCTGGACCGAGATGCAGCGCAGCACCGCGGGCGAGAACTTCGGCGACATGATGCGCCGCATCGGCCTCTAAAGCTTATGAAAACCCTGATCACCCTCATCAAGCCCCAGCCCCTCCCCAAACTCTCCACGGTGTTCTGCGCGCACCGGCGGTCCCTCCTGCGCGAACCGATCTCGATCGTTCTGCCCTGGAAGAAACCCCATGCCCGCGCCCGTCATTGAGTTCTTCCCGCGTGCCATGACCCCGGGCCACCTTCCGGTGATGCTGCACGAGGTGCTCGAATACCTCGCGCCCCGCGAAGGCCAGCTGATCCTCGACTGCACGTTCGGCGGCGGCGGCCACACCCGCCTCCTGCTCGACGCCGGCGCCAAGGTGATTGCCCTCGACCGCGACCCGGCCGCCGCCGAGCGCGCCGCCCACGCGCTGCTGGGTTTTCCCAACTCCTTCCGCTTCGTCAGCCTGAACTTCGGCGACCTGGCCGCGCTGCCCGAGACCGGCTTCCACGGCATCCTCTTCGACCTCGGCGTCTCCTCCTACCAGCTGGACGACGCCGAGCGCGGCTTAGCCTTCCGGCACGATGCCGAGTCGGACATGCGCATGGACCCGCGCCAGGGACAGCCCGCCAGCCGCTGGCTCGAGACCGCCAGCCATCATGACCTGGTCCGGGCCATCCGCGACTACGGCGAGGAGGACCACTGGCACCGCGTCGTCTCGGCCATCGAGTCCGCTCGCGGCACCGGCCGCCTCGCGCGCACCGGCTCGCTCGCGGAGCTCATCGCCGGCGCCATCCCGAACTTCGCCAAACGCGAGAGCCGCATCCATCCCGCGACGCGCTCCTTCCAGGGCATCCGCATCGCCGTCAACGACGAGATCGGCGCCATCGAGCGCGCGCTGCCCGCGGCGTTCGCCAAGCTCGCCCCCGGCGGCGTGCTCGCGGTCATCAGCTTCCACTCCCTCGAGGACCGGCCGGTGAAGCATTTCTTCCGCCAGGTCTGCGGCCTGCCCGTCGACGAGAACGACGCCACGCCGCAGCAGCTGCGCACGAAGCTCGCCACGCTGCTCACGCGCAAGCCCGTCACGCCTTCCGCCGCCGAGATCGCCGCCAACCCCCGCAGCCGCTCCGCCAAGCTGCGCGTCCTCCGCAAACTTTGAAGCCATGAAACCCCCACCGGCCAACTCCCTCGTCAACCGGGTCATCGCGATGACCCTGGCGCTGCTCGTCCTGTCCGGCACGCTCGGCCTCGGCGCCGTGTGGATGCGCCAGGAGATTTCCCAGACCGCCAACCGCAGCCGCGCCTACGAAGGCCGCGTCACCGACGTCGAGCGCCGCCTCGACGAGGTCAACGCCCAGGTCGCCGCCGCGCTCAATCCCGACGCGCTCCTCCGGCAGAACCAGTTCATGAACCTCGCCCTGACGACGCCGCGCGAGATCCAGGTGCAGCGCATTTCCGAGTCCGCCGAGCTGAAGCTCGCCACCAAGCGCAACCGCGAGGTCTTCAACCTGGCCACCGCCTCCACCGAGGGCGCGCCCGCCTTCCGCGTCATCACCGCCGCGTTGCATTGAACCATGTCCAAGGGTTTCGCCTCCCATCGTCTCACGCTCCTGGCTGTAGGCGTCGTCGCCTGCTTCATGGCGGTGGGGGTGCGGCTGGTGTTCCTGCACGTGATCGACCGCGACGAGCTGCTCGGCTTCGTGGACAAGGCCCGGCGCCAGATCGTCGTCGAGCGCGCCAAGCGCGGCGCCATCCTTGACGCCAAGGGCAACCTGCTTGCGACCAGTCGCTCGGAGGTGACCCTCGCGGTCGACCCGTGGGCGCTCGTGGATTACCTCGAGGCGGACACGAACCTCGTCCGTCGCGCGAAGAAGGCCGCCGACGAGCGCGCCAAGCGCGTCCAGCTCGCCGGCCTGCTTGGCCTCTCCACCGCCGAGATCGAGAAGGTCTTCACGCCCGGCATGCGCCCGGTGAAGGCGGAGGACGACAACCATGACGGCAAGGTCGACGGCCGGACCAAGGACCGCTGGACCAAGCTGCGCGAGGGCGTCGACGAACCGACCTACGGCAAGATCGCGGAACTGAATATCCGCGGCCTCACCGCCACGCGCGTTTACCGCCGCGTCTACCCGGGCGGCGGCCTCGCGGCCAACCTCATCGGCTACCTGAACAAGGAAGGTACGCCGGTCACCGGCGCCGAGCGGCATTTCGACCTCTACCTGAAGGGTGAGGACGGCTGGATCGAGTCGGAGAAGGACGGCGCCCGCCGCGAGCTCGCGCAGTTCCGCTCGCGCGAGGTCCCGGTGCAGGACGGCAACGACGTCGTGCTCACCATCGACTCCGTCGTGCAGCACATCCTCGAGGACGAGCTCAAGACCATCGCCGGCAAGTTCGACCCGCACTTCGCCACGATCATCGCGAGCGACCCGCGCACCGGGCGCATCCTCGGGATGGCGAACTACCCGAGCTTCGACCTGAACAACTACGGCAAGGCCCCGCTCGACGCGCAGCGCAACTACGCGGTCACCGACATCATCGAGCCCGGCTCGACCTTCAAGATCGTCGCCGCCGGCGCGGCCCTCGACCAGGGGCTGGTCCTGCCGTCGTCGGTCTTCGACTGCGGCATCACCTCGATCAACTACAAGGGCCGCGACCTCGGCCTGCCCAAGGAGGACCACCCGTTCGGCCGCCTGAGCGTCGCCGAGATCGTCAGCCACTCCAGCAACCGCGGCGCCGCGCAGCTCGCGATGCTGATGGGCGAGGAGAATTTCTACGACTACGCGAAGCGCTACGGCTTCGGCGCCTCGACCAACTTCCAGCTCGGCGGCGAGGTGCGCGGCATCCTCGAGCCGCCGAGGAACTGGGACGGCCTCACCATCACGCGCATGCCGATGGGCCACGCGGTCGCCGCCACGCCGCTGCAGATCCACATGGCGATGAGCGCCGTGGCCAACAACGGCACGCTGCTTCGCCCCCAGATCATCCAGGAGATCCGCGACGCCAACGGCCGGGTCATCCGCACGCTGGAGCCCGAGAAGCGCACCCAGGTCCTCAAGCCCAGCACCGCGGCGCTCCTCGCGCAGCTGCTGCACGGCGTCGTCGGTCCCGAGGGCACGGCCAGCGGCTTTGACATCCCCGGCTTCGAGCTGGCCGGCAAGACCGGCACGACCCAGAAGCTCATCGACGGCAAATATTCCACGACGCGGCACGTCGCCTCCTTCGTCGGGTTCTTCCCCGCCAGCCGCCCCGAGGTCGTCCTCTCGGTGATCGTCGACGACGCCAAGGTCGCCGGCGGCCAGTCCTACGGCCGTTCCGTGGCGGCCCCGTCCTTCCACCACATCGCGGAGCAGCTGATCCAGTACCTCGACATCAAGCCCGTCGCTCCGCTGGCCCGCAATTTCGTCGCCATGCAGGGAGGTGTCCGGTGATCGGCTGTCTCATTCCCAACCACCCCCTCGTCGCCGCCTTCCGCACCCTGCCTCCCACGCGCACCCGCCCCGCGGACCGCGTCACCCGACAGATTTTCAAAATGGCCCCCAAGCTTTCCGACTACTTCCAGGACGATGAAATCCGCGCCAGCAAGGGTGAGCTCGACCGGCCGATCTCCGGCCTGGCGAAGGACAGCCGCCGCGTCATGCCGGGCAACCTGTTCTTCGCGCTGCCCGGCCGCCGCGCCGACGGCAACTCGTTCATCGACGAGGCCATCACCCGCGGCGCCGTCGCCATCGTGGGCGAGAAGATCCCGTCCGTCACCGCCGCGCGCGTGACGTACATCCAGGTGGCCGACGCCCGGCGCGAGCTGGCCCGCGTGTCGCAGCGCTACTTCAACTTCCCCGACAAGTCCCTCGAGCTGGTCGGCGTCACCGGCACCAACGGCAAGACCACCGTCACCAACCTGATCAAGCACCTGCTCTCGACCGGCACGCAGCGCGTCGGGCTGGTCGGCACCGTCAACTACGACCTCGGCGCGCGCATCGTGCCGTCGTACCGCACGACGCCCGAGTCGCTCGAGCTCTACGGCATGCTCGCCCAGATGCGGGACGCCGGCTGCCGCCAGGCCGCGATGGAGGTCAGCTCGCACGGCATCGACCAGCAGCGCGTGCTCGGCATGCAGTTCGCCGTCGCGGTGTTCACCAACCTCACCCGCGACCACCTCGATTACCACAAGACGCTGGACGCGTACTTCGAGGTGAAGTCCCGCCTCTTCAACGGCGGCACGGGCAGCGCGCCGAAGGCCGCCGCCATCAACCTCGACGACGCCTACGGCCGCCGGCTCGCCGCCGAGGTGCCGAAGCACGTCCGGGTCGTCACCTTCGGCGAGGCGGCCGACGCCGTCGTCCGCGCCGAGAACGTCCGCCTCAATTTCAAGAACACCGAGCTGACGCTCGTCTGGCCCGAGGGCCGCGTCGAGCTGGTGAGCCCGTTCATCGGCCGCTACAACGTCAGCAACCTGCTGGCCGCCTTCGCCGCCTGCTACGCCCTCGGCCGCGACCCGCAGGTGATCGCGCCGCGGCTGCACAGTTTCGGCGGGGTGCCCGGGCGCATGGAGCGCATCGAGGAAGGCCAGCCCTACAACGTGCTCGTGGACTACGCGCACACCGACGACGCACTCCGCAACGCGCTCGGCATGCTGCGCGCCGTCACGCCGGGCCGGCTGTTCGTGGTCTTCGGCTGCGGCGGCAACCGCGACCGCACCAAGCGCCCGCTCATGACCGGCGCGGTGCAGGAGTTCGCCGATTTCGCCTGGGCCACGGCCGACAACCCGCGCAACGAGGCGCTCAGCCAGATCTTCGCCGACATGAAGGCCGGCGTGAAGGACCCGGCCAGGATCACCTTCGTCGAGGACCGCCGCCACGCCATCAGCCTCGCGCTGGACATGGCCAGGGCCGGCGACTGCCTGCTCATCGCCGGCAAGGGCCACGAGACCTACCAGGAGTTCGCCGACACCATCGTGCCGTTCGACGACCGCCAGGTCGTCCGCGAGCTGATCGGGATCAAGTCGATCAAACCAAGCTGATACACGATGCATCCGAACCACCCCCCCCGGCACTGCGTGCCACCCGCTTTGGGTGGGCGTCGGTTTCCACACCGGCGCCTGTCGCCGCTGGGGAAAGCGGCGACCACCGCGAACGCCCGCGGGGCGGGGTGTGTCGGGGCTCAAACCCGCTGACGCATTATCCCGCCATGCCAACCTTCGCCGCAGAAAAGCTCGCTACCTGGACGGGTGGCAGCTGGTCCCCGTTGCCGGGGACGGCGATCACGGGGTTCAACCAGGACACCCGCACGCTGAGCGCGGGGCAGGTCTTCGTCGCGCTCAAGACGGAGAAGCGCGACGGCCACGATTTCCTCGGCGAGGCCCGCGCGAAGGGCGCCGCCGCCGCGCTCGTCGGCCACGCGGTGCACGGCGAGCCCCTGCCGCAGCTCGTCGTCGCCGACCCGGTCGCCGCCTTCCAGCGCATCGCGCGCGAACACCGCCGCGAATTCCACGGCACGGTCGTCGGCGTGTCCGGCAGCGTGGGAAAAACGTCCACGAAAGATTTGCTCGCTCTGCTGCTGGGCAAAGTAGGGCAGGTCTCCGACCTGCCTGGCGGGTCACAGACCCGCCCTACCACGGTCCTCGCCACCGAGGGCAACCTCAACAACTACCTCGGCATCCCGCTCACACTCACGAAGCTCGACCCGGCGATCCACCAGTTCGCCGTGATCGAGGCGGGCATCAACCTGCCCGGCGAGATGGCACCGCTGGCGGAGATGATCGAGCCCGACCACGCGGTCGTCACGCTCGTCGCCCCCGCGCACCTCGAGAAGCTCGGCTCGCTCGACGGCGTCGCCGCCGAGAAGTCCGGCCTGCTGCGCGGCGTGCGGGCCCATGGCCTGCAGGTCTTCCCGGTTTCGTGCTGGGCATATGAACCCTTCCGCCACCTGGCCAACCCGCTCATCCTCGTGCCCGAGAACGAAGGCATGACGCGCGTCACGGGCCGCACGGTGAAGTTCAACGTCTTCCACCGGCCGGAGCGCAGCGAGGTGCGCCTCGACGGCAAACGGAATTTCGTGCTGCGCCGCGTGTCGGCCGGCATGGCGCAGAACACGGCCCTCGCGCTCGCGCTGGCGTCGGAGCTCGGCGTCGGCGACGCCGACCTGCAGGCGCGCCTCGGGCAATGGCAGCCGTCGAAGTGGCGCGGCGAGCTCCGCCGGAGCGGGGGAGCGGTGGTCTATTGCGATTTCTACAACGCCAATCCCGCGTCGATGGGTGACGCGATCGACGCCTTCAACGGCGCCGTGGGCGCGGACCTGCCGCGGCTCTACGTGATCGGCTGCATGGAGGAGCTCGGCGCCGCGGCGGCGGAGTACCACCGCCGGTTCGGCCGCACGCTGCACCTGCGCCGCGGGGATTTCCTCTTCGTCATCGGCGGCCAGGCCGCCGCGCTGCGCGAGGGCCTGCTCGAGAACGGCAACGATCCCGCGCAGCTCGCGGTGATCACCGACCTCGCGCCGGTGCGCGAGCGCCTCGCCGGCTTCAAGGGCGCCGCCTTCCTCAAGGGCAGCCGCCGCTACCAGCTCGAAACCGTTTTGGATCCGTCAACCGCCGTCGCCGCCCACTAAAATGATCACCTCCCACCACAGCTTCTCGACCCGCATCTTCCTCAACCAGACCCCGGGCGGCACGGCCGACGCCACGCAGCCGGCCACCGGCGCCGGCCCGCAGGAGAACCTGCGCGAGTTCTGGTGGTTCCTGCGCTCCGGCCGCGGCCAGGTGCAGGGCGCCGGCGCGGTGAAGCCTGCCTCCGGCGGCTCCGCGGCTCCCGTCCCCGCCTCGGGCCCCACCAAGCATGCTTAGCTACCTCTCAGCGTACGATCACGTCTTCGGACCCCTCCGCCTGCTGCACTACATCACGGTGCGCTCGGTCGGCGCGGCCGTGACGGCGCTGGTGATCGGCTTCGTCATCGGGCCGTGGCTCATCCGCCGCTTCCGCGAGCTGAAGTTCGGCCACGGCTACATCGACGAGCGCACGGGCGCGCTCGGCGCGACCTACTTCGACAAGAAGCACACGCCGACGATGGGCGGGCTCATCATCTTCCTCGCGGTCTTTTTCAGCGTCGTGCTCTGGGCCGAGCCCAATGTCTGGACCGTCGTCGCGCTCTTCGTCTACACCGCGCTCACCGTGCCCGGCTGGCGCGACGACTACCTGAAGGTCGTCCACAAGAACAAGGACGGCATCCGGTCGTGGGAAAAGATCGCCTGGCAGACCGCGGCCACGGTCATCGCGCTCGGCATCCTGCTCTGGCACCCGCAGAGCGCGGAGCGGATCCGCGAGCTCTGGGTGCCGTTCTTCAAGGCCGCCGTCATCCCGCGCATGCCCTGGGTGCTGCTGCTCGTGCTGCTCTACCTCTGGATTGTCGGCTTCAGCAACGCGATCAACCTGACCGACGGCCTCGACGGCCTCGCGGTCGGCTGCACCATCACCGTCGCGCTGGTGTTCGGCATCATGGCCTACGCGGCGGGCAACAGCATCATCGCGCAATACCTGCTCATCAGCTACGTGCCCGGCACGGGCGAGCTGACCGTCGTGTGCTCCGCCCTGATCGGCGCGTGCATGGCGTTCCTGTGGTACAACTCGCACCCGGCCGAGGTGTTCATGGGCGACACCGGCTCGCTCGCGCTGGGCGGCCTCATCGGCGTCATGGCCTTCATGATCCACCAGCCGTTCACGCTGGTGATCGCGGGCGGCGTCTTCGTGCTGGAGGCGCTCTCGGTCATCTTCCAGGTCGGCTGGTTCAAGTACACGCGGCGCACCACCGGCACCGGCCGGCGGCTCTTCCTCATGGCGCCGCTCCACCATCATTTCCAGAAGCTCGGCTGGCCCGAGACGAAGGTCGTCCTGCGCTTCTGGGTCCTGTCGCTCGGCTTCGCCCTCGCCGGCCTCGCCACCCTCAAGCTCCGCTGACCTTTCTCCGCACTCTTAACTTCCGACCCATAACTTCCCCTCCCATGTCCGCCATGATCAAAGCCATCACCAGCGTCCGCCTGCCGTTCTCCCGCACGACGCTGCTCATCGCCGGTGCCTGCATGTTCGCCTTCGTGGCCTTCGTCGCGCTCGGCCTGCGTTTCTGAACCACCCCCATCCGCCCCGCCCATGCCCATCGACTACAACTTCGAGCATACGCCCAATTTTCGTGATGTCACCCGCACCAGCCTCGTGCTGCTGAAGCAGCCGCTGGTGCGTTCGCTCGCCAAGCTGCGCCGCCTTCGCCAAGGCGAGCCCGTGCCCGAGGGCCCGGTCGTGCGCAGCGCCAAGACTTTCGCAGGAGTTCGCTGACGGGTTCTTTATACCAACAACAATCGGAACCTTATCTTTATTCCGTCAGCGGACACCTGCTCTTTTTCATGAATACCATCAACACACCCCGCCCTGCGGGCACCCCTCTTCCTAGAGGGGGTTTCCGCCCACGTGGATTGATTCCCCTCTATCAAGAGGGGTGGCGCGAAGCGCCGGGGTGTGTTCTTCCGAACCAATCCTGATGCTCCCGCAACCTCCATCACCCTACGCCGCGCTGCTCGCGCGTCCCGTCGCCGTCTTCGGCGCGGGCGTGAGCGGGCAGGGCGTGCTCGCGCTGCTGGCCGCGGCCGGCGCGCGCGGGGTGGTGTACGACGAGAAGGCTCCGGGCGCGGCGCGCCCGTTCACGCCGGCCCTCGCCGCGGGCCACGGCCTCGTCGTCTTCAGCCCGGGCTTCGCGCCCGAACACCCGTGGCTCGCGACCGCGCGCGCCGCGGGCTGCACCTGCTTGGGCGAGCTCGATTTCGCCTCGCTCTTCTGGCGCGGCGAACTGATCGCCATCACCGGCACGAACGGCAAGACGACGCTCACCGAGTTCCTTGCCCACGCGCTCAACGCCGCCGGCAAGCGCGCCCACGTCACGGGCAACGTCGGCTATCCCTTCAGCCGCTTCGTCGTCGAGCAGGCCGGGCGCGCCGACATCGCCGTGTGCGAGGTCAGCTCCTTCCAGGCCGAGACGCTCCAGCACCTGCGCCCGACCGCGACGCTCTGGACCAATTTTGCCGAGGACCACCTTGAACGTCATCCCGGGCTGGCCGCGTACTTCGCGGCCAAGTGGCGCCTGCTCGAACACACGCCGCCCGGCTCCGTCTTTCTCGGATCGTCCGTGCAAAGCCACGCCCGCCGGTTGGGCCACACCCTGCCGCCGTCGGCCAGCCTCGCCACTGAAGGCCAGCTTGCCGACGCGCGGCTGCAGGGGACGGTTTTCGCCGGTTACCCGCAGTACGAGAACTTCCTCCTCGCTGCCGCCTGGTGGCGGCACGCCGGCCTGCCGGAGGACGTCCTGTTCGCCGCGGCGCGGACCTTCCCGCTCGGCGCCCATCGGTTGGCGCGGGTGGGGGAGAAGCGCGGCGTCAGCTTCTGGAACGATTCCAAGGCGACCAATTTCCACGCCGTCGAGGCCGCGCTCGCGACCTTCGCCGGTCCCGTGCTCTGGATCGGCGGCGGCAAGGCCAAGGGCGGCGATCTCGCCGCATTCGTGCGCCGCATCGCCCGCCAGATCAGGCACGCGTTCCTCATCGGGGAAACTTCCGCGGCGCTGGCGGGTCACTGTCGGGATGCCCGCGTCCCCGCCACGCTCTGCGCCGGCCTCGCGGAGGCCGTCCGCTCGGCCTTCGCCGCCGGCCGGCCCGGCGACCACGTGGTGCTCAGCCCCGGCTTCGCCAGCTTCGACCAGTTCACGGGTTACGACGATCGGGGCCGGCAGTTCGAAACCCTCGTCGCCCACCTCTAGCCAACCCGCTTTTTAGATAGCAAATCTCCAACCTCAGCCCTCATATACCGCCATGAAAATCCTCCAGATCTTCGGAGCAGTTGTCGCCGTGCACCTGCTCGCGTTTATCTTCATTTTCGCCAGTCCCGGCTGCCAGTCAGGCCCGCGGACCATGCCGACGCCCGACGCCACGATGCCGGCGCAGGCGCCGGCCGCCGCCCCGGCCGACACTTTCACCACGCCCGTCATCACGCCGCAGCCCGTTGACCTCGGCACGCCGGCTTCCGGCCACGCCACGCCCACGCGCCCCGGTTCGGCCAACGCCGTCGCCGTGACGCCGGCGAAGCCGGTCGAGAACGTCGCGCCGGTCTCGACCTACACGGTCGAGCGCGGCGACAGCCTCTGGAGCCTTGCGAAGAAGCACGGCCTCACGGTCGCCGAGCTCGCCAAGGCCAACAGCGTCACCACCGGCACCGCGCTCAAGCCCGGCCGCAAGCTCATCATCCCGGGCAAGCCGGGTGCCGCGCCCGCCGCCGACCAGCCCGCCGCCACCACGGTCACGGCCCTGACGGCGCCCGCCCCGGCCGCGGCCCGGCCCGCGAACGGCGAGGTGGTCAAGCACACCGTCGCCGTCGGCGAGAGCCTCGGCGTCATCGCCCGCAAATACCAGGTGACCGTGAGCGAACTCGCCGCCGCCAACAGCATCACCGACCCCTCGAAGGTCCGCGCCGGCCAGCAGCTCATCATCCCGGGCTTCAAGGCCCCGGGCAAATCCGGCGCGCCCGCGAAGGCGGGTGCGACGCCGGGCAAGACGGCCGACACCGCCGCGAAGCCGGCCGAGACGCCGCCGGCCACCACGCACTTCGACCTTTCTCCGCCGCCCCCGGGCCAGGATCTCGACTCGGGCCTGAAGCCCGCCGACACCGGCGTGCCGACCATCAAGGTGGAGGAACCCGCGACGCCGCCGAAGAACTGAGCCGCCCGCGATGCCCTGTCACTCTGAGCGTGGCGAAACATTCCACCGGATGTCCGCGGGCTGCGGACTGGAGCGGCCGGGATGTTTCACCTCGCGCGGGTTGACGGGCGTCCGGACCTTTTGCCGGCGGCCCCAGCAAAAACCCTGAGATCCCCGTGACCACGAGTACGACGAGCGCAATCCTTGCTCCCCGCCGGCCTCTCACGATCACTCCCGCGAGCGTCATTGTCGTCTGCGTCGCGGCGCTGGTGTCGATCGGCCTCGCGGTGCTGTTCAGCGCGAGCTCGCCCATCAAGGGCGGGCCGTACGCGTACCTCTACAAGCAGTTCATCTTCCTCGCGATTGCCATCGGGGTGGGCTGGCTCGTGGCGATCGCCGACCTCGAGCAGCTGCGGCGCTATTCCTGGGCCGCGGCGGGCGTCGCGCTTTTCCTCCTGCTGCTGGTGCTGGTCCCGCAGGTCGGCATCGCCGTGAAGGGCAGCCGGCGCTGGCTCGGCTTCGGCGGCGTGCGCCTGCAGGTCTCCGAGTTCGCCAAGCTCGCGCTGGTGTTCTCCCTGGCGCACTACCTCGCGCTCAACCAGAGCCGGCTGCACGACCTTTGGCGCGGCTTCGTGATCCCCGCCGCGTGGACCGGGCTCTTCGCCGTGCTCGTGCTGGCCGAGCCCGACTTTGGCACCGCCTTCCTGCTCGGCTCGATCGGCATGATCCTGCTGTTCCTCGCCGGCGCGCGCCTGAAGTTCCTGCTGCCCTCGATCGGCACCGCGCTGCTCGCGTTCGCCGTGCTCGTGCTGCACAATCCCGTGCGCCTGCGCCGCATCACGTCGTTCCTCGACATCGAGGCCAACCGCGGCGACGGCGCCTACCAGCTCTGGCAGGCGATCCTCGCGTTCGCGGCGGGCGGCGTCACCGGCACCGGCCTCGGCCAGGGCCGCCAGCAGAATTCCTTCCTGCCCGAGGCGCACACCGACTTCATCTTCGCCATCATGGGCGAGGAGATGGGCCTCGTCTTCACGCTGACCGTCGTGGCGCTGTTCGTGGCGATCTTCATCGCCGGCCTGATGCACGTGCGCCGCGCGCCGAACCTGTTCCAGTTCCTGCTCGTGACCGGCTGCTTGCTGCTGATCTGCCTGCAGGCGATCATCAACCTCGGCGTCGTCACCGGCATGCTCCCGACGAAGGGCATGTCGCTGCCGTTCATCAGTGCGGGTGGCTCGAATCTGATCCTGATGGGCCTGCTCGTGGGCGTCATCGTCAACAGCCAGCGCACGTGGGAGCGGCCGAAGCCGCTGCAGCGGCGGCGCTCGCTGACGGAGGTGATCGGGTGAAGGACAAGTTTTTCTCTTTGTATTCCGTAGGGGCCGAGCTTGCTCGGTCCTTTTACCGCGTGCGTTTCCCAGGACCGAGCAAGCTCGGCCCCTACCGGGAGGAACGTTCGTGAGCAGTTTTGTCATCGCCTGCGGCGGCACCGGCGGGCACCTCTCGCCGGGCATCGCGCTGGCCGAGGCGCTCGTGGCCCGCGGCCATGTGGCCACCCTGCTGATCAGCCACAAGAAGGTGGACGCGCGGTTGAGCGAGAAATACCCGCGGCTCAATTTCGTCCGCGTCCCGAGCGCGCCGTTCGGCTGGCGGCCCGACGTCCACCTCCGCTTCCATTTCAAGCAGACGCAGGGCCTGCTCTTCAGCCTCGACCTGCTGCGCAGGCTGAAGCCCCGGGCGATCGTGGGCTTCGGCGGCTTCACCAACGCCGGCGTCGTGCTCGCGGGGCGTTTCGCCGGCGTGCCGGTGGCGCTGCACGAGGCCAACCGCGTGCCGGGCCGCTCGACGCGCGTGCTGTCGCGTTTCGCGAAGCGCCTCTACCTGCCGCCGGGCGTGCGCCTGCCGGGCCGCCTCGGCCTCATGCTCCGCCACACCGGCCTGCCGGTGCGCAGGGAGATCGTCCGCCTGCCGCGCGCCGAGGCGCGCGCCCAGCTCGGCGTCGATCCCACGCAGAAGCTGCTCGTCGTGCTCGGTGGCAGCCAGGGCGCGGGCCCGCTCAACCGCTGGGTGGAGGAAAATCTTTCCGCGCTGGCCCACGAGGGGGTGCAGGTGTGGTGCGTCACCGGCCTCGGCAAGGGCGAGGGCGGCGTGCGCGAATTCCCCGGCCGCAACGGCCAGGCGGTGCGGGCGTGGCAGGAGCCGTTTTCGGATCGCATCGGCGTGCTGATGTCGGCCGCCGACCTCGTGCTCAGCCGCGCCGGCGCCGGCACGCTGTCGGAACTGGTGGAGTGCGAGACGCCGGCCATCCTCATCCCGTACCCGCACGCCGCCGACAACCACCAGCAGGCCAACGCGGTTTATTTCGAGCAGCAGGGCGGCGGGCTCGTCATCGCCGAGGGCGCGATGCAGGACGTCCGGCAGGAGGTGCTCGACGTGGTGTTCAACGACTGGCTGCTCAACAAGTTTCGCGGCAACCTGCGCCGCATGTCGCGCGAGAACTGCATCGACACGATCGTGGAGGACCTCGAGGAACTCGCCGCGGGCACGCCGCCCAGCCGGCATTTGCGGCGCGCGCCGTCGCCCCAGCCGCTATGAACCCCCGGCCCGCCATCTTCGGCCTGGACGCGGAGCGCATCCATCTGCTCGGGGCGGGTGGCATGGGCATGGCGCCGCTCGGGCTCTACCTCGCGCGGCTCGGCTTCCGGGTCAGCGGCGAGGACGACGGCTGGAATCCCGCGGTGCACGCCCTGCTCGGGCGCGGCGGCGTCATGATCACCGAGCCCGGCGCCCTGCCGGACGACACCCAGCTCGTGGTGCATTCCTCGGCGGTGCCGCCCGACCACGACTCGCGCCGGCTCGCGACCGGCCGCGGCGTGCCGCAGGTGCGGCGCGGCGAGATGCTGGCCGAGATCGCCAAGGGCCGGAAGCTCATCGCCGTCGCCGGGTCGCACGGCAAGACGACCACGACCGCGATGCTCATCACC
>CAYZSN010000236.1:0-2708 GCA_964481095.1 uncultured Oleiharenicola sp. | reverse complement strand
GTGAGGGCCAGTTGGACCGACGGCGAAGCCTGCAAGGCCGCCTCGGACACGCCGGCCGGCGGCACATCGCGCTGCACCCACCTGCCTGCGTCCTGGTAGACATATTTCCGGTCGGGGCGGTGCTGGTACACTTCATAGCGGGAGAAATAGATGAACGTTTGCGGCTTGGGCGTCGCGGCTTCCATCTGGGCCGGCGAGGGCGCGTGCGACCAAGCGCCCCACGGCGGCGAATCGGCGCAACCGGCCAGCAGGACGCTGGACAGGATCGCCAATCCGGAAATGACCTGGCGGACAATTGTCGGGTTCATGCCGGTTGAGACCGCCAAACACGGGCGCCGGTGCGGAAAAATCCACCGGTTTCCCCACCGGGTGGATACCTACCGCCGGGTGCGGGCCGGGTTTAACTCCGGAAGGGGATTGGAGCGTTCAAATTAAATCGCCGGCGTCATACCGCTTGTCATCGCGAGGTGCGCGAAGCGCGCCGTGCGATGCAGCTGGATTGCTTCGTCACTGCGTTCCTCGCAATGACGTGATTTGGGCACGCCATTATTTCAATCGTCGTGGCGGGAAATAGGCCCGCTGAGCAGGGAGATCGTGAAATCGAAAATCAGGAATCTAAAAGCTGGGGCTTTCGAGCCAGCAGGTTCAGCTATTTTGATCCCGGACCAGGCCTGACTTTTGCGATTCCAGATTTGTGCTGCCCGATTTCACGATTTCCGCGCTACCAGCCCGAGGTCTTGAGCCACTCGACCACGTCGCCCTTGTCCCACGGGTCCACGAGGGCCGCGGCGTTGCCGAAATCGAGCAGCTCCGGCGCGCGCCTCCACTCGTCGAGCTTGATGTTCACGTCAGGCGGAAACACCGGCGCGAGGCGCCGGTAGCCGTCCTTCAGGATGCGCCGGCACTGGAAGTCCGCGATGCCCATGCTCGCGTCCATCAGGAGCCCGATCAGCGGCTTCACCCACTGCGCGAGGCCCCAGTCCAGGTTCTGGCCCTCGACATAGCTCAGGTTGATGCCGGTGCCGAGTGACAGGAGGAATATCTCGCCGAGCTCCGGCGGCGGCCCGTCGGTGCGGGTGTCCAGCGCCCGGGCCAGCGCGGCCATGCTGGGGTTGTTGGCCACCACGCCGCCGTCGATGTAGTTCTTGTGCGACGGGAAATAGGTCGGCGCGGCGCTCGTGTTGAGCGCCACCTCCACGACCGAGGCGTCGCCATCGGAATCGTTGCCGGGAAAGTTGTGGAAGAATTTCGGGTTCCACGACCATTTGGCCTTCTCGCCGCCGGATTTGTCGCAGAGGTCGAACGACGGGATCACGACGCGCTTGCCGAGATCCTTCAGCCTGGCGTCGCCGAAGATCGTCTTCAGGATTTTCTCCAGGTTCTTCTGGTCGTAGTCGGCGCCGGCGATCCCGCCCATGTCGCGCAGGTCGTCAAACCACGAGTCGTCGAAAATCTCGCCGCCCTTGTCGCGATAGAGCCCGATCAGGTCGTCCACCGATTTCCCGGCGGCGAGGCCGAGCGCGATGATGCCGCCCGTCGAGGTGCCGGCGATCAGGTCGGCGTTCCGGATCAGCGCGGGCACCTGGGCCTCGATGCGCTTGAGCAGGGCCAGCGTGACCAGCCCGCGAATACCACCGCCATCAAACGTCAGGATGCGATACATGGGGATTCCTCCTTCGCCAGTGGCCCCGGGCGTCAAGGAAAGCTGCCGGCCGCGCCGTGGTCGGTCAAACCCCAAGCCGGGCCACGCATGCCTCCATTCGCCACCCTTTTTCAGGTCGTTTTATCTCCCGCGCGAAAGCCGGCCAATTTCCAGATTCCGAAGTATTCACCGATCATCTTGCGCACCTCGCAGCTCATTTTTTCGAAACCTTCGTCTGTTCCCTTGTCGTCGCGGGCCAGGAACTGGATGCGAATCATTTTCCTGATTGCGGCCTGCCTGCCGGCGGTTTGTCGCGGCGCTTTGGTTTGGGAGGCCCGGCAGGTGAACCTGACCGCCCGCCTCGGCGACAAGGAGGCGATCGCACTTTTCCCGTTCAAAAACATGGGGAAGACGACCATCGCCATCCGGGACATCCAGACCAGTTGCGAATGCACGACCGCCGAGCTGCCCAAGCGCATCTACGCCCCCGGCGAGTCGGGCACGATCAAAGCCGTCTTCACCCTGGGCGACCGCATGGGCCGGCAGGAGCGAACGTTCACCGTGGCGATGGACGACCCCTACGCGCCGGTGGCCGTGCTCACCATGCGGGTGGAGATTCCCGAACTGCTCGCCTACTCCGCCCGCCTGCTGCACTGGTCGATCGGTGGTGACGCCGGGGAAAAGTCCGTCGAGGTCAGCGCGACCGGCGGCAACCGCATTGTCTCGCTCGACCCCAAGGAGATTGTTCCCCCGCAGGCCGCCGTCCGGGTGGAAGCCCTGGAAAACGGCCGGAAGTACCGGCTGCTCATTCAGCCCGTCCGGCCCGACGGGCCCCGCACCATTGCCGTGACCTTTCTGGCCCGGTTCCAGGACGGTGGGCAGCATTCCTTCACGATCTACGCGCTCGTGCGCTGAGTTCCGGGCTGCGACTGCTGTCGGGCGCTGGGCGCTGGCGCGCAGCACGGCTTGGGCCTTGTGGCACTGGCCTTGCTGGAAAATTCGCCGGCAGCGGTGCTTGTGGAAAACCGCGGATCGGACTCAATCAAGGATCCATAGCTTGGGCGGT
>CAYZSN010000235.1:0-10141 GCA_964481095.1 uncultured Oleiharenicola sp. | reverse complement strand
CGCCGTCATCGAGTTCGCCCGCAGCGTCCTCGGCCTGAAGAAGGCCAACTCGATGGAGTTCGACCCGAAAACCCCCGAGCCGGTCATCGCGCTCATGGACGAGCAGCGCAACGTCGTGCAGAAGGGCGGCACGATGCGCCTCGGTTCGTTCGAGTGCCAGCTCAAGCCCGGCACGCTCGCGCGCCGCGCCTACGGCACCGACACCGTCAGCGAGCGCCACCGCCACCGCTTCGAGGTGAACAACGACTACATCGCCCGCCTCGAGAAGGCCGGCATGGTCATCTCCGGCTGGAACCCGAAGCGCGGGCTGGTCGAGGTCACCGAGTTGAAGAACCACCCGTGGTTCCTCGGCGTGCAGTGCCACCCGGAGTTCCAGTCCAAGCCCAACAAGGCCCACCCGCTCTTCGCCTCGTTCATCGCGGCGGCGATCAAAAACAAGAAGAAATAATCTCTGCAGTCATCCTGAGCCGTGCGAAGGATCCAAGTGTGGGACGCAACGCACGTTTCTCTTGGGTCCTTCGCACGGCTCAGGATGACGTACTGAACACCATGCTCTTCGATTCCACCAAACTCCTCCTCATCGCCGGCCCGTGCTCGCTGGAAAACGAGACGGTCTGCCGCACGGTGGCGGAAGCGCTGGTCCGGCTGGGGAAGAAGCACAAGGAGCTGAACATCGTCTTCAAGGGCTCGTTCGACAAAGCCAACCGCACGTCGCTCGGCGGTCGCGGCACGGGCCTGAAGGAAGGCCTGCGGCTGCTCGCCCTGGTCAAAAAGGAGTATGGCTTTCCGGTCCTGACCGACATCCATGAGCGCCAGCAGGCCGCGTCCGTCGCCAAGGTCGCCGACGTGCTGCAGATCCCGGCGTTCCTGTCGCGCCAGACCGACCTGCTCCTCGCCGCCGCCAAGACCGGCGCCGTGGTCAACGTGAAGAAGGGCCAGTTCCTTTCCCCGCAGGAAATGGAGTTCGTCGTCGGCAAGCTCCGCCAGGGCAGGGCCAGGGAGATCTGGCAGACCGAGCGCGGCACGACCTTCGGTTACCAGAACCTTGTGGTCGACATGCGCAGCTTCGCGCTGATGAAGGCCTGGGGCACGCCGACGATTTTCGACGCCACGCACAGCGTGCAACTGCCCGGGGCCGGGGGCGGCAAGAGCAGCGGCCGGCGCGAGTTCGTGCCGCCGCTGGCGAAAGCCGCGCTCGCCGCGGGCGCGAACGGCCTGTTCATCGAGACGCATCCCGACCCGGACAACGCGATCTCCGACGGCCCCAACATGGTGCCCCTCGACGAGCTGCCGGCCCTGATCGCGACCTGCGTCGCCGTGTGGAAGGCCGTGCGCAGCTAGCGCAGGGTCTGGGTTCTGGGATTTGGGTTCTTGGGCGGAGTCGGGGCGGCGTTCGCTGGTTGCTGCCGGCAACTCAGACTCAAAATCCCCAGTCCCGAAATCCTAGGCCCCAGACCCCAATGCATCGCTCAGGATGCTCAGCGCGTAGATCGCGGCGGTGTCGCTGCGCAGCACCAGCGGCCCGAGCGTCACCGGCACGAAGCCGGCGGTGATCGCCGCGGTCATCTCAATCGGGGAGAAATCGCCCTCGGGTCCCACGAGCCACACGGCCGACTTTGGCGCGTGGCCGTGTTTCGCGGCGTAGGTGGCCAGCGCCTTCTTCAGGGTGGTTGTGCCGGCGTGCAGGCTGGCGACGAGGCGCAGGTCGTAATCCTGCGCGGTGGCGAGCAAGGCGCCGAATTGGGTCAGCGGCGCGATCTCCGGCAGCCACGGGTTGCCGCACTGCTTGGCGGCCTCGATCGCGCCCGTGCGCCACTTCTCGATCTTTTTGTCGGCGCGGTCGCCGTCGAGATGCACCTGGGTGCGCTCGCTGAGCAGGGGCACGATGCGCGCGGCGCCGACCTCGGTGGCTTGGCGCACGATGTCGTCCATCGTCGCGCCTTTCGGCAGGGATTGCGCGAGCGTGATCGAAAATTTCCGTTCGGCGGCCGGCCGGACCGACTTCACGCGGAGCACGGTTGCGGTCTTGCTGGGATCCACGCACTCGGTCAGCCACTCGCGGCCGCGTCCGTCGAACGCCACGACCGGGTCCCCGCGGCCGCAGCGGTTCACCGTCACGAGGTGGTGGCTCTCCTCCGGCGACAGCCGGATTTCCGCCGGGGCGGATTCGGTCGTCGGGCAGTAGGCGCGGAAGTCGGGCATGGGCGGAGTGAAAGTGAGGGTGAAAGTGAGGGGGCCGGGTGACAAGCAGGGGATTTAAAGCCCACGCAGAGTCGCTGAGGCGCAGAGCCAGTCAGCGCTTCATCCTGGCGACTCTGCGCCCTCTGCGTGAAACAGGCTTGGAATTGGCGGGACAAAATCGGGGTGGACTTTGGGAAGGGCGGGGGATTTGTTCGCGGCCTCAGTCGCCCGGGTGGCGGAATCGGCAGACGCAGTGGACTCAAAATCCACCGACCTCTAAAGTCTTGTGGGTTCGACCCCCACCCCGGGCAAGCTGGTGCAAACTGAACGTTGAACGTTCAGCGTCGAACGTCCGACGTTCAATAGGGGAGCCAGCGCGCAGGGCGCGCAAGGCGCACCGGCTCGAGTTCACTTCGCCGCGGTTTCGCGGTATTCGCCCAGGACGCGGTAGCGGTCGTAGCGCAGGTCGAGGAGCTTGGCGGGGTCGAGGTTGACGAGATCGTTGAGGTGTTTCTGCAGCGCGTATTTCAGCGCGGCGGTGGCCTTGTCGGGGGCGTAGTGCGCGCCGCCGAGCGGCTCGGGGATGACCTCGTCCACGACGCCGAGCTCCAGCAGGCTGCCGGCGTTGAGCTTCAGCGCCTCGGCCGCCTTGGGCGCATGCACGCGGTCCTTCCACAGGATCGCCGCGCACCCCTCGGGGGAGATCACGGAATAGTAGGCGTTTTCGAAAATGAGCACGCGGTCGGTGACGCCGATGCCGAGCGCGCCGCCGGAGCCGCCTTCGCCGACGATGACCGCAATGGACGGGACCTTGAGCAGGGCCATCTCGCGGAGATTGACCGCGATCGCCTCGGAAACGTGGCGGGCCTCGGACTCGACGCCGGGGTAGGCGCCGGGGGTGTCGATGAAGGTGATCACCGGCAGGCCGAACTTCTCGGCGAGCTTGAACAGGCGGAGCGCCTTGCGGTAACCCTCGGGCTGCGGCATGCCGAAATTCCGCGCGATGTTCTCCTTGGTGTCGCGGCCCTTCTGCTGGGCGACGATCATCACGGCGCGGCCCTCGAAGAACGCGGTGCCGCCGACCAGCGCGCGGTCGTCGTTGAACTGGCGGTCGCCGTGCAATTCCTGGAAATCAGTGCAGAGGGCGCCCACATAATCGAGGGCGTAGGGCCGCTTGGGGTGGCGGGCGACCTGCACCCGCTGCCACGGCGTCAGGTTGGAATAGATCTCCTTCTTGGTCGTCTCGATCTTGTCCTCGATGGCCGACAGCTCGGCGGACATGTCGATGTTGTTCTCGAGGGACTGCTGGTGCAGCGTATCGAGCTGCTTTTCGAGTTCGCGGAGGGGCTTCTCGAACTCGAGCAGGTAGGCGGGTCTTTCCATGGGATGGCGAGGTTAGTTGGATGGCTTGGCCACTGTCAACGGACGGCTATTCCCCGGGAAATCACGGGTTTAAAAGGATCGGCGGAGGGGATTCATCGCGCGAAGGACGCCAAGTGCGCCAGGAAAACCATCGGCTCCCCTTTGCGGCCTTTGCGGCCTTGGCGGACGTGGCGTGAGGCACTCTTGATCCGCCCGCTCATAACCCGCCCTTCGCGGACTCGGGATTCTTGATCTGTTCCTTCCAGCCCTGGATCTTGGCCTGGGCGCCGTAGTGCTCGGCCTTCGCCTTGTCGCCTTTCTCCATCCAGATGCGGGACAGCGTCGTGTTGATGAAAAGGTCGTCGGGCCGCAGCCGGTGGGCGGCGTCGGCCGCGGCAAGCGCGGCGTCGAAATGGCGCAGGCTGAAATTGACCTCGGCCAGCGCGTGCCACGCGGCAAACGAGCCGGGCGCGGCAGCCGTGGCGCGGCCGAGCTTGGCGAGCGCGTCGTCATTGGCCCCCATCGTGTAGTCGAAGGTGGCGTCCTCGATCAGGTGCTGGATCTCGTCGTCGGTCACGGGGCGAAGGTAGCAACGCCCGGACAAAAAAGAAAGGCCGGCGTTGCCGCCGGCCGGAAATGAAGGTGGGCGCCGATTTCCACATCGGCGACGGCGTCGGTGTGGAAACCGACGCCCACCAGCACGCTGATCCTACTTGGCGGCGGCCGGGGCGGGCTTGTGGCCGGCCTCGATGCCGACGGTGATGGCGACCTCGTCGCCCAGCACCGGGAGGAATTTGTCCAGGCCGACGCCGAAATCGGTGCGCTTGATCGTGGTCGTGCCTTCCCACCCGGTGAGGGTGGCGCCACCCATGCCGGGGCCGCTGCCGACGAGCGTGGTCTTGAGCACGACTTCCTTGGTGACGTCCTTGATGGTGAGGTCGCCCGTCACGTCGAAGGTGTTTTCACCGGTCTTTTTCCACGACTTGCTCTTGAAGCTCGCGGACGGGAACTTGGCGAAATCGAAGAAATCGGCGCTCTTGAGGTGGGCATCGCGCTTCTCGTTCGCGGTGGCGACGGAATCGATCGCAATGGTGGCCTCGACGCTGCTGGCCTCGGGGTGGGCGGCGTCGTAATTGATGGTGCCGCTCACCTTCGTGAAACTGCTGGTGAACTTGGACACCATATGCCGGAGGCTGAAGCCGACCGACGAATGGACGGGATCGATGGTGTAAGTCTCGGCGGACAGCGAGGCGGCCGCGGCGACGACGGTGAACAGGGCGAGCAGGCGTTTCATGCGATGGGGAATGTTGGGAGGTTGAAACTGGGCGGGTTAACCAGTAGCCAGCCGGCGGGGCGATGCAAACGGAGACTGGCTTGGAAATATCAAGATTCAGTTGACAAGCACCAAGGAGCAACCCGTCGGAAGCAAGCAGGCCGGCGTGATCTGGTTACTTGATACCTGCTCCTTGTTGCTTTCCTCAAAGGATCAGCATGGCGTCGCCGTAGCTGAAGAAGCGATATTCGCGCGCCACCGCCTCGGCGTAGATTTCCTTCAGCCAGGCGATGCCATCGGTCGAGCCGGGGGCGAGGAACGCCGCCACCAGGCAAAGCAGGGTGGAGCGGGGCTGGTGGAAATTGGTGATCAGGGCGTCGACGCCCCGGAAATCCCGCGGCGGGTAGATGAAGAGGGCGGCCTCCTCCTTCGCCGAGCCTACGGCGGACAAGTCCCCCAGATTTGTTGGCCGGCCATGCTTGCTGAGGAAATCCTCGATGCTGCGCACCGAGGTCGTCCCGACCGCGATGCGGCGGCCGCGCGGGGCGAACAGCGCCTGTTGGGTCGCGGCGGGGATTTCGTAGATCTCCCGGTGGATGGCGTGATCCTCGACGCGTTCGACGCTGACCGGCCGGAAGGTGCCGAGGCCGACGTGCAGCGTGAGGTCGGCAAACGCCACACCCAGTCCGCCGATCCGGGCGAGCAGCTCGGGCGTGAAGTGCAGCCCGGCGGTCGGCGCGGCGGCGGCGACCTGGTGGCCGCGGTCCGCGTATACCGTCTGGTAGCGCTCGCGATCGACGGCCCGGGCCGGTTCGTTGGCGCGTTCGGCGATGTAAGGCGGCAGCGGCATGTCGCCGATGCGGTTGGCGACGGCGAGGATGTCGCCCTCGCGGGTCTCGAAGGAAACCCGCGCCAGCCCGTCGTCGGTCTTCTCCCGCACCGTGCCGGTGAAAAAATTCTCCAGGCCGAAGGTCGCGCCCACGGGCAGCTTCTTGCCGGGCCGGAGCAGGCACCACCATTCGGAAAGCTGGGAGCTGAGAGCTGAGAGCTGAGAGCTTGCGCCGGGCGGGACCGCCGGGCGCAAAAGCAGGCACTCGACCTGGCCGCCGGTGGGGCGCGTGGCGTGCAGGCGGGCCGGGATCACGGCCGCGTTGTTGCGGAAGAGAGTGTCGCCGGCGCGGAGATATTCCGGCAGGTCGCGGAAGGTCCGGTGCGCGAGGGCGCGGGTCTTCCGGTCCACGACCAGCAGGCGCGACTCGTCCCGGCGCGGTGCCGGCTGCTGGGCGATCAGCCTTTCGGGCAGAGGATAGTCGAAGAGGTCGGAGTTCACGTTTCGGAAAGTCGCACGATGCCAGCAGAATGAAGTCCACCGCAAGGCGCCGTCCACCTGCGCTTTGCTTGGCAAAGGCTGGAGCCAACAGTCGGATTTGAACCGACGACCCACGCTTTACGAAAGCGTTGCTCTACCAACTGAGCTATGTTGGCGACTAACCGGAAGGCGGAAGAAACCCGAGCGCCAGCGCAGGGCAAGCCTTCATTTGATGATGAGCGGGAGTCGATGGCTTCCGCCTCGACTCCCGCGGATTCGCGGGCAACCGTGGCGGCAACGGAGGCCGGCCGCACCCCCGCCACTTCTCCAGGCCGGCTCCCGCACACCATGAAGATCCTCATTGCGGACGACCACGATCTGAGCCGGCAGATGGTCACGGACGTCGTCGCGACCATGGGCCACGACATCGTCGTGATGGAGGACGGGCCGTCGGCGCTGCTCGGCGCCCGCGTCCACATGCCGGACCTGATCATCCTCGACGTGGAGATGCCCGGCCTGACCGGCTTCGAGGTCTGCCGCCTGCTCCGCGCGCAGGATGTCACGAGCAAGATCCCGATCATCATGCTCACCGCGCTGCAGGAGGCCGAGGACCGCGTGTACGGCCTCGACATCGGCGCCGACGACTACCTGACGAAGCCGTTCAACACCCGCGAGCTCATCGCCCGGATCGAGAAGCGGCTGCGCGCGAAGCAGGAGGCGGACGAACTGCGCGGGCGGCAGGCGACGATCCGCCGGACCTTCGAACGCTTCGTCGCACCGCAGGTGGTGGAGAAGCTGCTGCAGGATCCCTCGCGCGTGAAGCTCGGCGGCGAGATGCAGGAAATCACCGTGATGTTCGCCGACCTCGAGGGCTTCACCCGCATGTCCGAGCGGATGCATCCCGGGAAGCTGCTCAGCATCCTGAACCAGTACCACCAGCTCGTCGTGGACGTGGCCCAGCGGCACCACGGCACCGTGGACAAGTTCATGGGCGACGGCGTCATGGTGCTCTACAACACGCCACTGCCCGAGCCCGACCACGCGCTGCTGGCGGTGGCGACGGCGCTCGACATCCGCGCGAGCCTCGCGGAATTTCACGCGAAGCTGGAGCCGGAGCACCGCCTGGGGATCAATTTCGGCATCCACACCGGCCCGGCGGTCGTGGGCAACGTCGGCACGGCGCGCATCATGGACTTCACGGCCGTCGGCGACACGGTGAACCTTGCGGCGCGCCTGTGCGAACTCGCGCAGGGCAGCCAGATCCTCATCAGCAACAAGACCTACACCCAGCTGGCCGACCGCGTCGCCGTGCAGGTGGTCGGGCCGCAGCAGCTCAAGAACCGCAGCGACCCGGTGATGACCTGCGCGGTGCTCGGGTGGCGCGAGGGCTCCGGCAGCCCGAACCCGGCGCCGTCCAGTTGAGCGGGGCATAAAGCCCTCCCACCGGAAGGGTCAAATCGGCCGGATCCTGCGGTCGTTTTGCGACCTCAGGATCACCTGTCCGCAAGCGGACAGGTCAATTGTCCGCGATGTGGTCGTCGGTCAGGTGGCCCTGGAGCTTGCGGCGCAGCTTCTGCGCCTCGATCTCGGCCTTCAACTGCGCGGCGAAGAGCTGCAGGCGGCGGCGCGTGTCGAGTTGTTCGAGCAGCTTCTGCTTGCAGGCGCCATCCTCGCAGAGGTTGAACGCGGCGATGTCGGCAAAGGCGTCCACATCCTCGATGCTCTCGAGGAACTGCGTCATGCCCTTTGGCGTGGAGGTGCCGAGCCGGCGGCGCAGGTTGAGCAGGCGCATCACCTCGAGCCGCTCCACCTCGAGCTGCGCAAGGCTGCCGCCGGCGGTCGTGGCCAATGGGCGCACGGCGATCAGCCGGTAGGGATGCTCGCGGACAACGCGCTGGATCTTGACGCGGCAGATGCCCTGCAGGAGCAGGTTGGACGTGTCGCCCTCGGCCTTCTGGCAGGCGCGGATGATGCCGACGCAGGCGACGGGATGCGCGGGCTCCTCATTCCCGGCCAGCGCCGTGGGCGACTGGTCCAGCTGCGCGACGGCGAACAGGCGGTCGCGGGCCAGCACGTCGCGGAGCATCTGGCGGTAGCGGGGCTCGAAGATGTGCAGCGGCAGCAGGGCCTGCGGGAAGAAAACGGTGTCGGGCAGGGTCATCACCGGCACGGTCTCGGGCACATGGAGCGCATCCATGCCCGGCAGTGAAACGGGGTTGCCGGGATTGGCAACCGTGGAGCGGATAAGACGGAAGGTCATTTCAAAACCTGTCATTGCGAGGAGGCCCGAAAGGGCCGACGAAGCAATCCAGCAAGATGGATCGCCACGCCCGGCTCTGCCGGGCTCGCGATGACAACGCAGGATTTGGAAATGGACGTCTCAGCCCACCAGGCGGCGGATTTCCTGCAGGAGCTCCTGCAGCGGGGCGGTCTTGCTGACGTAGGCCGAGATCTTCCACTTCAGGTTCTCCTCCACGGCCTGGGTGTCGAACATCACGCCGGTCAGCAGGATCACCGGCACGGTCGGGAGGGTGACGCGCAGCTCCTCGACGAGGCGGAGGCCGTCGGTCTCCTGCAATTGCAGGTCGGAAAGGATGATCTGCGGGGCATCGGCGGCGGCGAGCCGCTTGGCCTCGAGCGCCGTGGTGGCGATGCTGACCCGGTAGCCGTGGACCTGAAGGTATTCGCGCAGCAGCTCCAGGATGGGAGCCTCGTCATCGATCGCGAGGATATGGGGAGGAGCTTTACTCATGGCAGGGCGGAAGCGGGAGGTTCGATGATGATGACGCCGCCGACCACCTTGTCACGATCGCGCAGCGGGTAGACGCTGAAACGCACGTTGATGGACTGGCTGAGCTTGGTGATGAGGATGCCCCGCTGCCCGCGCAGTTCGTGGCCGTCCACGAGGGTGCGGACAAGGGGGTCGTAGGTGGTCCGGGTGGGGTCGTGGCCCTCGAGGCGGAGGATGCGGGACACGGGGTGATCGACCAGGTCGACGGGTTCGAACCCGACGAGGTGGACCGCGGCGGGATTCATCCGCGAGATGTTCATGAGCTTGGTGACCACAAGGACGCCGTCCGAGATGGAATCGATGATGAGGAGATTGTACCGGTTCTGGTGCTCGATGGCCTGCCGGGCCCAGCGATCCTCGATGTTCTGCAGCGTGAGCTGGGCGTTGGTGGCGGTCAGCTCGGCCGTGCGCTGGCGGACCTTTTCCTCAAGCTGCTCGTTGCTCTGCTCGAGGAGGCGCGTGGCCTGGCGGCGGGCGGCGAGGGCGTCGCGGATCAGCCAGGCGGCGCCGGCGAGCAGCAGGAAGTCCAGGCCGAGACCGCCCAGCACGGTCCAGCGGGTCGTCTGGTTCTGGCGGAAGGAAAGCTGGTCGCGCTCGTTGAGCAGTCCGGTCTGCTTCTCGCGGAGCCGCTCGATGTTTCGCGCGAGTTCGCGGCGGTCGTCGGCTTCGGCCTCGGCGGCGAGCAGCTTCTGCAACGCCTCGGTGTCGCCCGCCTTCTTGAGCTGGACGATGCGGGTGGCGAGCCGGGCCCGGTTGGCCAGCGTTTCCGCGATCGGGGCGAAGCTGGCCTGGTCGGCCGAGCCGGCGATCAGGGCGTTGATCACGTTGAGGCTCTCGCCCAGCTCGGCGAACTTGTCCTGGCTCGCGCCATGGTCGCGCGCGTCGGACGTGAGCAGGTAGCGGCTCAGGTCGCCCTCGGCCGCGGCGAGCGTGGGCTGCAGGCTGTCGAGCTCGGTGATGAGCGCGTGGGTGTGGTTGACCCAGTCGGCGGTCGCGATCGAGCGGTTGAGGTTGTGGAGCGAGACGGCCACGACGCCCGCGAGCACGGCCAGGATCAGCGCGAGGCAGGCCAGCACCCGCCGGAAGGTGCGGTCGTCGGCAAGGTCGGAGGGATGGGGTTCACTCGACATGGAAAGGGGAGCTGTCGCCCGGCGTGGCGCCCGCGCCGCCGGTCTGGGCCACGGTGGAGATCATGGGGTTGCGGCGGGTGTCGTAGGTATAGCTG
>CAYZSN010000234.1:0-5876 GCA_964481095.1 uncultured Oleiharenicola sp. | reverse complement strand
TAGGACTCAAGATCGGCCTGGGCGTCATCGGTGTGATCGCTGCAGAAGACTGGACAATTAGAGGCAAGTCGGAGCCGTAGGCTCCCACCTAACTCAAGTGTCCGCTTCTCAGACGTGTTCCTATTCAACACCCGGTTCGAGAGAGCGAATGTTAGGCCATAGGGTAAGACGATCTGCGTGACCGGATGATATGGACGAGGGTCGGAACGCTCAACACTAAAATAGCGATAGCGGTCCACTGACCATTTTTCAGTCCCAACGCCACCTCTGGGACATTGCCGCGCACGAAGAAGATGAAAAAACGCAGTACGCTGAACGCGATCAGATAACCGAGGAAAAGAGCCCCTTCCGCGAATTTCCCGCGCAGCCGGACGAGAACACCGGCGATGATCAGGTCGCCGACAAGCTCGTAGTATTGATCTGGGTGCCGTGGGATACCGTCCAATGGAGCATAGCTCGCAGGATGGGTGTAAATTACTCCCCAGGGCAACTGAGTCGGCGTGCCGTAATCCATTCCGTCCAAACCGCAACTGATCCGGCCGATTGCAGACCCGATGGGAATGGCGGGAGCAAAGAGATCCGCGATCCGTAGGAAGGGAATTCCATGCCGCCAGCAATAGAGACTCGCTGCCCCAATTCCACCGAACAACCCACCGAAATATGCCAAACCTCCTTCCCACACCATCAAGATCCGCCATGGCTGCTGAAGATAGACGCTGAAGTCGTTCTGGACCACGTAGTAGATTCGAGCGCCGATGATAACGCCCAAGATGATCCAGGCCAGGAGGCGCTCAATCGTAGTCCGATCAAGAGCGAAGCGCTGCGCCCAACGCAACACCAGCCAGCCGGCTAGAATCGCGCCCCCTGCGAAGCCGAGTCCATACCAATTGATGGGTATCGATCCGATAAAAGGCAAAGGGTTCCAGTCAATGGTGATCATAGGTCACGCGGACGGATTTCCAGCATTAAGCTTGCAACCTCATTAGACAGCATTCATGCGTAGCGATGATGCTAGAGGTAGGCAGCATACGTTCCCAAAACCGACCAAAGTGAACATGTTTAGGCTACGGTTGATACCCGATTGCCCGGCGCATCTCGGACGATCTCCGGATGCATGGGGCATGTGTATTCTCCTGATGCTTCTTCCTTGGGCGACCCTTTTGGTGTGTCGACGTACTTCGTGGGGTCGGCTTCGAACTTGGGCAGACAAATTTCGGCTGTAGAAGTAATAGGTCTTTCCTTGGTGCTCCACATGTCCAGCGGCCGAAGGCGGATTTACTTCCATCCCACCAACCGGATCTTTCACCTTGACACCGGTAGGATTCTGTAAACGATCTTGCGTATCGTGGCCCATTATTTCCTTCTCTTACCCGCTGACGGAAGACTCCCCCTAACCTTACACTCATGTTCCAAACAACGACAGCGTGCCAAGTCTTTGAAGGCGGTGAGTCCACCGTCATTGCCCGTGTTGGCGAAGAGACTCCGAGCGGAGCGAAAAGCTACCTTCGGTTACGACCGTTTCGCCGGGTTTGAGGCCCGCGAGCACGCCGAGGCCACCAGGCGTTTCCTCGCCCGCCTCCACGGTTCGCTGGAGGAAGCGACCTGGTTCTCCCTCGACCGGAAGATAGACGACGTTCGTGGCCCCGATCGCCTGGATCGCTTGTTTTGGCACTATAGGAACAGTCGCACCAGCTAGACTCGTAAACAGCACGTCCATATACATCCCAAGCCTCAGTACGAGCCCAGGATTATCGACCGCCACGCGTACCTTGGCCGTTCGTGTTTGGGTATCGACTTGTGGATTGATGTAATCGACCAGTCCGCGGTACTGGCGACCGGCATAAGCAGGCGTAGTGATGGTTGCCTGGGATCCCACATGAACGGCACCGAAATCGTTCTCCAGAAGGTTGGCTTCAATCCAGACGGAGGAGAGGTCGGTTACGGTAAAGAGTTCCTGGCCCGATGTGACGACTTGCCCGAGATTCACGCTGCGTTCAGTCACGACGCCATCCAGTGGAGAAGGAATCGTGATGTTAGTGCTGGCTTGTCGCCCTGCAGCAACATCGCCTACTTGCCGCTCATCCAACCCCAACAGCAGGAGTTTCTGCCGCGCTTCTTCGACGTGCGCCGCGTGAACCTGATGATTTGCTTCGATCTCTTCCAGTTCCTGGCGGCTGGCCGCACCAAGACGGACTAATTCCTGCGTGCGTACCAGTTTCTTGTGCTCGGCTTCCAGTTCAGCATTGAAGCTGACATATGCTGTCTGAGCCTCAGCGAGGTCGCGGCTAAAGAGCTGCGCGAGCGCCTGCCCACGTTTGACAGTTTGCCCGAGTTCGGCTGCAACTTGCATTACTACGCCTCCCACAAGCGGAGTCACATGCACCTGCTTATAGGCGTTCGGCTGAACGGTACCCGGAACCCTGACTTCGACCCTGAGGACCGCTTCGCTCACCTTGGCGAATTTGAGATGCATCCGTTCGAGATCCTGCGGAGGGATCATCACTTCCGTTTCTTGGCGTTCCTCGGCGGGAGCGGAAGAGGAGGGCGGTCCGGAGGGGGATGACGACATCGCCGTCGCGGGCATTCCGGTGGCTTTGGATGCCGTTGTAGCCCACGGGTTACCTCGCAAGTAGACCCACGCTGCTCCCGCTGCTAAAACGGTGATGCCCGCAAGCCACAGCGCTCGGCGCTTGTTTCCATTCGACAGCATTACTGGCCTCCCGTGACGGTCTTCAGGCGTACAGTCGCCTGATAGTAGCGATTCAACGCTTCCGTGTATCCCATCTCGATGTCGATGAACCGGCGCTGTTCCGCGATCACATCGAGCAACTGGGTGCGCCCGAGCTCGTAGGTCCGCCGAACGACCTCAAGATTTTGACTGGCTTGCCCGCGCACGCCCTCACGGAAGATCCGCAGGCCTTCTTGCGCCTTCTCGCGCGCTAACAGAGCCGCCGATACTTCGCGAGCAACGATCAGCTCCGCATACTCGCGCCGTCTCTTGGCTTCCTCCATCTGCGCAACCGCCGTCTCAATCGCCCCCTGGTTTTTATTGCGGACTGGAAGCGTGATGGAAACGCCAACGGTGAGGAAGTGAAAGATGCCTTGGATTGGCCGCATTTGTCCGGCAGCATTCAGACCGTTCACATCGAAACTGGAATCCATTCGTAGATAGTTGGCCGAGAGGCTCGCATCTGGCCGTGCGTCGGTTTCAGCCTGCCGCAACTTGGCGCTCGCCATCTGTTCCGCGGCCCGGGCGGAGAGGATATCCGGCCGACTTTCGAGCACGCGCGTGAGCGCGCTACCGCGATCAACGTCTATGAAGAGGATTTCCAGCGAGCCTTTAAGGCGCAGATCTTCATCGGGTCTCATTCCCACCGAACTCTTCAATTCGAGGACGCCCACGCCGAGCTTCCCCTCAAGGTCCGATCGTAAGGCGTCGATTCGATTTACTTCGACGCGGAGCAGATTCGCGTCGAGCGGAGGGATCGCACCTTGATCCGCCCGCGTTTGCGTCAGGTCGAGCGCTCTGCGGTTAAGATCGAGCAGATCCTCGGCGACTTGAAGATTTCGGAGAGCGGCCAATACCTCGCCGAACTTCATCTCGACTTCAGCGCGAACCTGCCGTTCGCGCTCCGCGTGGGCCAGTTCCGTTATCCTGATGCCGCTTTGCGCTACGTCGATCCTGCGATCCCGGCGGTGGTAAAGCTCCAGGGGAAGTGTTCCGCCGATCATGAGGTTGTTCTGCGACCCTGCTACTTCCGTGGCCTGACTCACCTCGATTGAGGGATTCGCCTTGAGCCGTGCCTGAGTGAGGCCACCCCGAGCCGCCGCCACCTGAAGCCGGCCCACGAGAATCTCGCCGTTTTGCGCCAGCGCTCGAGTTACCAAATCTTCGACGGTGCGCCCGCCAGATGAGTCCAGGACGGTCTGGCTCATCCGTTGTCCCATGACAGGAAGCGTGAGAGAAAGAACTGCTAACAAAAAGAGGAGCCGATTCATCATCTTCACCGTACGTTGGTATTGAACGATGTCGCGCCGCGACCGGCCGGGCCATCCCAGCGCACTTCGAACTTCCAGGCGCCACTCATAGCGAAATCGCTCTTGGCGACGTACTGCCCCGTCGTCCCCGCTGGTTCGAGTTCGATGGGTGCAGTCATAGGAGCCATGCCGGGCATCGCCATCGAGGAGCTAACGGTTACGGTGCCAACATCGACGGGCTGGTTGTTACTGGCCGAGCGAAACGCGACGATGAAGCGGTTCTGCCCCATGGCGAGCTCTCCTTTTTCATTGAGCAAGACGATCACGAGATCTCGCGCGCGCTGCGTCTGGATCTCCTTGGCCTCCGCGACGGGTGTACTCTTGCACGCACCCAGCACCAATGCAGTCAATGCCAGTGTGCCGAGGCCGAGGTGCAGTCGTAGTTTCTTCATTTGAGTTCTCCTTCTTGTTTGGACGTGGGTTGATTTGCTGTGGCCTTTCGAAGCTCCCGCTCTCTCAGCCACAGAAAGATCACGGGTGTCACGATCAGGACATGGATGAGCGAGCTCACCATGCCCCCGAGAACGGGCGTTGCCAACGGCTTGATCACTTCCGCTCCCACTCGCTGGCTCCACATGATGGGCAGCAGCCCGGCGACAATGGTCGAGACGGTCATCACCTTGGGACGAAGTCTCAACAAGGCTCCGTCGATCACGGCTTCGCGAAGGTCCTTGAGGGAGAACGCCTCCCCTCGTTCGCGCTGCTTGCGTGCAACCGCCTCTTCTAGGTAAATCACCATCACCATTCCGGTCTGAACGGCGGTGCCGAAGAGCGCGATGAATCCCACCCACACGGCCACGCTGAAGTTGTAGCCGAGCAGGTACAGCAAGTAGACCCCGCCGGTTAATGCAAAAGGGACGGCCATCAAGACATGCGCGGCTTCGACGAAGGACCGGTAGGTCAAGAACAGGAGGATATAGATCACGCCCAGGACGATCGGGAAAACCAGTTCGAGCCGTTTTCGCGCGTGTTCCTGATTCTCATACCGGCCACTCCAGCCGAGGTAGTAGCCGGCGGGCAGGCTGACCTTCTGAGGGACGACCCGCTTGGCCTCCTCGACAAAGCCGCCGATATCGCGGTCGCGTACATTCAAGAGAACCGCGACGACGAGCAAGCCGTTTTCGCTGCCGATCATCGCGGGACCGCTCGATGGCTGGATTGTCGCGAGCCGGCTCAGCGGAATCTGTGCGCCATCGGGAGCTTCCACCAGAATGTTCCCCAGCGCATGAACATCGTTCCGGTACTGCGGCGCGTAGCGAACCCGCACGGGAAAACGTTTGCGGCCTTCAATAGTTGTCGTGAGATTCTTCTCTCCGATAGCGGTTTCGATCACCTGCTGGATATCGCCCACGGCAATGCCATAGCGGGCCGCGGCCTCGCGGTCGATTCGAATGTCTGTGTATAACGCACCTGTAACCTGCTCCGGATAGACGTCGCGCGCCCCGGGAATCTGCCGCACGACCTCCGCGATTTCGCGGGCCTTCTGTTCCAGCGTCTTGAGATCCGCGCCGAACACCTTGATGCCAAGCTCTGATCGGATGCCTGTACTCAACATGTCGATCCGGTTGATGATGGGCATGGTCCAGATATTGGCGACGCCCGGGATGGCCACGGCGCGGTCCATTTCGGATTTCAACTTCTCGATGGTCATGCCCGGCCGCCACTGATCTCGAGGCTTCAGGTGGACGATAGTCTCAGTCATGTTCAGCGCGGCCGGATCTGTGGCGGTGTCGGCGCGGGCCACCTTCGCCACCACCCAGGCGACCTCGGGGAACTTCTCGATCACGGCGTCCTGACGCACGGCGATCTGCGTGTTCTCCTGCAGCGAGATGCTGGGA
>CAYZSN010000233.1:0-62514 GCA_964481095.1 uncultured Oleiharenicola sp. | reverse complement strand
GTGGCGCTGCGCTGAACTTCCCCTTCGGGATGAGGACCGCGCGATTCCCGCACGTGCGGGCGAGAGGTGCTGGATCGCCACGGCCCGCCTGCGGCAGGCCTCGCGATGACCGGAAGGGATGAGGGACGGCGACGGTCGGGCGATGCCTGATGCCCGATTCTCAGTTTCCCGATTTCAAGATTCCCCGCCCGCGAGCAGCCGTCGCAGTTCCTCCGGCGTCGTCACCGGGGCCTGACAGGCGAAGTTCTCGCACACGTAGGCCATCGCTCGGCCGTCGAGCGGCTTCATCTCGCCGAGGTACGGTCGATGCCGCGCCAGCCACGCTTGGCCGGCGGCGCCGTCCGCGGCGAGCACCGCGCGGCGCGGGCCCAAGTTCGCAAACAACTCGCGGTGCAGCGCCTGGAAATCCGCCGCCGCGGGATCGCCGGCCAGCACGACCGTGCGCGGCTCGGCCAGCGCCAGCTCGAGCGCGCACAGCATCGCCGGCAGGGCGTGGGGATGCTCGCTCCAGCGCGGACGGAACGCCTGGAGGATTTGCCCGGCGCGTTCGCGGTAGGGTGTGGGCCGCGTGCCCGCACCCGGCGAGGCTTCTGCAGTGCGCGGTGGGGGCACCGCGCCCACCTCCGAACCGAGCATCCAGTCGAGGCGCAGCAGGTTCAGCGCGGCCACGGAATTGGCCGAGGGCTCGGCGCCGTCGTAGTCGTCCTTCAACCGCAGGATCACGGTCGGGTCATCGGCGCGCGAACTGAAGTAGCCGCCGCCCTCCGCATCCCAGAACAGCGCATCAAACCGCACCTGCAGCGTCTCCGCCCATTGCAGCCAGCGCACGTCGAAGCCCGCCTCGTAGAGGTCGAGCAGCCCTTGGATCAGGCACGCGTAGTCCTCGGCGAAACCCGGAATGGCGCTGCGGCCTTCATGCCAGCTGCGATAGAGCGTGCCGGTCGCCTCGTCGTACAACTCGCGGCGGATGAAGTCCGCAGCGCGCGTGGCTTGATCCAAGTAGGGGCGCAGCTTGCTGCTCCCTTCCCCCGAGGACGGACCAAGGTTCGCCCCTACGGAAAGAACCTGATCGCCCCGCGCCAGCGCGGAAATCATCAGGCCGTTCCAGGCGGTGATGATCTTGTCGTCGAGGTGCGGACGCGGACGCCGCGCGCGCACCGACCGGAGTTTTTCGAGGCCGGCGAGAAGCTTCGCTTCCGCGTCGGGCAGCGACAGCTTGAACTGCCCGGCGGTGCTAGCGAGCGAGCGCAGCTGGCGCAGGACATTCTTGCCGGCGAACTCTCCGTGCGGATCCTGCGCCACGTTGCCCTCGTGCTTCACATCGAAGTGCGCGCAGAAGAACGCGGCGTCCGGTCCGAGCGCCGCCTCGATCTCCGCCCGCGTCCAGACATAGAAGGCGCCCTCGGCGTGGGCGGGACCGGGGTTATTGGTTGTCGGTTCTTGGTTATTGGGGGTGGGCAGCGCGGAATCTGCGTCTTCGGCAGAATGGAAACCGCCGGCGGGATGCGTGAGATCGCGCGCCACGTAGTCGAAGATGTCGCGCGCCATCCAGCCGAACACCGGGAGTCCCGTCGCCTGCTGCGCCTCCAGGTAGTTCATCGCGATGAGCGCCTGGTCGTAGAGCATCTTCTCGAAGTGCGGCACGTGCCACTGCTCGTCGACCGAGTAGCGGTGAAAGCCGCCGCGGCTGTGGTCTTGGATGCCGCCCTCGGCCATCCGCTGGAGCGTCACCGCGCACAGCCCGATGGCCGCCTGCCCGAGGTCCGTCGCGACGCCCTGCAGCGCGGCGCTGCGGAAGAGGAGGTCGAGCACCGAGGCGCGCGGGAACTTCGGCGCGCCGCCGAAGCCGCCCCAGCGCGTGTCGTGCGTGTCGTAGAAATACTGGAAGACCTTCTCGAAGGCGTCGCCCGCCGCCTCGTGCAGCGGAGGCCCGCCCGTCGCCGCCGCCGCGCGCGCGTGGTCGCGCAGCGCCGCCACGACGTCCGCGGCGCCCTGTTCGAGGCGGGGACGCTGCTCCCGCCAGTGCCGCGCGATCGTCTGCAGCAGGGTGATGAAGCCCGGGCGCCCGGCCTGGTCCTCCCGCGGGAAGAACGTGCCGCCGTAGAAAGGTTGCCCCTCGGGCGTGAGCCAGACGCTCATCGGCCAGCCGCCGTGCCCGGTCGTCTGCTGCACGTAGGTCATGTACACGCGGTCGAGGTCGGGCCGTTCCTCGCGGTCGAGCTTCACGGCGACGAAGTCGCGGTTGAGCACCTCCGCCACCGCCGCGTGCTCGAACGACTCGTGGGCCATGACGTGGCACCAGTGGCAGGTCGAGTAGCCGACACTGAGGAAGATCGGCTTGCCCTCGGTCCGCGCCCGCGCGAGCGCCTCCTCGCCCCACGGATACCAGTCGACGGGATTGGCCGCGTGCTGGCGCAGGTAGGGTGACTTCTCCGTGGCGAGGCGGTTGGGCATGGCCCACTGAGGCGCTTGGGCCGCTTGCAGTCAACCAGCCTGCCGCCTACCTTGCTCGCCTCCCCCACCCCCATGTCCTCCCAACGCGTTCTCGTCACTGGTGGCACCGGCAAGGCCGGCCACTGGATCGTCAAACACTTCCTCGCCGCCGGCTACGACGTGACCAACGTCGACAGCCGGCGCCCGGCCGAGCCACTGTGCCGAACGATCGTCGCGGACCTGACGCAGCTCGGCGCGACCGTGTCGGCGCTCTCAGCCCATGTCACGGGCAACCGCGCGCCGTACGCCGGCGTCGTGCACATGGCGGCGATCCCGCGCCCCTTCGACCACCCGAACGACGAGGTCTTCCGCGTCAACAGTCTCACCACCTACAACGTCCTCGAGGCCTGCGGCCTGCTCGGCATCAGGAAGGCCGTCGTCGCCTCGAGCGAGTCGTCGTACGGCTTTTGTTTCGCCAACCAGATGTTCGACCCGAAGTACCTGCCGATCGACGAGGCGCACCCGCAGCTGCCCGAGGACACCTACGGCCTGACGAAGATCGTCAACGAGGCGACCGCCGCCATGTTCCACCGGCGCGACGGCACGCAGATCCTGTCCTTCCGCATCGGCAACGTCGTGTGTCCCGAGGACTACGCCGGCATCGAGGCGCGGCTCAACCACCCGGAAGACCGCCAGCGCGAGCTCTGGTCGTACATCGATTCGCGCGACCTCGCCGTCGCCTGCCAGCTGGCGATCGAGAAGGACGGACTCGGCTGCGAGCCGGTGATCATCGCCTCGGAGCACACCTCGTCGCATATCCCGTCGATGGAACTCGTGAAACGGTTTTATCCCAAGGTGCCCGTGAAGCAGCCCCTGCCCGGCCACACCGCGCTCATCTCCAACGCCCGCGCCAAGGCCCTGCTCGGTTGGGAGCTCGCGCACGGCCGCCGCGCGTGGAAGCCCTCGGCCTGAGTGCCCGGGCCGTCAGATCGGGTAAAATTCGACGTAAAGTCGTCGGGGCGGCGATTAAGCAAACGCACGGTTGACGGCGGCCGGGCAACCCGGCTGATTCGCCGGCTTCCATGCTGACCCTGGCCGATGTTGCAAAGTCCTATGGCACCCGCGAACTGTTCGCGGAGGTGTCCTTGTTCGTCGCGCGCACGGACCGGTTCGGCCTGGTCGGGCCCAACGGCGCCGGCAAGTCCACGCTCTTCAACCTGATCCTTGGCGACGAGCAGCCCGACGAGGGCATCATCGAGTGGGAGCGCGGCGCGGATTTCGGCTTCCTCCCGCAGGAAAGCGCGCCGGTCGGCGACGAGACCATCCTGCACATCGCCACCAGCGGCAAGAAGCTCGAGCCGGAGAACGACGACGACTACGACATCGACTGGACGCTCGAGCCGCGCGCCAAGAAGATCCTCGCCGGCCTCGGCTTCCGCGAGGACGACTTCCTCAAGCAGGCCAAGTCCTTCTCCGGCGGCTGGGTGATGCGCGCCCACCTCGCCCGCCTGCTCGTGAGCGAGCCCGCGCTCCTGCTGCTCGACGAGCCGACCAACCACCTCGATCTCGAGGCGCTGCTCTGGTTCCAGGACTACCTCACCCGCTACCCGGGCGGGCTGCTCATCATCTCCCACGACCGCGAATTCCTGAACGTGCTCTGCAACGGCATCCTCGAGCTGAAGGGCGGCACGCTCAACAAGTACACCGGCAACTACGACGACTACCTGGCCGAGAAGGACGCCCGCAAGGAGCAGCAGGCCGCGCTCTTCAAGAACCAGCAGCGCGAGATCGCGCACCTCCAGAAGTTCGTCGACCGCTTCGGCGCCAAGGCCTCGATGGCCTCGCGCGCCAAGTCCAAGGAGAAGCAGATCGAGCGCCTCAAGGAGGTCGCCGTCGAGGAGCCCTGGGAGGACCTCAAGCGCATCAATTTCCGCTTCCCGCAGCCGCCGCGCTCCGGGCTGAAGGTCGTCACGCTCAAGAACGTCTCGCAGGCCTACGGCGACCACGTCGTGTACCGCAACCTGAACTTCGAGGCCGAGCGCGGCCAGAAGATCGTGCTCGTCGGCCCGAACGGCGCGGGCAAGTCCACGCTCCTCAAGATCCTCGCCGGCGTCATCCCGATCCAGGGCGGCACCTGCGAGCTCGGCAGCAACGTCGTGTCGGGCTACTTCGCGCAGAACCGCGCCGACAACGTGAAGCTCGACCTCACGGTGCTCGAGAACGTGATGGAGCTGCGCACGGCCGAGAACCAGCTCACCGAGCAGCAGGCCCGCGCCGTGCTCGGCGGCTTCCTCTTCCGCAAGGACGACGTCTTCAAGAAGGCCGCGGTGCTCTCCGGCGGCGAGAAATCCCGCCTCGCGCTGGCCCGCCTGCTGGTGAATCCGCCCAACCTGCTCCTGATGGACGAGCCGACGACGCACCTCGACATCCCGTCGATCGACGCGCTCGTGACCGCGCTCAAGGGCTACGAGGGCACGCTCCTCTTCATCAGCCACGACGTGTACTTCATCCGCACGCTCGCGCTGAACGTGCTGCACGTGCACAGCGGCCGGCTGACGCCGTACGCCGGCAATTACGACTACTACCTCGAGAAGTCCAAGGCCTCGAACGCCCGCGCGGCGCTCACCGCCGGCTTCACCGACGCCCGGCCGGTGCAGGCTGCGCCTGCAAGCCCCAAAGCCCGGACGTCAAATCCCAAACCCTCTGCCGCGGAGCTGAAGAAGCTCCGGAACGAGGTCGGCGCCCTGGAAAAGAAGGTGTCCGAGCTCGAGGCCAAGCAGGCGGAGATCACCTCCGATCTTGAAAAGCCGGAGAGCTACGCCGACAAGGGCCGCTTCCACCATTTGAACAAGGAGCTCAGCGTGGTCGTCGACCAGCTGGCCGCCGCCACGGCCGACTGGGAAAAGGCCGCGTCCCGCCTGGCGGAACTGGAAAAGGCCTAGCCGGCGATCTGGGATCTCAAATTGGGGATCCCGGAACGCTCCGGCGGCCCGACCGAAACCACCGCGCCGGCGGCCAGCGTCACCACCTGGTCGGCCACCTGCAGCACACCCGGCGCGTGGGCGGCGATGACGATCGTTCGCCCCTCGCCCCGCAGCCTCACCAGCAGATGCAACAGGCTTTCCTCGGCCGCGGCATCGAGCGCGGACGTCGGTTCGTCCAGCAGGAGGAGCGGCGCGTCAAGGTAGAGCGCCCGCACCAGGGCGAGGCGCTGCCGCTGCCCGCCGGAAAGATTGGCGCCGTTTTCGCTGAGCGGGGTGAGAAACCCCTGCGGCAGCTGCTCGATGAATTCGAGGATGCCGGTATCCCGGCAAAGCCGGAGCAGTCGCTCCAGGTCCGGCTGCCAGTCGCCCGGCGCCAGGTTCTCGATCACGGTGCCGGCCAGCAGTTGCGTCTGCTGCGGCACGACGGCCAGGTGGCGGCGCAGGCTCTCAAGCTTGAAGTAGCGCACGTCGTGCTCGTTGATGAGCACGCGGCCCGTTTCCGGCTCATACATCCGTTGCACGAGCGCCAGCAGCGTGCTCTTGCCGCAACCCGACGCGCCGACCAGCGCGGTGATTTTTCCGGCGGGCACGGTCAAGGTGACGTTCCGCAAGGTGGCCGCGCGGCCCGCGTGCTTGAATGTCACGCCCTCGAAACGGATATCGCCGGCGTGGCGCGGGGTGAACTCGATCGTCCCCTGATCCCTTTCCAGCTCGAGGTCCATCAGCTCGAACAACCGGTCGGTGGCGATAAGCGCCTCCTGGATGGAAGCATTGAGCCCGATCAGCGCCGCCACGGAACCTGTCAGGTAGCCGGCCAGCGTGTAGGACGACATGAGCTGGCCGGGAGTCAGCCCGGCATCGAGCACGAGGCCGCCACCCAGCCACAGCAGGGCAATCAAATAAGCCTGCGCGATGAACGTGGCTGCTGTGTTGCTGGCCACACCGCCGAGCGCCGCGCGCCAGCCGGTCTTGAGCAGGCGGACGAGGCGGTTCTCCGTGCGCAACATGGAGAACTCCTCAAGCCGGAAGCGTCGCACCAGGGGTTGCGCGGTGAGTGACTCGACGAGCTGGGCATCGAAGTCCGCCGCCTGCTCCATGACGCGGCGCTGGTACTCGCGGTTCAGGCGGTTGACGCCCCAGTAGAGCGCGGCGTTGGCCGGCAGCAGCGCCAGCGAGAGCAGTGCGAGTTTCCACGACCACATGAACATTGCCGCGAGTGAGAAGCCCAGGATCAACGGGTTCAGCAGCAAGGAAAGCAGCGACTGGTTGAGGAAATTCCGGATCTTCACCGCGTCCGCGATACGCGACGCGATCTCGCCGACGCGCATCGCGTCGAAGAACGGCTGCGGCAGCCGCAGCAGGTGGCGGTAGTAGCCGAGGATCAGCGCGGCATCGATGCGCTGGGCGGTCCGCAGCGAGAGCAGCGACTGGCACCAGCCGAGTGCGAGCCTGAGGCCGAGGGTTACGAGCATGCCCACGCCGAGCAGGTTGAGCAACGACCGGTTGCCGTCGGGAATGACAAGGTCGACGATCTTCTGGACGTAAACCGCCATCCCCAGGCCGAGGATCGTCGTCGCGATTGCGCCGACGAAGGCTTCCAGCAGGACGGTCCGATGCGGTTGCATGAGGGACCACCAACGCCGCCACGGGGAAGTTGTCCGGTCAGCGGGCTGGAACGTTTCACCGGGGGCAAGCAGGATCAGCACGCCGGTCCACACCGCCTTGAATCTTTCGTGCGGCCATTTCTCCACGCGGCCCACGGCCGGATCCATGACCCGCGTGAACTTCGGCGTCCACGCCACAAGCACGACGTAGTGCAGGCGTTTGCCGTCGATCAGGCAGTGGGCGATCGCCGGCAGCGGCACGGTCGGCAGGGCCTCCGCCGGGCCCTTCACGCCTTTCGCGGTGAAGCCGAGCTGACGCGCCACCTGCATGAGGCTGGCCGCGGAGGTGCCGGCCGCATTGGTGCCCAGTTCACGGCGCACCCGGGCGAGCGGCAGCCGCAAGCCGTGATGGTCGCAAAGGAAGGCGAAGCAGGCTGCGCCGCAGTCCGTGAGGTCGCGCTGCCTGAACAACCTCACGGGAAGGATGCCGGGAAATGGCCGCGCGGACCAAAGCGGACGCGGCCGCTCCAACTCAATCGCTCACCTGCTGGGACTGGCCGTTCCGGCCACCCGCAATCCCCAACGGACCCCAGTCGAGGCTGGAGCCGGCAGGCACATACGGCTGCGCCCGCCAGCTCGCCACGGGCATGTCCCCTCCGCTACAAACCGTCATCAATTCATTTTCATCCTGTGCATTCATTTTCGGTTTTTGGCCCGAACCGGCGGAATTGCCGGAAAATAACTGCCTCCAAAATAAACTGCCCAAATCCACCCCGGTCGCCGCTCGGTGGAGCGGCGGCTAGTTTGTCGAAAAGCAAAGCCGGGCAATTTTGCGCTTACGGCTTTGACTTTGCGTGTTCGGCGGAACCGTCCAAAAAGCCTTCCTTGAAATCCTCCCAATTGGCAAAAAGCCAGGTGAAGAACAAGAAGGCGAGTATGCCGGCAAGCCAGCGCCACTTGATTGACTTGGTTGTTTCCACTTCCATGGGAGTAAAGGTGCGCCCCGAGGGGACGGGGCGCAGGTTTGGATTATCGAGCAGCTTCCTTCATTCCCATCCCGGTCGCGACCAGCCCGCCGATTGCAGGACCAAGAATAAAGTACGTGCCCAGGTTGGCGCGAATCCATCCGGACGCGCCTCCGAGGAATTGCCCGAGATCCCGGGCCAGGGAATCGCCGGCGCCACCCGTGATGACCTCCAGTTGATCTGTCGTTAATGTTTGCATGATTGCTCCTTATTTTTCCGCGATCCTTTGCTGATGCCAAAAAGCATCGGAGAAACCCTGTTTGAAATCAGGCCAATTACTCGCAGCCGCGCCGACTATGGCGCCGCCAATCACTGTGATGAACCATGGCAGAACTCCGCCATTTAGGGCATGGAGCTCCTCCTCGGTAATGTCGTTCATGTTGGTATTTGTTTTTTCCCGGCGGGATTGCCGGAAAGGTTTTGTGATGACTGGGCGCGGCGCTGGTCCTGCGGGTTCAGCCACGCACTGGCATCGTCATGGAGCAGCTGGAGCAGGCTGCGGCGCGCCACGAGGAAGCGGGCGGACAGCGTCAACCCCTTCTTCAATTCGCCCCTTACGCCGCCGGCTGAAACCAGGTGAAGGGTCGATGGACGCACCACAACCTTGAACGCCGGCGGTCCGCTCGTGCCGTCACTGGCGATCCAGTCGCCGCTGATGGCGGTCACGATTCCGCCAAGCGTTCCCCACTCCGGGTAAGGATAGGCGTCCACCTGGAGGCGTGCCGCCTGCCCGGGCCGCAGCTGGCCGATGTCGCGGGAGGCCACCCGGGCCTCCACCAGCAGCGTCGCATCGGGCGAAATTGCGCCGAGCACCTGGCCGGCCGGGATGTAAGTCCCGGGACTCCAGCCCGCAAAACCCAGCAGCGCGCCCCCGGCCGGCGCCCGCAGCGTGTAATGCTCGCGTTCGTCATCCAGGCGCTGCTTCTCCGACTCCAGGTCGGCCAGCGCGGTGCCTTCCTCGCGCAACCGCGCCTGCCAGCGGCTCAGTGTCTGTTCGCGCAACAGGCGCGCCTCCGCCTCCAGGCGCCCCACCTCGTAGCGCGCGTTGTCCAGTTCCTGCTGTGTGGCGATGCCCTTCGCCGCCAACGTCACATAGCGGGCCAGCTCGCCCGCCGCCTTCTCCTGCGCCAGTCGGTACGAGTCGAGCTGCACGGAATATTGTCGCCATTCCTGCCGGAGCTCCGTGAGGAGCGTGTCGGGCGCCCCACCCTGCGATCGTACCACCGCAACCAGCCCTGTCAGGCCGGCAATTGTCTCCGTCCGTTCCCGCCGCCGCGCTTCGTTCCGGTTCGCGCGTTCATCAAGATCGGCGGTGGAAATCCTCAGCAACACCTGCCCCGCCGCGACGGCGTCGTTGTCGCGCGCCAGCACCTGCTTGATCCGGCCGCCCACCGCCAGGCGCAGCTCCGTGCGCTCCATCGCCGGCCGCACCATTCCCGGCGCCCGCACGGAAACATCGACTTGGATGAAGGGCAGGCTGCCCAGGGCGCCGAGGACTCCCCCCAGCAGCAACCGATAGATCCACGTCTGGCCGCGGCCGGGCCCGGCAGACAGGCTTTCCACCGTGTGTTCGGCATGACTGGCGGGGATCAACATCGCGCGAAGGTTTCACCGGGGTTCCCCGCGGTTTTTGTCCGGTCGTCTTATGGTTCGGGCCGGCGACCGGACAAATAACGCAGGGAGTAACTCCCGACGGGCTCAGCGTGGCCCCTCTCCTCCACGTGCCAAGCGGTGCGCTGTGATTTATCCGTAAGCAAAAAGCCGGACGTCACGGTTTGCCATAGGCTCGCTCCACCTTCGCGATGCGCACCTGATAATCGGCATACCATGTCTCCTTCCCGGCGCGCTGGGCCTGCTGGTGGTCGGTGTCGCGCTTCCACCCGCGGATGGACTCCTCGTCGCGCCAGTAGGAAATCGTGATCCCGAGGCCGTCGGCACCGCGCGCACTCTCCATCCCGAGATAGCCCGGCTGTTGCGTGGCGAGCGCGGCCATCTTCTCCGCCATCGCGCCATAGCCGCGGTCGCCTTCCGTGCGGCGCGACGTGAAGATCACCGCGTAGTACGGCGGTTCGGGCGTGGCGGCGGGTCCCGCGGGCGCGCTCATGGCGACCGCGGGTTGAGGACCAGCATCGAGGTGCTGCCGGCGAAGAACTCGTAGTTCACCCGCACGACCGTGCTGGCGATGCCGCGCGCCTCGAGGCTTTGTCTCAACCGGTCGAGCTCGGCGTAGGGCTTGCCGCCCGCGCCGACGACCGGGTGGATGCGCACCTCGCCGTGACTGACGCGCGCCAGCTCGGCGCACGCGACGACGTGCCAGTCGAAGTCGAACCGCGAGGCGTAGAGGAAGAGCAGGTGCGCGCAGAGCACGAGGTCGAACGCGCCGTCGAGGAACGGCAGCAGCGGCAGCGACGCCCGCACGTAGCGGCCGTGCCGGACGTTGCCCTCGTAGTCGGCGAGGAACCGCGACGCGGCGGCGCGCCGGTCGGCCTCGGCGGCGTCGAACGACGGGAAATGCTTGAAGCGGAACAGCCGCCGCTTCTCGCGGATCTGCTCGAACATCCGGGCGTAGTCGTCCCGCGCCTGGGCGGCGAGGACGGCGTGCGGCCGGTCGTAGAGCGGGTCCACCGCCACGGCGTCGATGCCGCGCCGGTGCGCCTCGGCGGTGAACGAGGACGGGCCGGCGGCAACGTCGAGCACGGCGCGGCCGCGCAGGGCGGCGACGTCGAGCGCGAAGAAGCGTGTGTATTCCTCGAGCGAGCGCCCGAAGAACGACACGACCGGGAGGTCCATGACCGGGTTGCCCGCGCGGGCGGGCGCGGGGGGCACAACGGGACGGGGAGCAGCGAGCGTAGGCATGGCTTGATGTGGGTTTGGGTTGGGAAAATAAAAAACCCGACTCGGTTGAGTCGGGCTCGGGTGGTGAGAGGAGGTTTGGCTTTGGTGCGGTCTTTACTGGGTGTCCGCGGTGCCCTCTTCACGCCGAGCCTTGGTAATGTCCCAAGCGCCTTTAACGGTGGCCATGGAGGCGACCGGGTTGGAGCGGCGGAGGTTGGCGGACAGGATCACGGACGCGTTGATGGGAATTTCGGGGGCGGCGTGCAAGCCGGAATTTTCCGGCGGCAAACCGGCGGTACCACTAATGGGATTTCGCCAAAGGCGAAATCATTGCAGTGGTTTCCCGCCGGATCGATCGTTCCGGACCGTTCACTTCGGCGTCACGCGGAAGATGCCGCGCATCAGCTGGAAGTGGCCGGGGAACGTGCACAGGAATTCGTAGTCGCCGGGCTTCTCCGGCACGACGAAGAAGATCGACTCGCTCGTGCCGGGCTGCAGGAGCGCGGTGTGGTAGAGCACATCGGGGCTGTCGGGCACGTAGTTGCGCGCCGCGCCGTCGAGGCCGAGGTCCAGCGCCGCCTGGCCGATCGCGGTGGCGCGGCCGGGGTTGGCGAGGACGAAGTTGTGCAGCATGTCGTCGCTGTTCCGGAAGGTGAGGCGCAGGCGCGTGCCGGCCTTCACGGTGATGAGCTCGGTGTCGTACTTCAGGCCGGGCTTGGTGCCGATCACGATCGACTGGTCCGGATCCCAGTCGGGCCACTCCGCCGGCTGGATGATCGGCCGCTTGGCGGTCGGGACGTTGGACGGCGGCGGCACGGGCGCGGTGCAAAGCTCGGCGGCGTTGTATGCCGGGATGATGCGGTCGCCGTCGGGGAAGCGGTTCAGCGTGTAGTAGGCGGTGTCATGCAACGGGGCGGCCTTCGCGGCGGCCGAGCGCACGCCCCTGGCCTTCACCTCGTGGATGTAGCCCTCGCGCAGGCACGCGCTGGCGAGGCGGACGCTCAGCCGGTCGGGCGCGACGACAACTTTCAGCACGGGACAGCCGAGGCGGTTGATGATCGAGCTGCCGTAGATGCTGTGGTGCTTGTAGGTGAACCCGGCCACGCTGTAGCTCGCCGGGTCGGCAGCGGTGACGGGGTCGACGGGCTCGGTGAACCTGAGCAGGAAGCCGTCGGGCTGCGCCGCCACCTCCTGGAGATCGAAGGGGGCCCGGCCCTTCCACGTGACGCGCTCGAGGGCGAAGTCCTTGCCGCCGACGGAGCCCCACCCGCGCGCGGTCTCGCCGGCAAACAGCACGCCGTCCTCGCCCCACGCGAGGCGGATGATGCCGGAATCGAAGCCGCCGAGGAAGGAATAGCACGCGCCCTGGTACACGCCCTTCACCTTCTCGAGCGTCATGCGCATGACTTTGCTCTGCCCCTGGTCGCCGACGTAGAACTGGCCGGCGTAGGGGCCGAACTTCCCGCCGGTGACGTCCTCGCGGATATCGGAGGTGGAAATGCCCATGATCGTGTGCGGAAACCACACCGCCGGCGTCTTCATGCCGGGGATTTTCTTCGCCTGCTCGAAGTTCGGCACGTCGTCGTCGGGAATGTCCTCGACCTTCAGCTTCACCTTCGAGCCGACGAGCCCGCTCCACGCGAGCGAGGCCGGGTGGCCGGTGAAATCGCCGGGCTCGACGTGGGTCACGTGGCCGGAGCCGACCCACTCGCCCTGGTTCTCGGCGTAGAACCAGTCGCCCTTCGACGTCACGGTGAAGCCGCAGGGCGAGCGCAGGCCCGCGGCGATCGGCGTCATGTGCCCGTCGGGCGTGATCTCGACCATCCAGCCGCGCCACGGCGCGGAGCTTTGCGTCGGCGAGCCGAACGCGACGTTCAGCGTCACGCGCAGGTTGCCGTCCGGTCCCATGACGGGGCCGAACGCGTACTCGTGGTAATTGCCGTAGATCGGAACCTTCCAGACGGTCTGGAACAGGTCCGCGCGCCCGTCGCCGTCGGTGTCGGTGACGTGCGTGAGCTCCTCGCGCTGCGCCACGTAATAGCCGCCGCCGGGGGCGGCGATCACGCCGAGCGGCTCATGCAGGCCCGAGGCGAACAGCGTGTACTTCGGGTGCGGGTCCTCGTCGTAGGCGCCGTCGACCCACCACATCTCGCCCCGGCGGGTGGTGACGAGCAGCCGCTTGCCCGGCACGGCCAGGATGCCGCTGACTTCCAGCTTGATGCCGGCGGGCACGGGCAGCGACACGCGCTGCCAGTAGCCCTGCTCGGCGGCCACGAGTTCGGCCGGCGTGCCGGTGAAGCGTTCGGCGCCGGACGGATTTTGCGCGAGGCCGCGGAGCGCGAGGCCGGCGGCGATCAGGACGGGGAGGAAAATTCGTTTCATGGCGCTTACCAGACGAGGTTGTAGGTGAGTTCGCGGGGGCCGGATGCCGTCACGCGCACGAGCAGCTGGAACCGGTCGCCTTCACGGCGGATGACCGGATGCACGGGCGAGTCCTTCGGCCAGTCGACATAGAAAGCGCGGTCGCCGATGACATAGCCGCTCCCGTCGGGCTGCGGCTTGATGGCCGTGCTCTCCACGAGCAGGGCCCACATATCCCGGTCCCGGGGCTTGCCGGTGAACTTCAGCGTGCGGGTCAGGCCGGAGGCGTCCGGGAGCGGCGCGATGCGGTCCTCGGCCTTCACGCCGGAAAACTCGTAGAGGAACACCGGCTGGCCGTTGGCCTCAACGCGGTAGCCCAGCGAAGCCGCGTTGGGCGGCGCGCGGTCGGGCCAGCGCGGGTCGTGGTCGCCGAACTGGAAGAGCAGCGGCTTGCTTTCGATGCTGAAGCCGGGGCCGGCAGCGTGCGCCTCCTGGTCCTCGGCGCGCTCGTGCCAGAGATCGCGGCCCTCGAAGAAACCGCCGCGCCACACGCCGATGAGCGCGGCCTGCTCGAGGTCGTAGGCGTAGTGCACGCCGGCGGGCGAGCCGACGAAGCACGCGTACAGGCGCCGGCTGTGTTCCAGCGGCACGAAGGTGCGCTGGAGCAGGATGCGGTCCTTGGGCTCGACCGGGATGGAGATGGTGCGCTCGGGGCCGGCGACCGGCGCCGCCGGCAGCAGCTGCTGGGCGATGATGCCGGGGCCCTCGACCCACACCTTCAGGCCGCCGTTGCGCAGCGCCCACGAGCCCTGATGCTGGTATTCCAGCTGAAAGGCGTGCGGGCCGGGCTTGAGCGTCACCGTGCCGGCCTGCGGGCTGTTGACGCCCGGCATGACGACGATGGCGCCGTCGATCGTGAGGCGCGCCGGGCCGGAAACGTCCGCCCGGAATTCGTAGTCGCCCGCCACCGGCGCCTCGAAGGTGCCGGTGTACAGGCCCACGCCGCGGTCGTCGGACGAACGCACCGCGCCGGAGAAATGCCCGGGGTCCGCCTCGCGCGACGGCTGCTGGTCGGCGTAGTGGTCGAGGTCGCGGCCCGGGCCGCCGTAATATTTCAGGTGGAGTCCCTTGAACCCGGGTGTGGCGGCGCCGTAGCGCTTGGCGGAGAAATTGCGGAAGGCGACCGGGCCGTGGTTGCTCTGGAGCATCACGGGGCCGAGCGGCTGCTCGTCGGCGAAAGGCGCCGCGCGCGTGGGGCCGGTGACCTCGACGTTTTCCTGCACCACGAAGCCGTTGAGCACGACCTTCACAAAGCGGGCGTTGGCGGTCTTCACGCCCTTGGCGTCGAAGCGCGGCGCGCGGAACTGCACCTCGAGGTGCTGCCAGAGGCCGGCGGCCCGGCTGGCGTTGGCCCTGGGCGCCACGCCGCCATAGCCCTCGCGGCCGGCGCCGCGCGCCGGATCCCAGCGCTGGTAGAGGCCGCCGCTGTCGGCGAAGGTCGGGACCTTCACGCCGGCGCTGTCGAAAAGCTGCACCTCATACCGGCCCTGCAGGTAGACGCCGGAATTGGTCTGCGGCGCGAGCAGGAAATCCAGGGAGAGATCGATGTCGCCGTGCTCCCACGCGGTGAAGAGCTGGTCGTTCTTCCCGCCCTCGACGGGATTGCTGATGACGATGCCCGTGCCCGGCAGCGGCGTGTAGGCGCGGTCGCGGCGGAGGTCGCCCGACCAGCCGCCGGCGATGCGCCAGTTGTTCGTCACGGGCCGGAACGCGGCCAGCGAATCGAGCGGCACCGGCTCGGCGGGGAGGAGCGATTCGGCGCGCGCCGGCAGCGCGGCCAGCAGGGACAGGGCAAGGCAGGCAACCCGGGCGGGAGTACTCATGGGGGCGGGGATACGGGGAAACCGGAGGTGAGCGTTTACGGATGGCGGAACCGGGCAAGCGCAATCCCCGCGTGACAGTCAAGCAAGCTGCATAAAAAAGCCCGGGCCGCAAAGCGGACCCGGGCGAAACGGTGACCAGAGGGCCCTAGTGCTTGCCGGTCGAGAACAGATTCCGGGCGGCCAGGAACGGCGCGGCGGTGAAGGAAGGCTTCGCCTTGGCGGCGGCGGCCGCGGCGGCGTCAGCCTCGAGCTTGGTCGCCAACTGCTGCTCGCGGGCCTTCAGCCAGGCTTCCCGCCGCGCGACTTCCTGCTCGCGGATCATGACCTTCTCCTCGCGATCCTTGAGCGCGAGGCGGTCGTCGGTCAGGGAACGGCGGGAGGCCTCGAGCAGCGCGTTGGCGCGCTGGTATTTTTCCCACTCGGCATCGATCGCATTCTGGCCGGGGGCGGTGACCACGTACTGGGTGGTCTGCTGTTGCGGCTGCGGGTTGCTGGCATGCTCCATCAACACCCGGAGCTTCTGCTCGTATTCGCGCAGGCTGGCTTCCTTCTGCTGCATGACCTCGATGTCCGTCGAAAGCTGGGTGCGCAGTTTCTCGAGACGCGCGGTCTCTTCCTCGGAGGTGGTGGGTGTGTTCATGGGTGGATGCGGTGGATGTACTGACGACCCCACACTAGCACCGCCGTTCCTAAACGCCTAGGGGCGACCGGGGTATTTACCCACCGTTTACCCCTGATGGCCGGGCTTTTACCTAAATATGAAAGCCGCGCGGTTTTCCCGCGCGGCTTTCGGCACACCCAGGGAAACGGTCAGGAAATCAGGTGCGGAAGATGACATCCTCGCGGTTGAACATCCGCACGCAGAGCGCCACCGCGACGCCCGCATAGAAGGCGGTCGAGGCGAAGATGAGGGCGATGAAGCTCCAGTGCCAGACGCCCGACAGCATCTCCTTGCACACGAGCGAAAGGTTGAGGATCGGGACGAGCGCGGTACGCGCCGTGAGCTCCACGCCGGGCAGCATGCCCATCATGGCGGGCAGGATGATCAGGATCACCAGGGGCGAGACGTAGCTCTGCGCCTCCTTGTAGCTCTTGGCGAAAAGCGAGAGCGTCAGCAGGACCGCCGCGAACAGCGTGGCGACGGGCGCGACCATCGCGAACACGCCAAGGATGCCGGCCGGGTCGATCGTGGGCATCGGGCCGGCGGGCGCGCCGCCCCCAAAGCCGTTGCCGGCGAGCAGGGAACCGCCGACGGCCACGCTGAGCGCGGACGACAGCAGCGCGATGACGATGGTCGCCACCGACGCGGTCACCACGGTGAGGAACTTGCCGAGCACGATGTTGATGCGGTGCACCGGGCTGCAGAGCAGCGTTTCCATGGTGCCGCGCTCCTTCTCGCCCGCGGTCAGGTCGATGGCGGGGTACATCGCGCCGGTGTAGCAGAGCAGGATGATGATGTACGGCACGATGCCGCCGAAGAAATTGCCGCCCACCTTCTCCGGCGGGGCCACGTTCTGCCGCTTCACCTCGAAGGGCTTGATCAGGTCCGTGGTCAGGCCGCGCGCCGCGAGCCGGTTCTCCACGGTCTTGTCGCGCAGGGTGCGGAAAAACTTCTCCACCTCGCCGACCCCGAGCCCGGACTTCAGCTCGCCCTCGTAATGGTAGAGCATGACCGTCCTGGCCGCGCCTTCCTTGAGCGAGGCCTCGAAGCCCGGGGGAATCTCCACCGCCAGGCGGACGCGCTTGTCGGAGACCATCCGCTTGTAGTCCCCGTCGGCCTCGATGACCCGGAATTTCTTCTCGGCCCGGAGCGCCGCCACGACGCCGGGGGAATCCGCGCCGCCGAGGATGACGAGGCTCGTGGCCTCCTCCTTCGCCTTCTGCACGACCTTCGACATGATTGCGATCGAGCCGAGGAAGAAGACCGGCATGATGAGCGTCGGGAGGACGAACATCGAGATGATGGTGCGGCGGTCGCGCAGCGCGTCCTTCAGCTCCTTGAGGTAGATGGTGAAAACGGTGTTCCAGTTCATGGCGGGCCTCAGTCCTTGAGGGCGGCGGCCAGGGCGGCCTCGCCGCCGACGGCCTTGACGAAGATCTCCTCCATGTCCTGCTCGGCGAAGCGGGCCTGCAGCTCCGCCAGCGTGCCCTCGGCCACCAGCTTGCCGCCGTGGATGATGCCGATGGTGTCGCACAGCTTCTCCACCTCGCTCATCACGTGGGTCGAGTAGATGACAGTCTTGCCGCGGTTGCGGCACTCGCGGACGAACTTCACGATCGAGCGCGCGGTCATGACGTCGAGCCCGAGCGTGGGCTCGTCGAAGATCATCACCGCCGGATCGTGGATCAGGGTGCGGGCGATGGAGGTCTTCTGCTTCATGCCGGTGGAGAACTTGTCGCAGCGGCGGTCGAGGAACTCGTGCATGTCGAGCTCGTCGGCCAGGACCTGGATGCGCGCCTTGATTGCCGCGGCGTCCATCCCGTTGAGCTCGCCGAAATAGGTGATCATCTCCCGGGCGGTGAGGCGCCCGTAGAGGGCGGTGCTGGCGGCGAGGAAGCCCACGTGGGCGCGGACCTGCTCCGGCGCGGCGGCCGCCGCATAGCCGGCGACGGTGATCGGACCCGCGGCGGGCTGGAGCAGCGTGGCGAGCAGGCGCAGCGTGGTGGTCTTGCCCGCGCCGTTGGCACCGAGCAGGCCGTAGATCCGCCCCGGCTGGCAGGTGAAGGACACATCGGACACCGCGGTGATGACGCCGCGCTTCTTGTCCTTGAAGGTCTTCGTGAGGTGGTGGACTTCGATCATGGGGAATGGGACTTATCGGTCCCATGGGGCTTACAGGTCCTATAAAAAATCACAGGCTCAGGCGCTCGCGGAAATCCTGCGCCTGGCGGCGCGAGAGCTCGACCTTCAGGCCGCCCTTGAGCTTCACGAGCAGGCCGCCGCTGAACCACGGCTCGATGCCCTCGACCCAGGTCAGGTTGATGACCTGCTTGCGGTTCGCGCGGAAGAAATTCCGCGGGTCGAGCCGCTCCTCCATCGCGGTGAGGGAGCGGAAGAGCTGCGGCTTGTTGTCGTCGAAATGCAGGCGGGTGTAGTTGCCCTCGGACTCGAGCAGGCGGATGTTCTTCACCGGCACGAACCAGCAGCGGTCGCCCTCGCGCACGAAGACCTTGTCCTCGAGGGCGAGGCGGGCGGCGCCGGCCGGCGTGCCGTCGGCCGCGGGCGCGGTGTCGCGCGCCCGGAGCCGCTCGAGCGCGGCCACGAGGCGGTTCGGGTCCACGGGCTTGAGCAGGTAGTCGAGCGCGTTGAACTCGAAGGCCTTCACGGCGAACTCGTCGTAGGCGGTGGTGAAGATGACGGCGGGCAGTGGCGGCTCGAGCCGCTCCAGCAGGCTGAACCCGTCGGCCCCGGGCATCTGCACGTCGAGGAAGACCAGCCCGGGCTTCAGGGCCTCGATCTTCTGCACCGCATCCTCGACGTCCACGGCCTCGCCGATGATCTCGATGTCCGCGTGGGCGGCGAGCAGGCGGCGGAGTTCGTTGCGCGCAAGGCGCTCGTCGTCGATGAGCAGGGCTTTCATCGGGCGGAAGGGGCGAGCGGGATGTACACGTCGGCGGTGACGCACCCGGCCGGCTCGGCCAGCAGGGTCAGCCGGGCCCGGTCGCCGAAGAGGAGCTTGAGCCGGTCGGAGGCGTTGCGCAGGCCGACGCCGGTGGACGAGCCGGCGCGCGCGGCCGGGGCGCTGGCGGGCGCGTTGAGGTCGCCGGGATTGGTGACGCGGATATGCAGGGCCTCGCCGGCGAGCGCGACGGCGATGACGATCTCGCCGCCCTCGCGGCGCGGGGAGATGCCGTACTTCACCGCGTTTTCGACCAAGGTCTGCAGGAGCATGGGCGGCAGGGTCGCGCCGCGGAGCGCGGATTCGTCGGCCAGTTTCCAGCTCACGCGCAGGCGGTTCTCGTGGCGGATCTCCTCCAGCGCGAGGTAGTCCTGGACGATGCGGAGCTCGTCGTCGAGCGGCACGATCTCCTGCTGGCCCGACTGCAGCGAATAGCGCAGCATGTTGGCGAGGCGGGTGACCGACTCGCGCGCGCGCGGGGCGTCCTCGTCGATGAGGGCGCGCAGGCTGTTGAGGGAATTGAAGAGGAAATGCGGGTTCACCTGCGACTTCAGGGCCCGGAGCTCGGCTTCCTTGACGGTGGCGACCAGGCGCAGCTGCTCGACCTGCAGGCGGTTGAGCCGGTCCAGCAAATGATAAAAGAAATAAAGCCCGAGCCAGACGATGGCGCCGAAGCTGGCGTTGAGCCACACGGCCATGAACCCGGCGAAGATGCTGTAGTCGTGCCGCCACGGGTAGCGCAGGAGCACCAGGTCGATGACAAAGCCGATGGCGCACCACACCAGCCCCATGGCGATGCCGGCCGCGGCGATGCGCGGCATGAGCGCCCGCCAGCCCAGCTCCTTCCAGCCCAGGCGCGTGAGCCAGGGCCGGGAAAAATGGGTGATGAGCAGGCCCATGGTGATGATGCGGACGATGCCACAGATCAGCTCGAGTTGGGTGAAACCGGAGCGGCTGGGCGTGAAGACCTTGAGCGACAGGAGCTGCAGCAGGAAAAACCCGCCCCACCCGGCCAGCTGGCAAAGCACATAGAGGCGGTTTTTCGCCCGCCGCAGCTTGGCCTCGGTGTCGACGCTCATCGCCGCCGAGCGAACCACGCCGTCCGCCGGGACGGCAAGTCCGTCCGGCGGGCCCAGGGAGGCGGGTACGGTGCGGGTGACAGCCATGCCGGAAGCTGGGCCGCGAGTGCGCGCGCCACACGGGGGATTGGACGAGCGGTCGGGCGGCTTCCTTAAGCGGGCGGGGTGCGCGTCCGCCTCGGTGAAATTTCTTCATGCCGCGAAAAACCCCTTTACCCCACTCCGCCCGCCGCGCACGCTGCGGGTCCCGTTTTCCGTTTCCCCCAGAGCATGAGCCCACGCGTCGTCATTGTCGGCAGCTACGTCCAGGACCTCGCCTTCTATGTGGAAAACTTCCCCCGCCCCGGCGATTCCGTCCTCGCCGACCTGCGTCCGGGCTCGGGCGGCAAGGGCTTCAACCAGGCGGTGGCCGCGACCCGCGCGGGCGTCCCCACCCTGTTTGTCGGCGCCATCGGCCAAGACGCGGCGGGCGCCGGCGCGCGGGAATTCGTCCGCCGGGCCGGCGTGCGCGCCGAGTTCGTCGTCAAGAAAAAGGAACCCACCGGCGCCGCCTCGATCGCCGTGAACGCCGCCGGGCAGAACCAGATCATGGTCGCCCTCGGCGCCAACCTCGCCCTGCACGTGCGCGACGTCCCGGTGCGCCACCTGATGGGGGCCGACGTCGTGGTCTGCCAGGCCGAGTGCGACATGAAGGCCACCGCCCACGCCCTGCGCCTCGCCCGCCGCCACGGCGCCGTCACCGTCTTCAACCCCGCGCCCATGCACGGCAAGGTGGAGCCCTCGATCCTCCGTCATGTCGAGGTGCTCATCCCCAACGAGGCCGAGTTCGTCGCCCTCGTGCACCGCTCGCCCCGGAGCGGCCAGAAGAACTTCACCGTCGAGGCCCTGCACCGCCTCGCGCCCGACCGCCTGCACACGCTCTGCCGCTCCTTCGGCGTGCCGATCGTGATCGTCACCCTCGGCGCGAAGGGCTGCTTCGTGTCGCAGCCCGACGTCTACGCCCGGGTCCAGGCCCACGTGGTCGACGCGGTCGACACGACCGGCGCCGGCGACGCCTTCGTCGGCGGTTTCGCCGCCGGCCTGGTGAAGTTCAAGAAGAACGTCTTCGAGGCCGCTCATTTCGCCAACGCCGTCTCGGCGCTCGCCGTCACCCAGCACGGCACGGCCGACTCCATGCCGACGGCGCGCGAGATCACGCGCTTCCTGCGCCGGCGCGACCACAAGTAGGATGGCCCTGCGGGCGAGTTGAGAGATGAGCGTTGAGGGGTGGATGACCCATTCAGCCATGAAGCTTCCGCGCAAATCTGCTCCCACTCGTCCGTCCGGCTCCCAACCCTCCACTCTTGGCCCGCAACTGGCTGCATTTCGCGCCCGGCTCTACAAGGTCACGTTGATCCACTGGGTCGACCTGCCGAAGAAGGCGATCGACGCGCTCGAGCTGCCGCGCGCCGAGATCAAGGGCGGCGGGCTCGGGCTCAACGCGCTCCTGCGCTTCAACGACGACCTCGACCGGGTCACGCTGCTGCCCGGCAAGCGCGGGCACTACAAGCTGGCCTTCAAGGCCGAGCTGCTGCGCAGCGCGGGCGCGAAGGCCGGCGATGCGGTTGACTTCACCCTCGAGCCCGACGCCGCCTCGCGCGAGCCCGAGCTGCCCGAGGCCATGCGGCAGGCATTCCAGGCCCGGCCGCAGCTGCAGGAGCGCTGGCTCGCGCACAGCGTGGCGATCCGCCGCCAGATCGTGCGCTACATCGAGCAGGCGAAAAGTCCCGAGGTGCGCGCGAAGCGCTCGTGGATCTTCATCGAGCGGCTGGCCGAGACGGGCAAGCTCAGCGGAAGTTGAGCGGTGGCCGGCCGGGGCCGGCGATGCGCTTCAGAGCCTGAAGATCCATTCCTGCTCCGTCGCGCCACCGGGCAGGTCGAAGGTCACCTCGCCAACCTGCGTGAAGCCGGCCTTCCGGAGCACGCGGATCGAAGCGGCGTTGTGCTGCACGACGCGGGCGGTGAGCGGACGGGTGGCCTCGCACTGGAGAAATTGCGCCAACGCCGCGGTCGCGATGCCGCGGCCCCAGAATTCGCGTCCGATCCAGTAGCCGACACATCGGTCGGCTCCGGCCGTCCACGCCCCGATGTTACCGACGACGTCCTCGCCGAGGAGAATCGTCCGGATGGCGCAGGCGGGGTCGGCCATGATTTTCGCCCAGTGCGCCATGAACGCCTCGCGATTGCGCGGGGGAAACGCCGCCATGCGCGTCGCTTCAGGATCGAGCTGGTGCGCGAAAAGGACCGGCAGGTCGCTGACGCGCACCTCGCGAAGGGAAACCTCGGGCGGGATGACAGAAGACATGAAAAGCGCCGGCAGGCCCGGCCTCGCGCGGAATACGTCAGTTGTTCGGGATGAAGCCCGTGACCTTGGGCTCGGCCAGCCGCCGCGCGAAAACCGGCACGAATTGCAGCAGCCCCAAAATGGACAGCAGGAACAGCGCGTCGCGGTAGGGTCCGCCGAAGACGATCCCGAAGACGCCGCAGGCTTCCGCCATGGCCAGGCCGACGATGTAGAGCGGCAGGGCCGAGGCCAGGCTGGTGAAGCGCGGCAGCGCCAGCCAGCGGATGATGATGCTCAGGAAAAGCGGCACGATCCCCGCCAGCTGCAGCCACAGGTCGCCCAGTTTCGTCGCGGGAGCGACCGCCTTGTGCGGGAGAAGCAGTTGCAGGCCGACGATCCAGGGCAGCATCGTCACCCAGAGGATCCACCACATCCTCAGCTGGGCTCGGGTCTTGGGATCAGGGTTCATGGTCAGGGCCGGATGACCTTCAGGCCACAGGCCGCCGCCAGCGCAGCTTGGCGGGCATCATAGGTCAGGAATCCTTTGAGCCCGAGTTCCCGCGCACAAGCGACATGCAGCACGTCGAGGGACCGGGTGCCCAGTTTCAGGGTGTATTGCCGGCTCAATTCCGCCGCGTCATCCAGCACCTTGCGCCAGGGAACGTCCAGCAGGCGCAATCGCTCCATCGCGAGATCGACGGCGAGATCGCTTAGAAAATCCTGCAGATCGGCGGCGGTTTGGTGCCGTCGCTGCACCGCGGCGGCCATCGAATTGATCAGTTCGACGCGGGTGAAACGGGTGATGGGAATCGCTCCGGGATGCCTGAACCGCCAGGCCGCCATCAGCGCCGAGTGCCGGTCGTGAACGTAGATCTGGCGCAGGGCGCTGGAATCGACGTAGCAGGTTTCAGCGGTCATCGCGATCGGCATCCATGGCCCGCGAGGCGGCGGCAGAAATCGGCTTGGGCATGCGCTTGATCAGGCGTGCATAGTAATCGAACGGCTGCGCCTTGGCCTTCTTTCTCGGCGGGGTGTACGGCTTGATGACATAGGTGGCCTGGCCGCGCTCGGTGACCACGACCTCACCTTCGTGCTCGATCATCTTGCGCACCTTGGGAAATTCCGTGCGGAGCTGGCGGATGCTGGCGGTCTTCATGGCGATGTGAATCATGCATGTTTCACATCGTCAGGCAAGGTCATCCTCGCCGGCACCGGGTCGTTCCGGCGACCTCGGCTTGGTCGCGGGCATAGCGCCGGGCCCGCTGACAAAGGCCTGCACCCGGCGATAATTTTCCAGGTGCCGGTAGCCCGGTGCCGAGGGATGATGGATGGCGAGGGCCGTCGGGGGCGGTTGAACCAAGGGGATACGGCCCGAACCCGGGGCGTTCTCCACCGCGACCCCGCTGGCCAGCGCCGCCCGCCAAAGCTGCTTGCCCAGGAAGATGACATGGCTGGGAGACGACTCCTGCACCACCTGCCCGAACAAACGCGCGCCATCAGCCCACTGTTCGCCGGTCGGTCTCTGCCTTGGGCCGTCGCCCACCCGGCCTTGGACATAGTGATAGAAAACCACCTTTTGCCAGAACCCCAAGATGTGCTCGCGTTCGTCCCCCGCCGACAACGTTCCCTGGATCAATCGTCGGACCTTCGTGAAGTAGGCGTATTTCCATTCCCCGGAAGCGATCTGTCTGACAAGTCGCCGGCTCGGATTTTCCCCACCTAGGTTTCCTTCCCGGTCATAAAACGATTCGGCGACCAGCAGCAGCCGGAAGCCGGCTGGCGCCTGTCCGTACTCGTCCCCAACCCATGCGATCTGTCGGAGGGTGGCGGATGACATGCGGGCTCCCACCAGGGCTTCCCGTCCGGCTCATGCCCCGATCGGGTGCCAGGTCGTCTTGAACTCGAGGGTGTCGCGGAGCTCGTAGAGGCTTTGCGCCTTGTCGGAGAACCAGTCGGGCTGTTCCTCGGCCTTGAGAAACTTCACCCGCTTCACGCTGTCGGCCGCACCGAGCTTGAGCGCCTTGCGCTCGTCGGCATTGGCGACGCCGCCGATGGCGCGCAGGTGCGTGTGCGTGGCCATCGTCGGCACGATCTCCTTGCGGAACCCGGTGAGCAGGTTGACCACGCCGCCGGGGAGGTCGCTGGTGGCGAGCATTTCGCCGAGCACGATCGCCGGGTACGGCTGCGTCGACGACGCGAGCGCGACGACGGTGTTGCCGCTGGTGATGGCGGGGGCGATGAGCGACACGAGCGCGAGCAGCGGCGCCTCGTCGGGGGCGAGGAGGCCGACGATGCCCATCGGCTCGGTGACGGTGAAGTTGAAGTGCGGCGAGGCGACGGGGTTCACGTTGCCCAGCACCTGCTCGTACTTGTCGGCCCAGCCGGCGTAGTAGATCAGGCGGTCGATGGTCGCGGCGATTTCCTTCGCGGCGGCGGCCTTCGATGCGCCACCGACGGCGAGCGCGTCGGCCATGTCGCCCTTGCGCGCCTCGATCATCTCGCCGAGGCGGTAGATGATCTGGCCGCGGTTGTACGGCGTGCGCTTCGCCCAGCCGGGGCCGGCCTTGGCGGCGGCCTCGACGGCGTTACGCAGGTCCTTGCGCGTGCACTGCGGGATGTTGGCGAAGAAATTCCCGGCGGCGTCCTTGAGCGGAAACGTACGGGCGCTTTCGGAGCGGATGAAGGCTCCGCCGACGTAAACCTTGGGGGTCTTGGTGATGGGGAGGCGGGTCATGGGAAAGGCAGCTTTCAGCGGTCAGCTCTCGGCCGTCAGCAAAGGCCTCGAACCGGATCGGTCCGGCTGAACGCTGATCGCTGAGAGCTGATTGCTTTGGTCATGTGTTGGCGGTGGTTTCGGCGGCGGACTCGGCCGGCGCGCAGTCCTGCAGGTAGATTTTCTCCTGGTAGCGGCGCGCGACAAAGATCCAAAGGGCGACGCAGCCGATGGAAAGGAAGGCGTAGAAATTGTAGTAGGCGGCGCCGTGCAGCTTCAGCGTGCCGTCATCGTTCTTGATGAAGACGTAGACCAGCGCGGTGAAGAGGTTGCCGGCGGAAATTGAGAGCAGGTAGAGCGACATGATGATCGACTTCATGTGCGTGGGTGACTGCGTGTAGGCGAACTCGAGGGCGGTGATCGACACCATGACCTCGCCGGCGGAGAGGAGCGCATACGCCGGCATCTGCCAGCCGATGTTCGGCGTGTGGCCGGCGGCGAGCTGCGATTCGATCCACGAACTGACGAGGAACGAGAGGCCGGTGACGACGAGGCCGATGCCGATCTTCCGCAGCGGCGTCAGCGGGAAGACCCGGTTGATCGCCGGGTAGATCACGTACTGGAACAGCGGGATGAATGCCAGGATCATGATGGCATTGACGGCCTGGATCTGGGACGAGAGCCATTCGATGCCGAGGAATTTCCGGTCCATCTTCTCGGCCTGGAGGATCCACTCGCCACCGCTCTGGTCCCAGAGCGACCAGAAGATGGCGACGAAGGCGAAGAGCAGCGCGAGGCGGCCGATGGCCGACAGGCCTTCCTTGTTGAACGTGTCGCGCAGGAACGTCTTCCCGCCCGGCGGGATGTGGGCGAACTTGTAGCGGCCCGACCAGAACACGTAGGTGGCGGCGAGCATCAGCACCGCCGGCACGCCGAAGGCCCAGCGCGCGCCGAATTTTTCCAGCAGCACCGGGATGAGCAGGATCGAGAAGAACGAGCCGAAGTTGACCGAGAAGTAGAACCAGCCGAAGGCGCGGGAGACGAGGTGCCGGTTGTCCTTGCTGAACTGGTCGCCGACGTGGGCGGAGACGCAGGGCTTGATGCCGCCCGCGCCGAGGGCGATGAGGCCGAGGCCGGCGAAGAGGCCGAGGCGCGTCTGGTCGAACGCGAGCACCACGCTGCCGGCGCAGTACACGAGCGAGAGCCAGATGATCGTCTTGTACTTGCCCCAGAAGGCGTCGGAGAGGATCGCGCCCAGCGCCGGAAAGAAATAATTCGAGGCGAGGAAAAGGTGGTACCACTGGTTCGCCTCCGTCTCGCCCATCGGCGCCGGCGTGCCCGAGCGGTCGACGAGGTACTTCGTCATGAACACGACGAGGATGGCGCGCATCCCGTAGAAGTTGAAGCGCTCCGCGGCCTCGTTGCCCACGATGTACGGGATGCCCGGCGGCATCGTGGTCAGCTTCTGCGGGGCGGTGAGATAGGGCTGTTTGGGCATCAGGGAGAAATCGAAAGCATCAAGGAGGGAAACGAAAACTGGGAAGCCTCACGCCAAGGACGCAAAGGGCGCGACGGGCCGGACTCTTTCCTTGGCGACCTTGGCGGACTTTGCGCGAGGCAATGGCATCAGTGGAATGTTTTAGGCGAGCTTGCAGTAATCGAGCAGGCCCTGGCGGCCGCCCTCGCGGCCGAAGCCGCTTTCCTTGTAGCCGCCGAAGGGCGACGTCGGGTCGAACTTGTTGTACGTGTTGGCCCACACGACGCCGGCCTTGAGCTCGGTCGACATCTTGAGGATGCGCGAGCCCTTGTCGGTCCACACGCCGGCGCTGAGGCCGTACGCGGTGTTGTTGGCCTTCTCGATCGCCTCGTCGAGCGTGCGGAAGGTGAGGATGCTCAGCACCGGGCCGAAGATTTCCTCGCGCGCCACGCGGTGGCTCATGCTGACACCGGACAGCAGCGTCGGCCGGAAATAAAAGCCCTTCGCCGGCAGCCGGCACGGCGGCTGGAAGAGCGTCGCGCCCTCCTTCACGCCGGCGGCGACGAGCGTCTCGATGCGCCTGAGCTGCTCCTTCGAGTTGATCGCGCCGATGTCGGTGTTCTTGTCGATCGGGTCGCCGACGCGGAGCACCTTGAGCCGCGTGCGCAGCTTGGCCTCGAAGGCGGCGGCGATCGGCTCGTGCACGAGCAGGCGCGAGCCGGCGCAGCACACATGGCCCTGGTTGAAGAAGATGCCGTTGATGACGCCCTCGACGGCCTGGTCGACCGGCGCGTCGTCGAACACGATGTTCGCCGCCTTCCCGCCGAGCTCCATGGTCATCTTCTTGTCGGTGCCGGCGAGCGAGCGCATGATGATCTTGCCGACCTCGGTCGAGCCGGTGAACGCGACCTTGGCGGCGGTCGCGTGGCCCATGACGGCCGCGCCGGTGTCGCCGAAGCCGGTGACGATGTTGACGACGCCCGCGGGCAGGCCGGCGTCCGCGATGATCTCGGCGAACTTCAGCGCGGTCACGCTCGTCGTCTCGGCCGGCTTGATGACGATCGTGTTGCCCATCGCCAGCGCAGGCGCGAGCTTCCACGCCATCATCAGCAGCGGGAAATTCCACGGGATGACCTGGCCGACGACGCCGAGCGGCGCGACCTTCCGGCCCGGCGCCACGTAGTCGAGCTTGTCAGCCCAGCCGGCGTGGTAGAAGAAGTGCGCGGCGGCCATCGGCACGTCGAAGTCGCGCGACTCCTTGATCGGCTTGCCGCCGTCGAGCGTCTCAGCCACGGCGAACTCGCGGGCGCGGTCCTGCAGCAGGCGGGCGAGGCGGTAGATGTACTTGGCGCGCTCGCGGCCCGGCATCCGGCCCCAGGTCGTGTCGAAGGCCTTCCGGGCCGCGGCGTACGCGGCGTCGACATCGGCGGCGTTGGCGTGGGCGATCTCGGCCAGCTTCGTCTCGTTGGCCGGGTTGATGGAGTCGAAATACTTCCCGGAGGAAGGCGCGACGAACCTGCCGCCGATGAAGAGGTCGTAGCGCGCCTTCAGCTTCGGGTCGGCCGTCTCGGGTGCCGGGTCATATTCCCAGAGGTCGCCGAAGATCAGCTCGGGCAGCGGCCGGCCCTGGTGGCGCGAGGCGGGGCGTTTCTTTTCGGTCAAGGTGGGCATGGGAGTCTGTGCTCTGTTTTCTGTTCTCTGTCCTCAGTAACTTTCCGCGGCCTCGGAGAAATAATACGGCGCCTGATAGGCGCCGGTCCTTTCCTTCTCGAGCTGGCGGAGCAGGTCGTTGAGCAGCGAGGAGGCGCCGAAACGGTAGCGGGTGTGGTTGAGCCACTCGTCGCCGAGCGTCTCCTTCACGGCAATGAGGAACTGCAACGCCTGCTTCGCGGTGCGGATGCCGCCCGCGGGCTTCATCGCGACCGGGATGCCGGTGTCGAGGTAGAAGTCGCGGATCGCCTCGATCATCACCTGGTTGTTCCCGAGCGTGGCGTTGAGCGAGGTCTTGCCGGTGCTGGTCTTGATGAAGTCGTTCGGGCGGATCACGCGCATCGCCAGGAAGGACGCGGCGCGGATCTTGTCGTAGGTCTCGAGCTCGCTGACCTCAAGGATGACCTTGAGCGTTGCGGCCCCGCAGGCCTGGACGACGGCGGCAATCTCGTCCTGCACCTCCTGAAATTCGCCGGCGAGGAACGCGCCGCGGTTGATCACCATGTCGATCTCGTCGGCGCCGTCGGCGACCGCGGCCTTCACCTCGGCGAGGCGGGTGCGCAGCGGGGCCTGCCCGGAGGGAAAGGCGGTCGCGACCGAGGCGATGCGGACGCCGGTGTCCTCGCCCAGCGCGCGGCGGGCGTGTTTGACCATGGCGGGATAGACGCAGACGGCGGCGACCTGCGGGACGTCGAGGTCCTCGTGCGGGTGGAGCGCCTTCTGGCAGAGCGAGGCGACTTTGCCGGGCGTGTCCTTGCCCTCGAGGGTGGTGAGGTCGACCATCGAGCACGCGAGCTTCAGGCCCTGGACCTTGGCGGCCTTCTTGATGCTGCGCGTGGTGTACTTGGCGACCCGCTCCTCGATGCCGACCTGGTCGACGGTTCCGACCTGGTCGAACAGGCGCCGGAAGGCGCTGTGGGCTTGGACTGACATGGCCCGGCAATATCCGCCGTTATGACATTGAAAACAATGACAAAGTCTCCGGGCCTGTGGGCGCGAGCTTGCTCGCGACAATCGCCCCCAGTCGCGAGCAAGCTCGCTCCCACATCCTCATCGCTTCCTTGCCTCGCCCGGGAATCCGGATTCGCTCGTGCGCATGAGTGAGGCCACCCCGCCCGACCAGCCCGCCGGCGAACTCGTCATCCGCACGATCGCGATGCCGGCCAATACGAATTCCAACGGGGACATCTTCGGCGGCTGGCTGGTGTCGCAGATGGATCTCGGCGGCGCGATCTACGCGCGCAACATCGCCCGCAGCCGCATCACGACGGCCGCGATCGACGGCATGGCCTTCCTTCATCCCGTCTATGTCGGCGACATCGTGAGCTGCCACGCCACGCTGCTGAAAACCGGCCGCACCTCGATGCAGATCGAGGTGGAGGTCTGGGCGCAGCGCACCAAGGGTGGCGAACTGGTGCGCGTGACGAAGGGTACTTTCGTGTACGTCGCCATCGACGATGCCGGCCGGCCGCAGCCCGTGCACCGCTCTTGAAAACTCCAAACGCCAAAGCCCAAAGGCCAAAAATCCTCCCCATGAAAAACCCCGCCCTCCCCCGCAGCCTCGCGCTGCTGTTCGTCCTGTGCTCCGCCCCCCTCCTCCGCGCCAGCGACGCCGCCACCATCGCGGCCGTCAAGGCGGCCGATGACGAGCGCGTCGCCGCCACCGTCGCGGCCGACGGCGCCCGCATGGACGCCATCTATTCCCAGGACCTCTCGTACACGCACTCGAACGGCAAGCACGACACCAAGCAGTCGTACCTCGAGTCCGTCACCAAGCGCAGCACGGTCTACACGGGTTACGACTACAAGCAGCGCGATTTCTTCGTCGCCTCGCCCGACATCGTGATCGAGACGGCCCATGTCGTCATCACGGCCGGCGCGCCCGACAAGCAAAACGTCAATGACCTGAACATCATGGCGGTCTGGCGCAACGAGGGTGGCAAATGGCGCTTCCTCTCGTGGCTCTCGGCCAAGATCCCCGCGCCCGCCGCCAAGTAGGCGCGCTGTATCGGCCCGAATTGCGCGCCGTTGACCGGCCTTCGGTTTGACGCGACCGGAGGCCGGCCGCACGCTGCCGGCTTGTCCACCCCGGCTCCCGCCTCCTCCGCCTCCACCCGCGGCGCCCTGTCCGCCGCCGGCGCCTTTTTCATCTGGGGCGTCGTGCCGATCTATTGGAAGCAGATGCAAGGCGTGGCGGCCATCGAGCTGATCGCCCACCGCATCGTGTGGTCGCTGTTTTTCCTGTTCCTCGTCCTGGCGGTGCAGAAGGATTTTGCCGCCGTGCGCCCCGGCCTGGCCGGAGCCCGCGCCATCGGGGTGAACCTGCTGGCCAGCCTGCTGCTCGCGACCAACTGGACGGTGTACGTCTGGGCCGTGAACAGCGGCCATGTGATCGAAAGCAGCCTCGGGTATTTCCTCGTGCCGCTTTTCAACGTGGCCGTGGGCGCGCTGTTCCTGCACGAGAGGCTTCGCGCGGCCCAATGGGCTGCCATCGGTTTTGCCGCCGCCGGCGTGGCCCTGCTCCTGTGGCGCGTGGGCCAGGTGCCGTGGATTGCCCTCGCCCTCGCGGTCACCTGGACGGCATACGGCTTCCTCAAGAAAAAGTCCGGGTTGGGCGCGCTGGCCGGCCTGACGGTCGAGACGCTGCTGCTCTTCCCTTTCGCCGCCGGGATGTTGCTGTGGTGGCATTTCCACGGCGCTGGCGCCCTCGGCCACGTCGACGCCCGCACGCAGGGCTTCGTGCTCAGCGCGGGCGTGGTGACGGCGATCCCGCTGGTGCTGTTCGCCCACGGCGCGCAGCGCATCCGCCTCACGACGCTCGGCCTGCTGCAATACATCGGCCCTTCCATCCAGTTTCTCATCGGGCTCTTCGTCTACCACGAGCCGTTCGACTCCGGCCGCCTCCAGGCCTTCGGCCTGATCTGGGCCGGGCTCGCGCTCTACACGGCCGACACCTTCTGGACGCAGCGGCGGACGCTGCTCCGGGCCGCCGGGGTCAACTGAGCCAGCAGACGGATTCTTGCGAAACGGGCGGAGCGATGCACCTGTGGGGCATCCCCACCCCATGAAGAAATACCTCCCGCTTCTCCTGGCCGCCTGCGTCGGCCTCAATGCCCTCGCCCAGGCCCAGCCCGCCCCGGCTCCCGCCGCCGCGCCGGTCGACGCCGCCGCGCCGATTCCGAAGACCGGCAACGCCCGCTTCTTCGAGCTCCACGAAAAATTCCTGGCCCGCGCCAAGGCCGGTCCGATCGGCGTGCTGTTCCTCGGCGACTCCATCACCGAGGGCTGGGGCAAGGCCCCGCACATCTGGGAGCGTTACTACGGGAAATACGACCCGGCCAACTTCGGCATCGGCGGCGACCAGACCCAGCACGTCATCTGGCGCATCGAGAACGGCGAGCTCGACGGCATCCACCCGAAGGTCGTCGTGTTCATGCTCGGCACCAACAACACCGGCTCGCACACCGCCGCGCAGATCGCCGCCGCCGATCGCAAGATCGTCTCGATGATCCGCGACCGCCTGCCCGAGACCTAGGTGCTCGTGCTCGCGGTCTTTCCGCGCGGCCCGCGCAAGAACCGCGACGGTTCCTCCGACGGCTGGGAAAAGCGCATGGAAATCATCCGCGCCGTGAACGCCGACCTCGCCCAGCTGGATGACGGCGCGAACGTCCGTTTCCTCGACATCAACGCCCGGTTTCTCGGCAACGACGGCACGATCCCGAACATCATCATGCCCGACCAGCTCCACCCGAACGCCGCCGGCTACCAGCTCTGGGCGGAGGCGATGGATCCGTTGCTGAAGGAAATGCTGCAGTAAGCGCCCCGCGCCGGGCCGGTCACTTCACGTTCGGGCCGAAATCCAGCAGCTTCATCTCGAAGACGAGCGTGGCATAGCGCTTGATGACGGGCGGCTTGCCGCGCGCGCCATAGGCCATCTCAGGCGGCACAATGAGCAGCCATTTCTCGCCCTTGTGCATTTTCTGGAGCGCCTCCTCCCAACCCTCGATCAGGCCGTCGCGGTCGATGCGGACCTTCAGCGGCCCCTTGCTCTGGGAGGAAGAATCAAACACGGTGCCGTCGAGCAGCATGCCCTTGTAGTCGACGCTGACCATGTTGCCGGAAACCGGCATGGGGCCCTTGGCGTCGCCGGGCTCCATGACGATGTAGCGCAGGCCCGTGAAGGTGCGCTTGGCGTCGGGCCATTTCTTTTCGACGATCTCAAGGTCTTCCGGCGGAATTTTTTCCCGGGCGGGGGCGTGCGGCGCGAGGACGCCGAGCAGAAAGAGGCAGCAGAGCGGGCGGAGGAATCGGGGGGTCACGGTTTTTTCTCCAGGGAGGGGATATGGAATACCACCGGGTCGGACTTCGTCGAGTTTTGTTCCGGCGGCGGCGCGGGGGTCTTGTCGGTTCTGACGGTCACGATCTCGGGCATCTTCGCCGGCGTGGGCGCGGGCGCGGCGGCCGGGCGGGTCGGCGGCGCGAGCGGCGCGCCGGTTTTCACGACCGCCGGGGCCGCCGTCGCCGGCTGGGCGGCGAAGCCGCGGTCGAGCAGCTCCATGGCCTTCAGGTCGCGGGCGCGGCCCTTGTCGATCGCCCCGCCGGGACCGAACGAACCCATGATGACCGTGATCACGCGTCGGCCGTTCCGTTCCGCCGTGGCGCTCAGGCAGTAGCCGGCGAGCTGGGTGTAACCGGTCTTCAAGCCGTCGACGCCGGGGATTTTGCCGAGCAGGTTGTTGTGGTTGCGCATGTGCTGCGGACCCTGGGCGCGCGCCGGGCCGAAGTCACGCTCGCGCACCGAGGTGTATTTCAGGACGTCGGTATTCTGGATGAGGTAACGGCAGAGGACGGCAAAATCGCGCGGCGTCGTCACGTCGCTGTCCTCCAGCTTGCGGCTCGGCGGCGGCAGGCCGTGCGGGGTGCGGAAGGTGGTGTGCGTCATGCCGAGCGCGCGGGCCTTGGCGTTCATCAGCTCGACGAACGCCGGCGTCGACCCGCCCGCGGCGCGGGACAGCGCGTGCGCGGCATCGTTGGCCGATTGGATCATCATCGCATAAAGCAGCTCTTCGACGGGAAAAACCTCGCGCGGGTCGAGATAGACCTGCGTGCCGCCCATTTTGGAATCCGCGGCGGTGATTTGCACCGGTGTCTCCAGCGTGAGCGTGCCGTCCTTCAGCTTGTCGGCCACCACCGCGAAGGTCATGAGCTTCGTCATGCTGGCCGGCGGATTGACCACGTCGGCGTTCTCCTCGAAAAGGACGGCGCCGCTCGCCGCATCGATGGTGATCGCCCCGGCGTAGACGCCCTCGACCGGGGTCGTGTGGCGGACCGGCTTGGCCGCGGCGGCGGTCAGCGCAAGCGCGGCGAAGAAAGCCAGCAGCCCGGGGCGGCGGAAAAAATGCATGCGCGAAAAGGAGTGCCGGGAATCCGGGGTGGCAACTTCATTTCGCCGCCCGGATCGCCGGGTGGGTCGCCACGCGGGCGAACGCCTGGCGCAGCAGCGTCCGGCCGGGTTCCATCCGATGCCAGGGCGAGGCGCCCGAAGGATGGGGCAGCGGGATGCAATCCATGGCGTGTTGCTGGTAGGTGATCGGGAAGGCCTGTCCGATGACGTCGCTGAGCGGCGCCACCGGCAGGAACTGCGCGATGGCCAGTTTGCCGACGGGCAGGACGAGCGCGGGCTGGAGGAGTTCCACCTCGGCGGCCAGCCAGCGCGAGCAGGCGGCGATTTCCTCCCCGTCCGGCACGCGGTCGCCGCCGGTGGCCTTCTTGCCTGGGAAGCAGCGGCAGACGGCGGCGAAATAAATCCGGTCACGCGTTTCGTCCTCCGTCCAGCCGAGCGCCTCGTGGAACCACTTGAAGAGCGTCTTGCCCGCGGTCCAGGCGAACGGGCGCCCGAGCCTGGGCTCCTTGTCGCCGGGGGCCTGGCCCACGAGCAGGATGCGCGAGGCCACGGGCCGGCCCACGACGACCGGCCGGTACATGCGCGGGCAAAGTGCGCAGGACTGCAGGCGGGAGAAATGTTTTTGAACCGCGGAAATGGCCGGCATGTGGGAGCGAGCTTGCTCGCGACAGTGGAATCGCAGTGCCGCCCGTCGCGAGCAAGCTCGCTCCACACGGGAAACAAAAAGGCGGAACCTCTCGGTTCCGCCTCGGGAAATCGCTCGTTGCGAGCGGATCGGATTAGTAACGGTCGCGACCGCCACCACCGCCGCCGTAACCGCCACGGCCGCCGCCGCCGAAGCCACCGCGGCGCTCGCCGCCGAAGCCGCCACGACCGCCGCCGCCACCGTAACCGCCGCCGGCCGGACGCTCTTCCGTCGGACGAGCCTCGTTGACCTGGAGGGCGCGACCGCCGAGATCGACCCCATTGGTCTTCTCGATGGCCAGCTTGGCCTCTTCCGGGGTGCCCATGGTGACGAACGCGAAGCCGCGGGGGCGGCCGGTCATCTTGTCCATGGCGACATAGGTATCGGTAACAGTGCCGAACTGGCCGAAATGGGCGCGGAGTTCGTCATCGGTGGTCTTGAACGACAGGTTTCCAACGTAGAGTTTGGAATTGCTCATGTGATATTTCGTAGATCCTTCGCTCTCAGCCAGTCCGTTCCCACTGTGGGTTTCGAAATCATCACTTAAGCCAAACGCTCAGCCAACGACTCACCAGATCCTGTCCTCAAAACGCTATCTCTAACGAGGCGGACAAGGACGCTCAGGTGAGCGGACAACGCAAGGGTAATTTTCCGGGCTGGACGGGAACCGGCTGCGCGGCAGCTGTTTGGCCGCGGGGCGCCCCGCGCGGCTAAATCGAATATTTCCGGCGGATCGCGTCCGGAATGCGCGCCGGCCGGCCGGTGGCCACCGCCACCATGACGTAATCGAACCAGCCGTCGCACGAACGTTTGCCGTCGGGCTGCCGGTCGATCTCGAACTGGAGACGCAATCCGATGAGGGAGAATTTCTCGATCCAGCACCGCACGGTCATGCGGTCGCCCAGCACGAGCGGCCGGCGGAAATTCATCTGCGTGGCGGCCACGACCCAGCCGTAGCCGAGCTTCTCAAATTCGGCCATCGGCATCTTGTAGCATCGCTCCATCTGGTCGAAGCGCGCCGCGAGCACGTAGTCGAGGTACCGGCTGCTGTGCACATGTTGGTACATGTCGATGTCGTCGGGCCGCACCGACAGTTCGGATTCGAACTTCGAATACACCAAGCCCGGTTCGACAGGCTCTTCCGAGGTCGGTGATGCTTGGGCCGGATCCACGCGGGCAACGTGAAGCGCCCGCCAAGGCGGTCAAAGGCAAAACCCAACCCTGCGCTTGGCGCTTGTGTGTAACATCTGTTTCAAACAAACGTATTACATGGCTTTCGAAGGCTATGGCGAAACCGGGACCAAGGTTCTAACCGCTGCGGAATCATTGTTTGCGGAATATGGCTACGCTGGCGTCTCGCTGCGCCGGATCACGGCGCAGGCGGGCGTCAATCTCGCGGCCGTAAACTACCACCACAGCGACAAGCAATCGCTCTATGCCGAAATTCTCACCTCTCGGCTGCGCCAGTTGAGCCAGGCGCGGCTGGCCCGGCTCGCGAACGCCGAGGCCCGTGCGGCCGGCGCGGCGGTGCCGCTCGGCGAGTTGGTGGATCTGCTCGCCCGGCCGCTGCTGCTGCCGGACACGCCGCAGGCACATGGCCCGGCGGGCCGGCGCCTCCTGGGCCGGGCGCTGGTCGAGCCACTGCCCTTCACCGCCCCGATCCTCGCCGCGGAATTCCAGCCGGCGATGACCCGCTGGGGCCAGGCGGTCCGCCGGCACGCGCCGGCCATGGCACCGGCCGCGTTTCTCTGGCAGCTCAGTTTCTTGGTCGGCGCACTGCACCACGCGGCCGCGACGATCCACGACATGAAGGCGCGCACGAGTGGAATTTGCGGTAATCATGACGCCGCCACCGCCTTGGAAAAATTTTGCGAATTCGCCGCCGCCACCTTCGCGGCCAATGGTTTCCGGAAATAGCTGCGCTAATCCTGCGGCGGCTTCGGATTGCTAGCGCCGCTTTCTGCCGCGTCGCTCTTGAAACGGAGGGAAAATTGCTTCTTGGTCGGGCTGGTGCCTGCACTGACCTTGCAGCCACCGCGTTCCCTCCGGGGAACAAAACACCCATTCGGCGCACTGACCCGTGCCGAAGACACCAAGCAATGCTGACCGCCCTCATCATCCTCATCTTGATTTCGCTCCTCGTGGCCACCGAGGCTGAACCTGCGGGTTCGTCCGTGGAAACGCGCGGCGAGCCCCCGTTGCGGCCGGGCAGGAAGCCTTCGCGCGGCGGGGATGGCCCGAAGCGCGACCGGATGGCCGCCTGATTTTTTCGGGCGCGTTTGTTACTTTCCACCGGGGCAATTCCAAAAAGCCCTTTGGCCGGGAAACCTGGCTTGCACTGTCGCCCCCGGACACTTTCCCTGCCGCACCCCGGCCTCGCTTCGCGGCCGGACGCTCACCTCCCTCCTGCCTATGCGCCGCTTCTTCAGCTCTCTCATCCAATGGGTCGACTCCGATTATTCCGTCGAGTCCCCCGAGGCCATCCGCGCCCAGCCCGACGGCGTCAACCTCGTCCGCTGCATTCCCTTCATCATCCTCCACCTCGGCTGCCTCGGCGTGATCTGGGTCGGCTGGAGCTGGTTCGCCGTGTGGGCGGCGCTCGCGCTCTATGTCGTGCGGATGTTTGCCGTCACCGGCATCTTCCACCGTTATTTTTCACACAAGACCTACAGCACGTCGCGCTTCGGCCAGTTCCTGCTCGCGCTGTGGACCGGCACGACCGTGCAGCGCGGCGCGCTCTGGTGGGCCTACCATCACCGCCACCACCACCAGCACTCCGACGAGGAAGAGGACGCCCACTCGCCGCACGTCCACGGTTTTTGGTGGTCCCACATCGGCTGGATCACCAGCAAGCGGAACTTCCCGACCGACTATTCCAAGGTCAGGGACCTCGCCAAGTATCCCGAGCTCGTCTGGCTTAACCGCTTCGACATCGTCGTCCCCGTGCTCTTCGCGACTGGCCTGTTCGGGCTCGGTGTGCTGCTCGGGAAATTCGCGCCCGGCCTGCACACCAGCGGCGCGCAGCTGCTCATCTGGGGCTTCTTCATCAGCACCACGGCGCTCTTCCACGGCACGGCCTCGATCAACTCGTTCACGCACCTCTGGGGCAAGCGCCGCTTCCACACGACGGACGATTCCCGCAACAGCTTCATCCTCGCGCTCATTTGCCTCGGCGAAGGCTGGCACAACAACCACCACCGCTACCAGTCGTCGACCCGCAACGGTTTCTACTGGTGGGAAATCGACCTCACCTATTACGGCCTGAAGCTGCTTTCCTACACCGGCTTCATCTGGGGCCTGAAGCCCGTGCCGCAGTCCATCTACGACGAGGCCGCGCAGAACGCGCACCATGAATCCGTCCGCCGTTTCTCGGTTTCGTCCGTCCAGCACGAGATCAACACGCTCCGCAGGGTCGTCCCGACCGCGGCGGCGATCGCCATCGCGACGGTCAACACGCCCGACGTCGCGGCGCAAATCAAGAAGAAGGACGGCCCGGCCATCCACAAGAACGTCGCGGAACAGGTCGAGCCCGGGCCGGAAACCGGCCCCGGTCCCTCCGCCTGAACCCCGAACCGCCGCAGCCACGCGGCGGTTTTTTTGTGCCGGTTGCCGGAAACGCCATTACGGTCATGTTCGGATAACCGAACCCCGACATGCTCCGCGTCGCCGCACTTTCCCTGCTCCTGTTTTCCCCGCTGCGGGCCGCGGGCGTAGACGACCTCGTGCGCGACGGGCTGGCCGCGGAGGCGAAGCTGGACTCCGCGCGGGCGCTGGAGCTGTTCAAACAGGCCGACGCCGCCAAGCCGAACGACGCGTTCATCCTGCAGAAGATCGCCAAGCAGTATTCGGACCTGGTGCCGGACCAGAAGACCGACGCCGCCAAGAAGGAATTTGCCACGCACGGCCTCGAGTACGCGCAGCGTTCCTTCGCCCTTGAGCCCACCAACGCCGTCTATGCCCTGGCGCTGGCGATCTGCCACGGGCACCTGGCGCTCGTCAGTGACATCCGCACCAAGGTGGAATACTCGCGGCTGATCAAGGAGGAGGCCGAGCGTTCGCTGCGGCTCGACCCGAACTACGCCTGGGCGCACCACCTGCTCGGCCGCTGGCACTACGAGGTCGCGGCGTTCGGTCCCGTGCCGCGCTTCTTCGCGAAGCTGTTCTACGGCGGCATCCCGCCGGCGTCGGCCGCGGAAGGCGTCAATCACCTGCGCCGCGCGACGGAACTCGAACCGGACGAAATGAACCACTGGGTCGACCTCGGGTTCGCCTACGCGGCGGCCGGGCGGAAGGCCGAGGCCCGCGCCGCGTGGGAAAGGAGCCTGGCGATGCCCGACCGCGGCAAGCACGATCCCGCCGCGCGGCAGCGCGCGCGGGAAGCTCTCGCCGATTTAGACTAGCACGAGGATGATCGCCGCGAGCATCAGCGCGGCTCCCGCCAGCCGCGCCCGGAACACCCGCGGCCCGAGGTGCTTTTCCTCGTTGGCGAACCAATGGCCGATGGCCCACACCAGTGCCACGCTGGCCAGCCCGCGCACGCTGTAGATGATGTTCGCCTGCGCCGCCGGGGCGCCGAGCGCGATGGCCAGGCCAAAACCGACGTTGTTGGCCCCGAGCAGCAGCGCGCCCGCGCCGGTCCAACCCCACGCCCGCCGGTCCATCGCCCATAAGGGCGCGCGGAAAAACGGCACGAACGCGAAGTTGCCGACGGCCGCGAAGAAAAACATCCAGACGAGATAGTGCCCGCCGCCCCAGGCCCCGGCCCATTTTTGCAGGAGGACGTCGGACAGGCTGAAGGCCAGCGCGCTCAGGCCGGCCAGCAGGACGGTCCGGCCGACGCGCGCGCGGCTGGCGTGCGGTTCGCCGAAATGCAGCAGGGCGACGGCGGCGGTGCTGAGCGCGGCGCCGAGCCACCAGCGCAGCGAGATCGCACCGGTGTGCAGGAGCAGGCCGAGCAGCGCCACCATCAGGACCTTGGCACCCATGACCGGGGTGGTGACCGAGACATCGCCGGATTGCAGGGCCAGGAAAATGAAGATCTGGCCGGCGAGAAACAGCAGGCCGTTCAGCGCCGGATGCAGGTAGTCGAGCCACACCGGGTCGTTCAGCGCGGGTTGCGCGAGGCCCCACGGCAGGAAGAGGAGGAACATCGCCCAGTTCGCCAGGAACCCGATGCGCCACGCGCCGACGCCGAGCGCGCTGGCCCGCTTCAACATCAGCGCGGCCACCACATAGACAAACGCGCAGGCCAGCGGGATGATCTGGAAAAACGTGAGGCTCAAGCCGGCGATTGCACCGCGCGGACTTTCCCGGGGCAACGCCGGAGTGCGCGGCGACCGGCGCAGCGCATCCGGTTCAACCGCGGCCGATGTACGGCATGTTCGTGGCCATCACGGTCAGGAAAGGCACGTTGGCCCCGGGCGGCAGCCCCGCCATGTACAGGACCGCGTCGACCACATGCTGCACCGCCATCATCGGTTCGGGCGAGATGGTGCCGTTGGCCTGCAGGTGGCCGGTCTTCGCCCGGCTGGCGAGCGCGGTCTCGGCGTTGCCGATGTCGATCTGCCCGCCCGCGATGCCGAACGGGCGGCCGTCGAGCGCGATGGACTTGGTCAGGCCCGTGATGGCGTGCTTCGCGGCGTTGTACGCCACCGCCTGCGGGCGCGGCACGTGAGCCGAGATGGAACCGTTGTTGATGATCCGCCCGCCGCGCGGTTGCTGGGCCTTCATCAACCGGAAGGCCTCCTGCGTGCACAGGAAGGCGCCGGTGAGGTTCGTGTCGACCACCTCGCGCCACTTTTCGAGCGGCAGGTCTTCCAGCGGCATGGCGGGCGCGCCGATGCCGGCGTTGTTGAACAGCAGGTCGAGGCGGCCGAATTTTTCCCGCGTGCGGGCGAACAGGTGGCGCACCGAATCCGCGTTGGTGACATCGGTGGCCACCGTCAGGACGCGGTCCGCCGGCACGCCCTGCGCCGCCTCCGCCAGCGCGTCGGCCCGGCGCCCGGCGAGCACCACCGACCAGCCGGCGCCGAGCAGCCCGAGGGCGGTGGCGCGGCCGATGCCGGAGCTGGCGCCGGTCACGAGGGCGATCCTGGGGGGGGCGGGAATGTTCGACGGGGGCATGGGGGGAACGGGGTTGCCGTCAGATTGTTATTTTATGCCCGGCGCCGTCGAGCCTTGATGGGCGGCCCTTCCGCGCTCACTAAGGTATTCCATCATGCGCATCCTTTTCATCGGCGGCACGGGGATCATCAGCACGGCCTGCACGAAACTGGCCATCGCGCGCGGACTCGACCTCACCATCCTGAACCGCGGCCAGCGGCCGCCGATCGCCGGCGCGCGCGTGGCCGCCGCCGACGCCAACGATCCCGCGGCCACCCGCCGCGCGCTCGGCGACGGGCCGTGGGACGCCGTCGTCGACTTCATCAGCTACGCCCCCGCCGACCTCGAGGCGCGGCTCGCCGTGTTCCGCGGCCGCACCCGCCAGTTCGTCTTCATCAGCTCGGCCAGCGCCTACCAGAAGCCGGTGACGAGCTACCTGGTCACCGAGTCCACGCCGCTGGCCAACCCGTTCTGGGAATACTCGCGCAACAAGATCGCCTGCGAGGAGCGGCTGATGCGCGCGCTGCGCGAGGAAAACTTTCCCGTCACCATCGTCCGCCCGTCGTTCACCTACGGCGAGACGGTCATCCCGCTGCCGATGAACAGCTGGCCCTTCCCCTACACGGCGGTGGACCGCCTGCGTCGCGGCGCGCCGGTGATCATCCCGGGTGACGGTACCTCGCTGTGGACGCTCACGTCCAACGACGACTTCGCGCCGGCGCTGCTCGGCCTGCTGGGCCACCAGGGCGCGATCGGCCACCCGTTCCACATCACGTCCGACGAGGTGCTCAACTGGAACCAGATCCACGACGCGGTGGCGGAGGCGGCCGGCGTGGCGCAGCCGAAGTTCATTCACATCGCGTCCGATTTCATCGCCGCCTGCCTCCCCCACGCGGAAGGCGAGCTGCAGGGCGACAAGAGCAATTCGATCGTCTGCGACAACACGAAGATCAAGCGCTTCGTGCCCGGCTTCGCCGCGACCACCCGTTTCCGCGACGGCATCAAGCGCTCGATCGCGTGGTACGACGCCGACCCGAAGCGCCGCGTCATCGACCGCGAGGCCGATGCCAGCTACGACAAGCTGATCGCCGCCTACGAACGCGGGCTCGCCGCGGCGCGGAAGGACTTCGGCCGGGCCTGAGCCCGCCGCGGGCGCGTCAAAGCGCCTTCTTCAGGATTTCCTCGTACTCGGCGTGGGCCATCGCGCCGACCTTCTGGTGGACGATCCTGCCGGTGCGATCGATGAGGAAGGTCGTGGGAATCACGATGTCGCCGCCGGGCTTGCCCGTGAGCGCGTCGAGGTCGTCGTAGCTGCCCATCACGATGGTGTAGTTCATGTGGTTCTCGTCGGCGAATTTCTTGACCGAGGTTGCCTTCTTCGTGTCGAGCGACACGCCGATGATGACCACCCCCTGCGCGCGGTACTTGTCCTGCATCTCGATGTAGCCGGGGATTTCCGTTTTGCACGGCTCGCACCAGGTCGCCCAGAAATCGACGACCACCACCTTGCCCTTCAGCCCGGCGAGGCTGATCTGCTTGCCGGAGGCGACGTCCTTGAACGTGAGCGCCGGCGCCGGGCGGTCGACAACGGTCGAGTCGGTGGCGCACAGGCTGGCCGGCAGGAGGCCCAGCAATCCGAGGGCGAGCAGGGGGGCGAAGGATCTTTTCATGGTGAAGCTGGGAGGCCCGGACCGGCGCGTTTGTTCCCGCACCGCAAGCGGGGCGCTTATTCCTTGGCGTCGGCCGCCGCGCCTTCCGCGCTCAGGGTCTCGACGAACTTGCGCATCGCGGGGGTGAGCACGCGGCCCTTGCGATGGAGGATGGCAAGCGGGCGGGTGAACTCCCGGCCCTTGAACGGCACGACGGCAAGCGTCCCCTGCCGCAGCTCCTGCTGGACCGTGGCCTGGGGCACGATGGCGATGCCGTGGTCAATCTCGACGGCGCGCTTCACGGTCTCGATGTTGTCGAATTCCATGACCGGCGTGACCTCGATCTTGTTGTCGCGGAAAATCTGGTCGACGGCTTTGCGCGTGGGAATGTCGGGGTCGAACCCGATGAACTTGTGTCCGGCGAGCGTCTTGAGGTCCACCTCGGCGCCCTTGGCCAGGGGGTGGTTGGGGTGCGTGATCAGCACGAGGCGGTCGTTGCGGAACGAGATCATCTCGATCTGCCGCTGCTTTTGCGGGAAGGCGACCAGGCCGAAGTCCACCGCGTTGTGCAGGATGTCCTCGTAGACGAGGTTGGAGCGGCGGTACTCGATCCGCACGTTGACCGAGGGAAATTCCTGCAGGAACTTCTTCACGTAGGGCGGCAGCTCGTGCAGGCCGATGGAATAGATGGTGGAGATGCGGATGGTGCCGCTGATCACCTTCTTCATTTCCTGCAACTCGCTCTCCAGCTTCTCGTAGACGTGCAGGATCTCCTTCGCCGCCTCGTAGATGCGCTGCCCTTCGCGGGTCAGGTTGAACTGCTTCTGGCTGCGGTCGATCATCAGCGTCTTGAAATTGCGCTCCATTGCCCGGGCCTGCTGGCTCACCGCGGACTGGGTGATGCCGTTCAGCTTGGCCGCCTTGGAAAAGCTCTTGGTTTCGACCAGGTCGGCGAAGATTTTGAAGTTCTCGATTTGCATGCTCCGAGTATTCTTTACGCAGAATAAAGGTAACTTATCGTCAGGCCATCCTAAAAGCACTGCTCATAGATGTTTATCGATTATGATACCTTCCGCCAGCGGGCCGAGGCATTGCAGCAGCGAATAGCCCGGGCTTGCGCGCTGGCCGGGCGGCCACCGGGCGGGGTGAGCCTGCTGCCCGTGACGAAGACCCACCCGGCCGCGGCCGCGGAGTACGCCGCGCGTTTCGGCTTCGCCGCCGTCGGCGAAAACCGCGTGCAGGAAGGCGTGGAAAAGCGGCCCCAAGCGCCGGCGGGCCTGCGCTGGGAGCTGATCGGCCACCTGCAATCCAACAAGGCGAAGCTCGCGGCCACGCATTTCGACCGCATCCAGAGCGTGGAGAGCGAAAAACTCCTCACGCTGCTGAATCGCGCCGCCGGCGAGTTGGGCCGCAGACTCCCGATCCTCCTCCAAATCAACGCCGGTCAGGATCCCGCGAAATTCGGGGCCGAACCGGCCGACGCCGCCCGCCTGCTGGAACTCGCGCTGGCGCAGCCCCACCTGCAGGTCGACGGCCTGATGACCATCGCCCCGCTGGCGGACGATCCGGCGGTGGCGCGCCGTACCTTCGCCCACCTGCGTAAAATCCGCGATGAACTCACCGCGCGCAGCGGCGCCCCGCTGCGGGAGCTTTCGATGGGCATGACCGCCGACCTCGAGGCGGCCGTCGCCGAGGGCAGCACGCAGGTCCGGATCGGCACGGCGCTTTACGGCGCGCGGTGATTGTTCCCGCGAAGCGAGAAAAATAATTTCGCGCGGGCAGTTTTCCCCGTTGCGCAGAGGCCCCATCCTTCTTGTCTATGGGCCCGTGGAAGCACCTCGATTCACGGCCGCGCAGCGACAAGCCCTGGAAGGGCTGCTGGACGATCCGTCCGCCGCGACGCGCCAGGCCCTGCTGACTTACTTCCTGCAGCATGGCCGCGAGAGCCTCGAGTTCCTGCGCCATGTCGCCGCGCAGCCGAACCGCGCGCTCGCGCTCCACGCCACCGCCTACCTGCGCGAGCTCAATTTTTCCGATCCCGTCAGCGAGTTCCGGGGCTTCATCCGCTCGCTCAATTACGAGCTCGAGACCGGCGCCCTGCTGCTCAGCCGCACGGTGAATCCCGACGTCGACATCGCCGGCATCTGCCTGCAGCTCGACGCGCTGGCGGTACGGTGCCGCGAGCTGGTCGTCGAGCCGGCCTCCGCGCGGGACAAGTGCCGCGTGCTCAACCGCGTGCTGTTCCACGAGCACGGGTTCCACGGCAACACCGAGCATTACGTCGACCCGCTCAACAGCTTCCTCGACCAGGTGCTGACCCGCCGCAAGGGCCTGCCGATCACGCTCTCGATGGTGTACCTCCTGGTGGCGGAGCGCGTCGGCCTTTCGCTCGAGCCCATCGGGTTGCCCGGCCACTTCCTCATCGGGTGCTACGCCGAGGACCTCCCCTTCTACATCGACCCGTTCAACGGCGGGCGCCTGCTCACCGCGAACGAGGCGTTCGCCATGCTGCGCAAGCACAGCCTGAGCCCCACGATCGCCGACCTCGCGCCGACGCCCGTGCGGGAGGTGCTCTGCCGCTGCTGCCGCAACCTCGTGAACCACTACACGGTGGCCAACGACCACGACCACGCGCGGCTGTTCGCGGAATTCGTGGCGGAGTTCGAGTCCACCTACGAGCGCCACGCGCAGCCGTAGGCGCCGGAAAAAATCAGGCTCGTTCTCCCCGGCGAAACGGGCTTCCCTGCGGTGCCCCATGAGCGCCGCCCCCGAGCCCATCCACACCCTGGCCGACCTGGCCGGCTGGTCGTTCGCGGGCACGGCCCTGGCGGTGGTCGGCCACCCCATCGCCCACTCGCTCAGCCCGGTGATCCAGAACGCCGCCCTCGCCGAGCTCGCAAAAACCGACGCGCGCTTCCGCGACTGGCGCTACTTCAAGTTCGACATCGCCCCGGCCGACCTGCCGGCCGCGCTGAAGGAATTCCACCGGCGCAATTTCCACGGCCTCAACCTCACGGTGCCGCACAAGTCGCTCGCCGCCGACCTCCTCGCCGGCAGCGACTCCTTCGTCCGCGCCGCGCGCGCGGCCAACACGCTGAGCCGCGCCGAGGCCGGCTGGCAGGGTGCCAATACCGACGGTTACGGGCTCGCCACCGCGCTGCAGCAGCAGCTCGGCGCCGAACTCGCCGGCGCCACGATCATCCTGCTCGGCGCCGGCGGCGCGGCCCGCGGCGCGGCCGTCGAATGCCTGCGCCAGAAATGCGCCGCGCTCTGGATCGGCAACCGCACGGCCGCCACGCTCGCCGCGCTGCTGGCCGAGCTCGAGCCGCTGGCCGGCGGCACCGAGCTCCATGGCTTTGACCTCGCCGCCCCGCCGGCGGCCCTGCCCGGCGGCGCGATTGTGATCAACGCGACCTCGCTCGGGTTGAAGCCGGACGATCCCGCGCCCGTCGACCTCGGGAAGATGCCCGCGCCGCGGTGTGTGTTCGACATGATCTACCGCCCCGCGCAGACCGCCCTGCTGCGCGCGGCCGCGCAGCGCGGCATTGCGCAGGCCAACGGCCTCGGCATGCTCGTGCACCAAGGCGCCCGCTCGCTGGCCCTCTGGACCCGCGCCCCGGTGCCGGTGGCGGTCATGCAAGCCGCCGCCCAAGCCGCCCTCTCCGCGTCATGACCGACTTTTTCAAAGAGATCAGCGCCTTTGCGCCGTGGTTCTTTCCCCTGTGGGTGGGGCTGACCGGGGCGTGCGTCGGCAGTTTTCTCAATGTCTGCATCTACCGCATCCCGAAGGGCGAATCGGTGGTGCGCCCGCGCTCGCACTGCGGCTGCGGCCAGTTGATCGCGTGGTACGACAACATTCCCGTGCTGAGCTGGTTCGTGCTCCGCGGCCGCGCGCGCTGCTGCGGGCGTCCGTTCAGTTTCCGCTACCCGGCCATCGAGCTGCTGACCGCCGCGCTCTTCCTCGCATGCTGGTTCCTGTTCCCGCCGGGCAAGGCGCTCGCCGGGGCGGTGCTGTGCTCGATCGTCGTCTGCGCGCACTTCATCGACCACGACCACATGATCATTCCCGACGTCTTCACCGTCGGCGGCGCGGCGGCCGGCCTGCTGCTCTCGCTCGCGGTGCCGTCGCTGCACGGCCAGGCCCACGAGGTCTTCTTCGTCGCGAGCGTGCGGTCCGGGCTCGACGCCGTGCTGGGCCTGTTCGTCGGCTCGGCCCTCGTGCTGTGGGTCGCGCTTTTCGCCGAGGCGATCCTGCAGAAGGAGGCGATGGGCTTCGGCGACGTGAAATACCTCGGCGCGCTCGGCACGTTCGTGGGCTGGCCGGGCACGGTGTTCGCGCTGTTTGGCGGCGCGCTGCTGGGCTGCGTCTGGTTCATCATCGCCTTCACCTGGCAGAAGGCCACCGGCCGCGCCGCGCCCGTGCCGCTGCCGGCCGAGACGCCCGAAGGTGAACCCGCCGCGCTCGGCCTCGGCGTGCACGTGCCGTTCGGGCCGATGCTGGGCCTCGCCGCGCTGGTTTATTTCTTCTGGGCCCACCGCTGGGTCGACGCGTACTTCCACGAGCTGCGCCTGCTATTCTGAACGCGGCGGTGGCGGCTGGAATGCCGGCGGCACGTTGCCCTGCCGTCCCTCGATGAGGATCTGCAGCAGTTGCGACATCGCGGCCTCGCGCGTGATCTTGCGCTCGGCGGAAATCTGATCGGCCCGCTTCAGCAATTGCGCGGCCATCGTCGCCGCCTGTCCGGGCGGGGCGCCGAGCTTTTCGCACAGCTGCGTGACTTTCTCCAATTCAGACATGGCGGATGATCGTGATGGCCGGGGCCGCGTTTGGCGCGAGGCTCAATCCCGCGGCGGCCTCCAGGTTGACCAGGGACAACATCGCCATCGCGATGAATTCCTTTCCATCCGGCGCGGCCGAGCGCATTTCGCCGATCTTGCGATCGCCTTGGTAAAGCGCGGCACCCGATGCGGGCGGCGCGCCGGCGCCGCGGACCACATGCAGCCGGCGGCGGACTTGTCCGAGGTTCTTGAGCCGGGCCATCACTTCCTGCCCGAGATAGCAGCCCTTGGTGTAGGAAATCGCGGCCTCGTCCAGGCCGCCCTCGTTGGGCAGGTCGCGCGGGCCGATGTCCGCCGGCACTGCCGGCCAGCCCGCGCGCAAGCGTTCGCGTTCCGCCGAGACCCGATCCGATTCGGTCGCGGACTTTTTCAATTCCGCGATCACGCCCGCGCCTTGCCCCGCCGGGATCAGCCACTGGCGGCTCGTCGAACCCGCGCGACGGCTCGGCCACGCGAGCGCAGACTGCGGCGTCGCGAGCGCGCTCATCCCTTCGCCCCAGAGCAGAACACTTGTCCACTCAGCAGTCTGGTCCGTCAGCTCGACTTCATCGGCGATGAGGTGGGCCTCCAATCGCGCCCGCAACACCGCCGCAGGACACGAAAAACTCACGACCAGATACTCGTTTTCGGCCTGCTTCAGCACTTGGCTGTCCGCGAGGACCTTTCCCTTCAAATCCAGCCACAATCCATAGGCGGATTCGCCCGGTTGGAGGCGCAAATCCTGGGTGAACTGACCCTGCAAATAGCTATTAGCGTCAGGGCCCCAAACCCGTAGGACGGCTGATAAACTATTTAAGTCCTTATCCTGTAGAAAGTAAATCATCGCTAATTCGTGCAAACGTTTGGCATGGGATGAGCTTTATCAAGATCGTTCTCTGCCAATCCTTCGATGCATTTGACGAATCGGGGGAACATAATACCAGTACGGGTATCCAATTTAACACTTCTCCCGCCTAGCGGGAGTTTTGGGGTAACTAAGAAAGCAATGGCCGGTCGTGTAGGGGTACGCGACCGGCCTTTTCTTTGCCCATTTTTCCCGCGCGTGTCATCGCGAACCCGAGGCTTGCCCCGCCCGGGCCACTTTGCAGGGTTGGGCCCCCGTGCAGAAAACATCGGACATCAATGTCGTCGAGACGCGCACCCTGCCCTCACCGGCGGCCCTGATCCAGGAACTCCCCAAGACGGAGGCCCAGGCGGCGTTCATCACGCAGGCGCGCCGCGACATCCACCAGCTGATCTTCACGGACGACAAGCGCTTCCTGCTGATCGTCGGCCCCTGCTCGATCCACGACGTCGAGGCCGGTCGCGACTATGCCCGCAAGCTGGCCGCGCTTTCCCGGGAAGTGTCCGACCGCATCATGATCGTGATGCGCGTGTACTTCGAGAAGCCGCGCACCACCGTCGGCTGGAAGGGCCTCGTGATGGACCCGCACCTCGACGGCTCGCACGACATCGCCGCCGGCCTGCGCCTTGGCCGCACGTTCCTGCGCGACGTGATCGACCTCGGCCTGCCGACGGCCACCGAGTTCCTCGACCCGATCACCCCGCAATACGTCGCCGACCTCGTGTGCTGGGGCGCCATCGGCGCACGCACGACCGAGTCGCAGACGCACCGCCAGATGGCGTCCGGCCTCTCGATGCCGCTCGGTTTCAAGAACGGCACCGACGGTTCGCTCACCACCGCGATCAACGCGATCAAGGCCGCCGGCCAGCCGCAGACTTTCCTCGGCATCAACCTCGACGGCGCGTCCTCGGCCATCGTGACCCGCGGCAACCCGAACTGCCACATCGTGCTCCGCGGCGGCGCCACCGGCCCCAACTACGCCGCCCCGCACATCGCCAAGACCGAGGAACTCCTCGGCAAGGCGAACCTGCCGAAGTCCATCCTCGTCGACTGCTCGCACGACAACTCGTCGAAGAAGCCCGAGCTGCAGCCCGAGGTCATGCGCGACCTGCTCGCCCAGATCACCGCCGGCAACCAGTCGATCATGGGCGCCATGGCGGAAAGCAACCTCGCCGCCGGCAGCCAGCCGTTCCCGCAGCCGAAGGAACGCCTCAAGTACGGCGTCAGCATCACCGACGGCTGCATCGACTGGGCGACGACGGAAAAGATGGTGCGCGAAATCTACGCCGCCCTCGGTCCGCGCTTCGCCTGAGCGCCCCCGCCCGCAGCAATGCCGCCCCAGCCACAAGTAACCTAATAGGTTGCTTGCGCTCCGGCTAAATTCCCGGCTGCGCCGATTTTCTTCCGTGTCTTCCGGGCGTTCCGTGGTTAACTCGGCCTTCTCATGAAAGCCCCCATTCGTGTCGCAGTGACCGGCGCCGCCGGCCAGATCGGTTACTCCCTCCTCTTCCGCATCGCGTCCGGCGCGATGTTCGGCCCCGACCAGCCGGTGATTCTCCAGCTGCTCGAGGCGCCGATCGAGAAAGCGCTGAAGGCCCTCGAGGGCGTGGCGATGGAGCTCGATGACTGCGCGTTCCCGCTGCTCAAGGGCATTGTCCAGACCTCGGATGCGTCCGTCGGCTTCAAGGACGCCAACTGGTGCCTGCTCGTCGGCGCCAAGCCGCGCGGCCCGGGCATGGAGCGCGCCGACCTGCTCAAGGACAACGGCAAGATCTTCATCGAGCAGGGCCGCATCATCGACGCGGTCGCCGCCGCGGACGCGCGCGTCGCCGTCGTGGGCAATCCCGCCAACACCAACTGCATGATCGCCGCCTCGCAGGCGAAGCGCCTGCCGGCCGAGCGTTTCACCGCCATGGTGCGCCTCGACCAGAACCGCGCGCAGACCCAGCTCGCCAAGAAGGCGGGCGTCGACCTCACCGCCGTGAAGGACATCTTCATCTACGGCAACCACAGCCCGACCATGTTCCCGGCGTTCGGCCATGCGACCATCAACGGCCAGCCGGCGACCGCGGTCATCACCGACACCGCCTGGCTGCAGGGCCCGTTCTGCGAAACCGTCGGCAAGCGCGGTGCCGCCATCATCGCCGCCCGCGGCCTGTCCTCCGCCGCGTCGGCGGCCAACGCGCTCGTCGACCATGTGCGCTCGCTCGTCACGCCGGGCGCGATCCACTCCATCGCCGTGAAGAGCGAGGGCCGCTACGGTTTCGATGCGAATGTCTGGGCCGGCATGCCGGTCAAGACCACGACGCCGGGCAGCTACGAGGTCATCACGCGCTACGCGATGGACGACTTCGCGAAGTCCAAGATCGCCGCAACCAACAAGGAGCTCGTCGAGGAACGCGCCTTCGTGGCCGATATGATCAAATGACAGTCGGGCAGGTCTCCGACCTGCCTTTGCGTGGTTCCGATCGACGGGTCACAGACCCGCCCTACTTCACAGCAGCCCCGCCAGCACCCGGTTCTTGGACAGCGCAAACGCCGACCGGACCGCGGCGAACGCCGCCACCAGCTCCGCCGGCGAACCCGCGCGCGGGAAGCGCAGCTCGAGCGTGGCGCCGTCGCACACCACCTCCGCGTCCACGCCGTCGACCTGGATCACGCAATGCCGGCAGTCCGACGGGTAGTTGACGGCGAGCCCGTCCTCGCCGGCGCGCGCCTCGACGGCATCGATCACGGCTTCCACCGCCACGCCTTTCACCAAATCGAAAACGATGCCCGAGAATCCCGCTGCAAACAGCCCGTTGAATTCGGGCCGCACCGCGCCCTCGCTCTCGCTCAGCGAATGCAGGGTGCGCGTCACATCGTAGCCTGCGGGATCGTCCGCCTGCAGCGCGTAGGCGAGCTCGAACGTGAAATCCTTCGCCGTGAGCACCGCCACGGGGGTGGCCACGTCCAGCGTCAATTCCCTGCGCTTGTAGCCGAACGCCGCCTTCGCCGCCTGGTAGATTTTTTCGGCTTCCTCCGCCAGTTCGCCGGCGCAGAGCCGGGCCAGGAAACCTTCCGTCGCCGCGTTGACGGCATCGGGCACCGTGTGGTGCTGTTTCTTGAAACCGGCCAGCATCTTCACCCGCCCCGCGCTGCGGCCGACGAGGCTGATGCGGGAAATGAAGACGCCGGGAAATTCGGCCGGGGGTGGCATCCGGGGAGTGAGCCGGGCCGCGCGGCGCATGGCAAGGGGCCCGGCGCAAAAAAACGGCGGGCCATGCAGCCCGCCGTTTCAGGGTTGAGGGAGGATTGGTTCAGGCGGCCAGCACCGGCGGCGTGCGCCCGGACTTCCGGAACAGGCTGACGATGCCGACGACCGCGAGGACCGGGAGCCAGATGGGCGAGAGCGCCACCGCCAGCGCGAGGGCCACGGCGACCAGCGCCGCCAGGAGGGAAACCCCGATCGCGCCGAGCACCCCGGCGACGACCAGGCCGACGAAGGCCCCGACAAAGAGCACCGGGCTGATCTTGATCGCCACGATGAGCAGGGCCGCAATGAGCAGGACTTTGAGGAAAGTTTTCATGATACTGGGAGAACACGCCGGCACGCCGGAAAGTTGCAGCGAGGGCAGAGGACGGAATACAGCGGTCGGGGGACAACCCTTGAATATCAGTGACTAAAACCTTGGTTCGGCTCGCGCATTCTGTCTTCTGTTCCATGTCCTCCGTGCCTCCGCTTCCTCCCGTTCCCGTCGTCTGCGCCGTCATCGAGCGGGACGGCTGCGTCCTCATCGCGCAACGCCCGCCGCACAAGCTCATGCCGCTGAAATGGGAGTGTCCCGGCGGCAAGGTCGAGCCGGGCGAAGATCCCGCCGCAGCCATCGTCCGGGAAATCCGGGAAGAACTCGGCTGCACCGTGGCCCTTACCCGGGCGCTGCCGTCCTTCGACCATATTTATCCCGCCGTCGTCATCACGATGATCCCCTTTGTCTGCGCCCTGGCGCGGGATTCGCCCGCGCCGCACGCCCACGAACACGTCGCCCTTGCCTGGGTGCCGCCGGCCGGGCTTCACGCCTACGATCTCGCCGCCGCCGACTGGCCGGTCGTCGCCGCACTCCTGCAACAGTAATATGACCAACGTGCATCGGGCCCGCGCTTGTTCTTTGGCACCCGGTGAGTAACCTCCCCGTTCTCCCCCATCCCCATGACCTCCTCCTCGTTTCGCCTCGGGCTCGTCGCCCTTTGCAGCCTGTGCCTCGGCACCGCCGCCCTCGCCCAAACCCCCGCCGTCCCGAAGCTCGAGTTCCCGGAGGCCAGCCCGCGCGGCAGCATCAGCCAGCGCGTCGGCCTGACCGACATCCAGGTCACCTACAACCGCCCCGGCGCCAAGGGCCGCAAGGTCTTCGGCGGCCTCGTGCCCTACGACCGCGTCTGGCGCACGGGCGCCAACAACGCCACGAAGATTTCCTTCAGCACGCCGGTGAAGCTCAACGGCGCCGACATTCCCGCCGGCACCTACGAACTCTTCACCATCCCGGGCACCGCGGAGTGGACCGTCATCATCCACAAGAACATGTCCCAGTGGGGCGCGTACACCTACGACCAGAAGAACGACGTCGCGCGCATCAAGGCCGTGCCGGTCGCGCTGACCAACGGCGTCGAGACGCTCGCCATCAGCTTCAACGACCTGCGCGACGAATCCGCCACCCTCAGCATCGCGTGGGAAAAGGTCCGCGTGCCGGTCGCGATCACGGTCGACGTCAAGTCGACCCTTGTGCCGCAGATCGAGGCGTGCATGGCCTCCGGCGGCGACAAGCTGCCCTACGCCAACGCCGCGATGTATTACCTTGAGAACGACCTCGACCTCAAGAAGGCCGCTGCGTGGATGGACGCCGCGATCGCCGCGCAGCCGGACGCCTTCTATCTCGTCTACCGCAAGGCGCTCATCCTGGAAAAAATGGGCGACAAGACCGGGGCCATTGCCGCGGCCAAAAAGTCCATCGAAGGCGCCAGCAAGGCCAGTGGCGCCGTGAAGGATGAATATATCAGCCTCAACGAGACGCTGATCGCCCGCGTGCGCTGACGGCTTCTTCCGGAACCGGGCGACCTCCGCCCGGTCCCCGTTCTTCCCCTTGCGGCGGCCGCTTTCCCTGCGGCCGCCGCGCCAACCGACCACCGCAGGATATCCCCATGAAACTCGCCTCCACCGTCCTCACCCTCGCGCTGGCGCTTGCCGGCACCGTCACGCTTTCCGCCCAAAACGCCGTCCCCGCCGCGCAACCCGCCGCCCCGGCCAAGCCGCGCGTCGCCTCCACGGGCGGCACCAGCCCGCATGAAACCACCAGCGCCATCATCGGCGACCGCCGCAACGGCAACCGCGTGACCCTCACCTATGGCCGTCCCTACCGCGCCGACCCCAAGACCGGCGAGATCCGCAAGATCTGGGGCGGCCTCGTGCCTTGGGAAAAGGCCAATCGCCTCGGCTCCGACGAAGCGACGCTGCTCCTCACCCAGCAGGCCATCCAGTTCGGCGACGTCGTCGTTCCCGCCGGCGCCTACACCCTCTATATTGTGCCGTCCGAAGCCGGGGTCTCCCACCTGGCCATCAGCACCAACATCGGCAAGTGGGGCGTGCCGGTGGACGAGACGCACGACCTCGCGCGCATCCCGCTCACCAAGGCCGCGCTCGACCAGCCGGTCGAACAGCTCACCCTCGCCGTGGCGAACGACGCGGCGGCCGGCGGCGGCGTGATCAGGATCTCGTGGGAGAACACCCAGTTCAGCGCGGCGTTCACCGCCAAAAAATAAACGGCCGTCATGTTTCTTCTGTTCCGGCGCGGTTGCCCCGCCCTGTTTGCGCTCGCCTTGTTTTCCCCGCGCCTGGCGGCGGCCGACGCCACACCGGTGCCGGCCCTGGTCCCGCCGGTCCTGCAGGACCTGCGCACCTTCCGCACCATGGGCACGGTGCTGCATCTCGCCGCGCATCCGGATGACGAGAACACGCAGCTGATCGCGTCGTTCGCGCGCGGCCGCGGCTATCGCACCGGCTACCTGTCCATCACGCGCGGCGACGGCGGCCAGAACGAGTCGGGCCCGGAGTTCGGCGAGAAACTCGGCGTCGCCCGCACGCAGGAACTGCTCGCCGCCCGGCGCCTCGACGGCGGCCGGCAGTTCTTCACGCGCGCGATCGACTTCGGTTTTTCCAAGACGCCCGAGGAGGCGCTGCGCCTCTGGGAGCACGATGTCGTGCTCGGCGACGTCGTGCGCGTCATCCGGAAATTCCGGCCCGACGTCATCATCACGCGCTTCCCCGTCCCGCCCGGCAGCGGGGGCCACGGCCAGCACACCGCGTCCGCGATCCTCGCCGTCGAGGCCTTCAAGCTCGCGGGCGACCCGAAGGCCTACCCCGAACAGCTCAGGGAGGGCCTGGCGCCGTGGCAGCCGAAGCGCGTCGGGTGGAACAGCTTTGGCGGCAACAGCCCGCTCAAGGGCCCGGTCGTCCAATTCGACACCGGCGGCGCCGATCCCGTGACCGGCGAGCCTTTCGCCACGATGGCCAACCGCAGCCGCGCGATGCACAAGACCCAGGGCCTGAGCTTTTTTGCCGCGCGCACCGGCGGCGCCGGCCCGAACCAGCAGAGTTTCATGCTGCTCGCGGGCGACGCGCCGGTGAGCGACCTCATGGACGGCGTGGACACCACCTGGGCCCGCGTGCCCGGCGGCGCCGCGCTGATCCCGCTCATCGACGACGCGATGGCGAAATTCAACGCCGCCGATCCCGCCGCCAGCGTGCCGGCCCTGTTCGCGATCCGCGCCAAGCTCGACACGCTGCCGGTCGACCCGATCGTCACCGAGAAGCGCCGCGACCTCGACCGCATCATCGCCACCTGCCTGGGCCTCACCGTCGAAACGCTCGTGCCGCAGGCCGAGGTCGTGGCCGGCGAAAAGCTCGACCTGAGCTATACGGCAACCGTGAAGGGGCCCCTGCCGGTTCACCTCGCCTCGGTCCGCCTGCCCACGCTGCAAACGGAGCAGAAAATCGAAAAGGATGTTGCCGGCGTGTATTCCTTCACTCCGGGCCCGGGATTGAAACTGCCCGCCAGCACGCCCATCAGCCAGCCGTACTGGCTGTGCAAGGAAGGCACGCCCGGGGTGTTTCACGTCGAGGAACCCACGCTGATCGGCGAGCCGGAAAATCCGCCGGTGCTGCCCGTCGAATATGTTTTCTCCGTCGGCGGCCAGACCCTCGTCGTGCCCGATGAGCCGGTCCAGCCGGTCTCCGCCCTCAGTGGCGCCCAGGCCCGCCGCCGGCTTGTGGTCATCCCGCCGGTCTCGCTGCATTTCGCGCAGGCGCTCGATCTTTTCGCGCCCGGCGCCAGCAAGGAAGTGACCGTGGAGCTCGTCGCGGCCCGCGCCGCCGTCCACGGCGAACTGCTGCTCGACCGGCCGGCGGGCTGGATCGTGTCCCCGGCACGGCAGTCCTTTTCGCTCGCGCATGCCGGCGACAAGGCCTCGGTCACCTTCCGCCTGACGGCGCCCGCCAAGGCAGGCTCGGCCACCGTCGCGGCGGAAGCGCAGGTCGGGGGGATGCATTATTTCACCGACCGCTTTGCCCTCACCTACCCGCACCTCCCGGTGCAGCTGCTCCAGCGGGCGGCCGAGGTCCATGTCGTCGCGCTCGACGTGCAGACCAAGGGCAAGCGCGTCGGCTACCTGCCGGGCGCCGGGGACAATACGGCGGAAAGCCTCGTCCAGCTGGGCTACGAGGTGACGACCCTCACCGGCGCCGACCTCACGCCGGAAAAACTTGCCGGGCTCGATGCCGTGGTCATCGGCGTGCGCGCGTTCAACGAGCGCACCGACCTCGCGGACGCGTTCCCCGGGCTCATGCACTGGGTCGAGGGCGGCGGCACCGTCATCGCCCAGTACAACCGCCCGAACAACCTGAAGGCCCCCGTGCTCGGCCCGTACCCCCTCTCCATCGAGGGCCCGGCGCCGTTGCTGCGCGTCACGGACGAAAACGCCGCCGTGTCCTTCCTCTCGCCCGAACACCCCGCGCTGAACACGCCGAACAAGATCACGCCGGCGGATTTCGACGGCTGGGTGCAGGAGCGCGGCACGTACTTCCCGAGCAAGTGGGACGAGGAGCATTACACCCCCGTCCTCGCCATGAGCGATCCGGGTGAAGCCCCGCTCAAAAGCAGCCTGCTCATCGCCCGCCACGGCAAGGGCTGGTACGTGTACACCGGCCTCACGTTCTTCCGCCAGCTTCCCGCCGGGGTGCCGGGCGCCGAGCGACTTTTCGCGAACCTCGTGTCGCTGGGGAAATGAACCACCGACAGGTCACCACTAATATCCCCTGATTCCCCACTAATCCAAACCCAGGACCCATTAGTGTCTGCTTAGTGTGGATTAGTGGTGCCCCCTTTATGGCTTCTCCCGACCCCGACGACGAATCCCCCGGCCTGCCGGGTTTCCGGACCTGGCGCGGCGTGTATTGGTTCGTCCTCGGCTGCTTCGTCCTCGTGGTCGCGGCGCTCACCCTTTTCTCCCGCGCGTTCGCATGAACCTGGCCGACTGGATCGTGCTGCTGGGAACGATGGTGGGCATCGCAGCCTACGGGGCGTGGCACACCCGCCACACCGACCACCTCGACACCTACCTCAAAGGCAGCAAGTCGACCGGCTGGTTCACCATCGGCCTCTCCGTCGCCGCCACGCAGGCGAGCACCATCACGTACCTCTCGCTGCCGGGCCAGGCGTACGAGAACGGAATGGCTTTCATCCAGAATTATTTCGGCCTGCCGCTCGCGCTCATCCTCGTCTGCGCCGTCTTCCTGCCGATCTACCGCAAGCTCGGCGTCTACACGGCCTACGAATATCTCGGCAAACGCTTCGACCAGAAAACCCGTCTGCTCGGTGCCGGCATTTTCCTCCTGCAGCGCGGCCTGCAGAGCGGCATCACCATCTACGCGCCGTCGATCATCCTCGCGACCGTGTTCGGCTGGCGGCTCGACTTCATCATCGTCGGCATCGGCCTCGTTGCCATCTGGTACACCGTCACCGGCGGCAGCGCCGCGGTGAACCTCACCCAGAAATGGCAGATGGCCGTCATCTGGGGCGGCATGATCACGGCGTTCGTCGTCCTCGTCTCCAAGCTCCCCGACCACGCCACGCACATCGCCGGCGCCATGGGCAAGCTGCAGGCCGTCGACTACACGCCCGACCCGCGCCTGCGCTACACGCTCTGGAGCGGCATCCTCGGCGGATTCTTCCTGTCGCTCTCCTACTTCGGCACCGACCAGTCGCAGGTCCAGCGCTACCTCGGCGGCGCGGCCCTGCGCGAGGGCCGGCTCGGCCTGATGTTCAACGCCGTGCTCAAAATCCCGATGCAGTTCTTCATCGTGCTGCTCGGCGCGCTGCTCTTCGTCTTCTACCAGTTCCAACCCGACACCCCGCTCGTCTTCAACCAGGCCGCGTGGCAGCAGCAGGTGCAGGGCGCGCATGGCGCCGAGTTCCGCTCGATGGAGCAGCAGCACGCCGCGCTCCACGCCGACAAGCTCGCGAAGATCCAAACCTGGGTCGCGGCGAGCGAAGGCTCCGACGCCGCGGCGGAGCAGTCCGCCCGTGCCGCCCTCGCACAGGCCCAGCAGGCGTCCGACGCCCTCCGCGCCAAGGCGCGCGACGCGCTGCAGCAGGCGGCGCCGGAAACGAAGCGCACGCGCGACTCGGACTTCGTCTTCATCACCTTCATCACGTCGCAACTGCCGCATGGCGTGATCGGCCTGCTCATCGCCGTGATGTTCGCCTCGGCCCTCTCGTCGAAGGCCGGCGAACTCAACGCGCTCGGCACCACCACCGTGATTGACGTCTGGCGGCACCTGCGGCCGCAGGCCGCGCACGACGAACGCCGCAATGTGGTCGTCGCGAAACGCTTCACCGCGCTGTGGGGCTGCTTCGCCATCGGCTTCGCGCTGTTCGTCAGCTTCGCCGAGAACCTGATCGAGGCGCTCAACATCGTGGCCTCAATTTTCTATCCCACGCTGCTCGGCCTGTTCATCGTCGCGTTCTTCTGCAAGAAAGTCGGCGGCTCCGCGGTTTTCTGGGCCGCGCTCGCCGCGCAGGCCGTCGTGCTCGGCATCTACGCCGCCGGCAAGGCCTGGCCCGCGCACGAGATCGGCTATCTCTGGCTCAACCCCATCGGCTGCGCCGCCGTCGTGCTCTTCAGCCTCGGCCTGCAGGCCTTGTCGCCAAACCACAACCTCACCGGAGCAAACGGAGTTAACGGGGCATGAGTTTGCGCTGCCCTTCTCTCCGTTCCCTCTGTTGCCTCCTGTAAGGTCGTCCCATGCCCTCCCCCGTCATCTGCTTCGGCCAGCAACCCTGCGGGTTTTTCCCGCGGCGGTTCCTCTATGCCAAGTTTGTGACTGCACGCCGGCTCCAGCAGGAAATCGGCGGCGAAATCGTGTTCTTCTACCACGACAGCGACCACGACCCGCGCGAGACGCAGACCATCGTGCGCCACCGCAAGACCGGCGAGCCGGCCACGCTCAACTTCACCTTCGCCAACAAGGTCCAGCGCAAGTGGTCGCCGCTTTACGCCAAGCGCGTCCCCGCCGACTGGTCCGCCAACACCTGCCGCCAGCTCGGCGCGTACGTCGCGCCGGAACTCGCCGCCATTTTCAAGCAAACGCGCGCCGACACCGTCGCCGACTTCTGCCTCGAGATGTACCGCGGCCTCGGCCTGCTCGAGGGCGTGCGCGTCGTCCGCTCCAGCGACCCCGCGGTGCGCCGCGCCGCCTGCGAGGTCGCCGACTGCTTCGTGGATGTGCCCTACGAGGGCGAGATCGTCCGCGCCCGCCGGCTGCCCGACGGTTCGCTCTGCCTGCACGAGGGTGGCGACTGCTACCTGACGCTCCCGGCGGCGGAATTCACCAAGGAGCAGGTCAGCCCCTCCCGCGACTCGCGATTGCGCTGGATGCAGTCTGTGCTTCACTGCACCCACTACATCGCCGGCGCCGGCGAGCAGGCCTATTTGAACCGGGCCGACGCCCCCGAAATAACCTTCCTCAACCGCGACCCCATCGACCGCTCCGATGAAGCCTGGACGGATTACCCAACCTAAACCTTACAGGAGGGAACAGAGTTAACGGAGGATTGCTTCCTCATCCCTCTGTTCTCTCCGTTACCTCCTGGAAAATGTCTTTATCTGAAAACACCCCGCTCGTCGCGTTCGGCGCGCATCCCGACGACATCGAGTTCGGCTGCGGTGGCATCGTCGCCCGCGAGAGCCAGGCGGGGCGGCCCATCCACTTCGTGGTCTGCTCCCGCGGCGAGGCCGGCACCAACGGCACGCCGAAGGAGCGCGCCGCCGAGACCCAGCGGGCCGCGAAGCTGCTCGGCGCCACCGTGGAATTCCTCGAGCTCGACGGCGACGCCCACCTCGAGATCAAGTCCGCCCACGCGCTCAAGATTGCCAAGATCCTTCGCCGCGTGCGTCCGGCGCTCGTCCTCGCCCCGACCACGGCGGAAAACCAGCATCCCGACCATTGGCGGCTCGGGACGCTCGTGCGCGATGCCACGCGCCTCGCCCGCTATGGCGGCGTGGCCGAGCTGCGCGACCTGACCCCGCACGCCATCGGCGAGCTTTTCTTCTACGCGCTCGGCCCCGGGGCGGAGCCGGCCGGGGCCATCCCGGTCCTCATCGACATCTCCGCCCCGGAAATCATGCAGGCCTGGACCGCGTCCATGGAGGCGCACGCCTCGCAGATGCGCACGCGCAACTACGTCGAGCTCCAGCTCGCCCGCGCCCGGGTGCACGGCCTCAACGCCGGCGTCGGCCACGCCCAGCCGCTCTGGCCCAACGACCCGCTGGTGTTCACGTCGCTCGCGCCGCTCAGCCGCGCCGCGGCGAAATTCTAAACCGATGCATCGGCCGCCCAAAGGCGCCGAAGGCGCAAAATTCCCAATCCGGCCCAGTTTTTGCGCCTCTTGCGCTTCCTTGCGGCCATTCGGTTTGGTCGGCTACGCTCATGCCTGATCGTCCCCTCCGCATCGGCCTGATCTGCCACCCGTCCGTGGGCGGCAGCGGCATCCTGGCCGCCGAGCTCGGCGAGGAACTCGCCGCGCTCGGCCACGAGGTGCACTTCATCAGCCACGCCGCGCCGTTCCGCCTGCCGGAGAACCAGCCGCGCATCCATTTCCACGCGGTGCGGGTCAACGACTACGACCTCTTCAAGTATCCCGACTACACGCTGCCGCTCTCGGTGAAGATCGCCGAGGTGAGCCGGGCCGAAAAGCTCGACGTGCTGCACGTCCATTACGCCGTGCCGCACGCGACCGCCGCGATGCTCGCCATGTCCATGCTCCCGGTGTTCGAGCGGCCGAAGGTCGTGGTCACGCTGCACGGCACCGACGTCATGCTGCTCGGCGCCGACGCCGGCTATGGCCCGGCCATCCGGCACGCGCTCGAGCACGCGGACGCCGTCACCACCGTCTCGCAATTCCTGAAGGCCGAGATCCGCACGCACCTGGATTTCTACGGGGCGGTGACGGTGATCCCGAATTTCTTCGCCCCGCGCCCCGCCGCCCGCTCGCGGGAAAAGCTGCGCGCCGAGCTGGGCCTGCGGGATGGCGAGGCGATGCTGCTGCACGCCTCCAATCTCCGGCCGGTCAAGCGCATCGACCTGCTGCTGGAGGCCGCCGCCGCGATCCGGCCGCGCACCTCCTTCAAGCTGGTCATCCTGGCCGGCGGCGATTTTTCGCCGCACGCCGCCGCGGTGGAGAAGCTCGGCCTCGACGAAACCATCGTCGTCCGCGCCAACGTGACCGCGATCGAAGACTACCTGAACGCCGCGGATTGCGCGGTGTTCACCTCGGAGCTGGAGAGCTTCTGCCTGAGCATCCTCGAGGCGATGACCTTCGGCTGCCCGAGCGTGGCGTTCGCCGTCGGCGGCATTCCCGAGGTGGTGGAGTCGGGCCGGAGCGGCCTGCTCGTGCCGTTCGGCGACACCGGCGCGCTGGCCCGCGGCGTGGAATCGCTGCTGGCCGACCCGGTCCGCCGCGCCGCGCTGGGCGCGGCCGCGAAGATGCGCGCCGCGACGCTGTTTTCCGCGGATCGCATCGTCGGCCAATACGTTGACTTCTACCGCGGCGTCTGCGCGGCAAAGGGATAGGCGCTCCCCGGGACGGGGGCTTGCATTCCCGGCGGGGTGTGGCACGTTCCCGGCCCCACTCGGAACTCCCGGCCCGCCGGGTTTGTCGGGTGGACACGTTCTTTGACGGTGCGCTCACTTTGGGTCACTCGTCCCTTTCACTTTCACTCGTAACTTTACGGGGGTGTTCCGGATTCGATCCTTGGTTGGAGTGCGCAGCTGCCTGTCGAGAGCCGGAGGCCTCTCGTTAATCCCCCTTCGAAAAAACAAACGGCAACAACGAAGAAATGCTAATGGCCGCCTAAGTGCGGTCACGTTCCCACCCTGACTCCTGCTAGGGGCTGGGAACGTCGACAGCAGGAATAGCGGAGACATCCGTCGTGCTGTCACCGCCGTATCTTCACTCACGGCTGGCCAAAGGGGAAGCGCGCGTCGAAGCGTCCCTCGCGGCGAGAACCAAACCGACGCTATATGGGTAGAGGCTGCGCGCGAAGGTCAGGGACACAGGGGTTCAACTCCCCTCACCTCCACCACTTCTTCGCTCCCTGCGGGGCGCCCGCGACGGCTCAGTGCAACAGGCCCATCAGCGCGACCGTGACGACCGATCCGACCACGATCGAGAAGGTCTTCACCGTGAAGGCGATCGTGACGGCCTGGTTCATCGACTGGTTGGTGCTGACCTTGCGCAGCACGAGGATCAGCGCAACGAGGGCGAGCGCATCGTCGAGGTAGAACAGCGACGGCACGTGGAAGGCGAGCTGCGCCACGAGGGAAAGTACGGCGCGCACGCCGGTCTCGACCCCGGCCGCAATCATGACGCCGGACCAGTCGATGTCCGCGTTCCAGTATTTCGCCGCCAGCCTGAGCGCCGCGACCACCAGCACCCATTTGACGAACATCCCGATCAGGAACGCCACCGGCTCGAAGGGCGGCGGGCCGCGGCGCCGCTGTTCCCGGGACGCGTCGTGCTCCTTTTCCATCGCCTCGACCGATTTTTCCATGTCGGCGCGGGCCTTGGCGTTCTGGTCCGCCCACTCCTTTTCCGCCTTGGCCTCGGCCGCAGCCTGCGCGGCGGCGGCCTTTTCCTCCTCGGCCTTGCGCTTGGCATTTTCCGTCGCGGTCGCCTTTTCGGTCGCCGCGTTGGCTTCCGCCTGTTCCGCCGCCGCCAGGTCCAGGCCCTTCACGCTGACCACCTTTCCGTTTTCCAGTTCGATGCGCACGCCCTTCGGAAAAATCAGGACTTCCCGCCCGGACGGGCTCTTCATCACCGAGGTGGGCTTGCCGAGCTCCTGCAACAGCTCGGCCTTGGTCATGTCGTAGCGCACGGCCGCGTTCGCGCCGGCGGCGAGCAGCGCGAAGGCCAGCACCGGGATCCAACGGCAGGGGGCGGGGCGCAACGGCATGTTGGGCGCGACGAATACCAGCGCCGGCGCCGCAGGCAACCTTTCTCCGGGCGCCGCCGCGGCCCGCGCGTACGAAGACCCCCGTGTAGAGGTTGAGCCCGAGGAAGTCCGTCCGCCCAGGTTCGCCTGTCCCTCGCCTGGGGGTTGCGCGGCGGGGCAACCCCGCCCTCCTTTTTTGTGGGCATCCCCCGGGCCCTTACCCAAATTGCCGGCCATGCCCCTCGCGCCCGTACTCCGCGCCCGCCTGCAGGCCAGCCTCGCCGCCGCTGGCACGCTGACGATCTGGCTCTGGCGCGGCGGCACGGTTCCCGCCGCCTGCGCGGGCGCGGCGGCAGCGCTGGCGATCGTGGCCTGGGTTTCGCCGCCGCGCTATGCGCCGGTGCAGCGCGCGCTCGACCGAATC
>CAYZSN010000232.1:0-5353 GCA_964481095.1 uncultured Oleiharenicola sp. | reverse complement strand
GACGAGGTCGAGGTTGCCGGTGTTGAACAGGTCGGCGACCGCGCACCCGAAGGCCACGGTGTTCTCGTTGAGGCCCCAGGCAGCGGAGACGTTCTCGAACCGGAGGTCGCCGAGGTTGCGGTAGGCCAGCGTGGTCTCGTTGCGCGGGGCGGAGTTTTTCCAGACGTTGGCGCGCGCGGCGAGCGACGGGGCGACGTTCTGCTTGTCGACGAGGTCGGCGTCGATGAAGTTGCGGATCATGCCGCTGGTGAAGAAGGCGTCGAGGCGGCCGTCGTTGTCGAGGTCGGCGAGGCGCGCGCCGAAGGTCCAGCCGGTCGCGTCCATCCCGGTGAGGTGCGCAACCTCCTGGAAGCGGTCGGTGCCCGTGTTCAGGTAGACGGCGTTCCACATGTACTGCGGGATGAGGTCGCTGACCCGCTCCATCTCCCACAGGCCGCGGCCGATCTCCTCCATGCCGGTCATGAACTGCGCGTGGTTGCGGTCGCGCATGTCGGTGACGAGGAAGTCGACGCGGCCGTCGTTGTTGAGGTCGCCGGCGTCGGCGCTCATCGAGAAATAGGTGACGTGCGGCAGGCGCTCGTCGATCACGTCGGCAAACGTGCCGTCGCCCTTGTTGAGATAGAGGCGGTCGGGCGTCTCGAAGTCGTTCGCGACGTAGATGTCGGGCCAGCCGTCGTGGTTGGCGTCGAACCAGACGGCGGTGTGCCCCTGCGTGAGGCCCCAGATGCCGGACTTGGGCGTGACATCGACGAACCGGCCCCTGCCGTCGTTGTGCAGCAGGTAGTTCCGGCGGCCCTGCGGGGCCTTGGAGAAGTCGAGGATGTTGGTGACGAGGTAGCAGTCGAGGAAACCATCCCGGTCGTAATCGGCAAAGGAGGCGTGGACCGAGGCGTCCTTGATATCGAGGCCATAATCCTTCGCGCGCTCGGTGAACGTGCCGTCGCCGTTGTTCACGAAGAGCAGGTTGGGCGCGTCGTAGCGGCAGACGTAGAGGTCGGGCCAGCCGTCCTGGTTGATGTCGACGGCCGTGGCGCCGATCTTGCCGATCCTTTCATTCTGGGCCACGCAGTCGACGCCGGCCGTCGCGGCGACGTTGCTGAACCGGCCGAGCGTCGGCTGGACATAGAGCGCACACGGCCCGTTCTTCGACACGGCGAAGATGTCGGGATGCCCGTCGCGGTCGAAGTCGGCCACGGCCACGCCGGTCTCGAGCGCGCCGAGGGTGAGTTCCCGGAAGCGGTCGCCCCACATGCGGGGATCGTCGTAGACGTTCGGCACGCTCACGCCCGATTCCTCGGCCGTCAGGCGGTGGAACGGCGGGGCGCCGGCGGCGGGTGCGGCGCGGGCCGCCAGGGGGGACGAGGTGTAGGCGGGATCGCCGTGGGCGGCGGCGCACACCATGCAGAAAGCCAACAGGCGGGGGAGCGTGGCGGGGGACATGGGTATCAGACAGGTTGTGGGATGGGAGCGGAGGCGGCCCGGGGCCGGGAGAGGAGCCAGGCCAGGGCCAGCGGCACGATGTAGCTGCCGCCGCGTTCGATCACTTCAAAAAGGGGCGCCGGCGCGCCGCTGGTGAGGAACAGCGCCTCGGTGGCGATCTTCCAGCAGCATGCGAACACCACCAGTGCCGGGGCGCGCACGACCAGCACCGCCAGCGCGAGCAAGAGCTCGAACCACCCCACCGCACCCATCACGCGCGCGGGATCGGCGACGCCGAACACCTCGTAGTGGTGCGCCAGCCCGGCCTTTTTCAGCACCAGCGCGCAGGTGGCGTGGCCGGCCAGCAGCGTCGCCAGCGCGATCCGCAGCACGCGCGCCACGTTGCGGCGGGAGGTTTCGGCCAGGGCCCACTGCTCCGGCAACCGCGCGAACCAGGCGCCGCGCAGGCCGATGATGACGAGGATCGCGAGCGGCACGCCGTAGTTGCCGGCCCGCTCGAAGAATTCCGGCCAGCCCTGCCCGGCGAAGGGCCGCAGCAGCGCGGTCCACACCGCCCACGTCGCCGCCCACAGGAAGAGCGCGCGGCACGGCCAGATGAAGGCGAGGAAGGCAATCGTCACGTCCATGCCGCCGATCCATGGCATCAGGTGCCACGCCACGGGCTCGGGGATGCCGGCCACGCCGAAATACGGCAGCCAGGCCTTTTTGGTGATCAGGCCGAAGGCCCCGTGGCCGAGGAAGCACATGGCGACGCCGGTGCGCAGGATCCAGGGGAGGACGGAATCGGATTTGTCATTCGTCATTGGCCAATGGTTGTTGGTTATCTCGAACCACAATCGGGGGGAATGCCGGCCTGATTGACGGAGCTTCCCTCATTTCTTCACCGGCGGCAGGGCGTGGCTCCAGGTCCAGTCGGCGATCTTGATGCCCATCGCCTGGCCCTGGAGGTTGTCGGACATCGTGTGGATGCCGCCGACGACGCGGCTCATGCCGGCCTCCTTCTGGGCATCGGAGAGTTTCTTGAAAGCACGGACGGCGCCGGGCAGCGCGTCGGAGGTGACGCTGAACTCGATGTCGTCGGTGCCGAACCAAAGCGCGAGCAGGCGCGCGCCCGCGGCCGAGAAGGTGCTGTGGCCGGAAGTGTAGGACGGGAACGGCGGCGATGCCATGTTCGGGATGAAGTCGGGGTCGATCTTCGCGCCGGGGGCGAGCTTCGGGTCGATCTCGCGGATCGCCGTTTCCGGGCGCCACGTGTTGTAGTAGAACTTGGTCTCCCAGCAGCCGATCGCGGCATCGGCCTGGGCGAAATTGAGGAGGGCGAAGAGGCGCGCGGTGTCGGCGGTCGAGAGATTGTTCCTGCGCGCGAGGTCGGCGGCGATCATGTTCCAGTGGCCCGGCGGCGTGGAGGTGCCGAGGTCGTCGTTCCAGAACGGCGTGCTCAGCGTCTCGTATTCCGTGCGCTCCGCGTTGTCGCGGGCGCCGCGCTTTTGCACGAAGGCGAGCTCCTCGGCGTATTCCTTCGAGCCGAGCGACTCCGGCGGCGGGGCGCGAAACTGTTCAGGCGAAGTCATGACGAACGGCACGACCTTGCCCCAGAAGGGCAGCAGCGGCGGGCGGAAGGCGCTCGGCGTCTCGCGCCACTTGCCCTGCTCGACGCTCGTATAGACCCCCGGGATGGGCTTGTCGTAGCCGCTGCTCGCGCGCGCGGCGAGGACGGCCTTGCCGACCTTGGCGCCCCAGGCGAGCCCGGTTTCCCTGGCCGGGCCGTCGGGAATCTGCGCGAGCGCCTTTTCGTACATGACCTGGAGGTTGTGGGGATTCGTGCCCGTGCCCCAGAGCGCCATCGCCACCTCGTGGGCGGCGCCGGCGATGGCGGCATCCATGTCGGCACCGGCCGGCGCGGGCTCCTTCACGATCCAGCCCTCGTGGGTCCGGGTGATGCCGTTGACCGCGTCGAAGATCGCCCCGTGGAAGGTGGCGAAGATCAGCGACGACATCGGCGGCGGGTTGCGGGCGAGGCGCGTGGTATTCAACGCCTGCTCGTTCCAGTAGAGCACGGCGTTGTCGGCGGCGAGGACCGGAGCGACGGCCGGGAGGAACAGGCTCAGCGCGGCGAGAAGGCGGGAAGGTTTCATGCGGGGTATGGGGAAATCAGGCTAAAAGGCGGACCGGGGAAAGGAAGGAAAGACGCGGGCCATCTTGGAAAAATCCGGCGCATTGTGAACCCGGGAGGGGCGAACCGCCGGAACTGCGGGGTGAAAAGAAAGCAACCTCGGCCGGGCGCCGCGCCCGCCGAGGTTGTAACCCTAAAAATAAACCCAGCACTGCCTGACATCCCCCATCCTGCCCGTCCCGGAAAAAAAGAAAAGGCCGGCGGGACAGATTGCTGCGAAACGGGGACGAACCGCGCACGCAGCAGTTCGCCCCTGTCTGGGAGCAGCCAGCCCCAAACGGCTTTTCGCCACGCCTGCACCCTGCCAATGGCATGTCGCCCCCAAAAAAATCCTAACCCAAGGGCGGCAATCTCATCCCCCATGCAAACCCCCCGTAAGTTCATCGTCCGGCTGGCCGTGCTCGCCGGGCTTGTCAGCCTCCTGTTGCCCGCCTCCGTGTTCGGCCAGGGCTGCGTTGTCGCCCGCGGCGGCGGCGCCAATGCCATCTCCGACAGCAGCGGTTACCTGGAGAAGGACCATTTCGACATCAGTTTTGCGTACCGGCATTTCCTTTCCGGCCGCCACTTCGTCGGCGACGACGAGCAGACGCAGCGCTCGGCGATGCACAATGAGATCATCAATCACTCGAACTTTTTCGACGTGGGGATCACTTATGCCTGGACGGACCGGCTGACCACCACCTTCACGCTCCCGTTCTCGTGGCACGATCGCTCGCAGCTCGCCAACAACGTGCGCATCCACACCCAGGCGCACGGCCTGGGCGACATGCGCTTCGCCGCCAACTACTGGGTCTTCGACCCGAAAACGCCGCATGACGGCAACCTCTCCATCGGTGTCGGCCTCAAGACCAAGAGCGGCGACGCCGAGGCGATGGACTGGTTTCCCCGCCCGGTCAATCCGTCGATGGGCTACGTGGATTCCTCCATCCAGCCCGGCGACGGCGGCGTCGGTTTCACCGTCGAGCTGCAGGGCTTCTACAGCCTCAAGCGGTGGGTGCGCAACCTGGCGCTCTACGGCAACGGCTTCTACCTGTTCAATCCCGACGAGCGCGTCGAGGCCACGGGCTGGTCGATTCCCGACCAATACATGGTCCGCGGCGGCTTCGACTATCGCGTCGAGCAGGTCAAGGGCCTGTCCGTCAGCCTCGGCCTCCGCAACGAGGGCGTGGTCGCCCACGATCTCTTCGGCGGCAGCCTCGGCCGGCGGCGCCCGGGCTTCGCCGTGTCGGTCGAGCCCGGTGTGACCTACAGCCGGGGCCGCTACAGCGGCACCATCACGTTCCCCATTGCGATCCACCGCAACCGCGTGGTGTCCTACGGCACGCTCCGCGGCGGTGACGCCGCCTTCGCCGACTACACCTTCAACGCCAGCCTCTCCATCCGGCTCTGATTTTGTCCGCAGTTGCTGGTGTCCACGCGGCGGCGAGTCCCTCGCCGCCGTTTTTATTGCTGCACCGCCCCGGCGATGCGGTAACCCGCTAGCTGCGTTTTTCCCATGGCTGTTCCCCCACCCGCCCGCGCCCGCACCCTGCCCCCGTCCGCGCTGCCGGGGCTGCTGTTCGTTTCCGGCGCGATCGCGCTGGTCTACGAGGTCGCGTGGCAGCGGCAGTTCGCGCTGGTCTTCGGTTCCGCCGGGCCCGCCACGGCCGCCGTGCTGGCCGCATATTTCGCCGGCCTCGGCACCGGCGCGTATGTCATCGGGCGGCTCGCCCCGCGCTGGCGCCGCCCGTTGCGCGCCTA
>CAYZSN010000231.1:0-9605 GCA_964481095.1 uncultured Oleiharenicola sp. | reverse complement strand
GAGCTTGCTCGCGACACGAGCCGGTCGCGAGCAAGCTCGCTCCCGCAACAGTTGGCTGGCGCGCGGCGGCGATCAGCGCGAGGGCCTGCAGCGTTTTGCCGAGGCCCATCTCGTCGGCGAGGATGCCGCCGAGCTCCTGCCGGTAGAGGTGCCAGAGCCACGCGACGCCGAGTCTCTGGTAAGGCCGCAGGGTCCGGTCGAGCGCGGCCGGCACCGGCGCAGGCGGCAGGCTGGTGAGGTGGTGCAGCGCGGCGCTGCGCTCGCGCCAGGTGTCGGGCGCCTGGAAGTGCGGGGCGATTTCCTCGATCAGGTCGTTGACCTCGGCGGCGCGCGCCTTGCTCACGCGGTGCTTGCGGCGGGCGCCGCCGCTGTCGGCGGGATTGCCGGCGAGCTGGCGGTGCGCGGCGCCGATTTTTTCCAGCCGCGCGGCGTCGAGCAGGTAGATCCGGCGGTCGCTCTCGACGTAACCGCGGCCGGTGGCGATCGCCTCGCGCACCTGCGCCTCGGTGGCGCCGCCGGCGTCAATGCCGAGCTGCACGTCGTAGCCGTCGGCGGCCTCGGTGACCTGCGCGGTCGGCTCGGCGGTCCGCAGGTGCGCGGTGTTCTGCTCGAAATTGGGCGTGAACTCGGCGCCGAAGTCCTCGCGCAGCGTCCGGCCCTCGGTGGCGAGGAGGTTGAGCACGCGGTGGCGGTCGCGCAGCCACCACTTGCGGCTGAGCGGGTCGAGCACGAAGCGGTGGTGGCGCAGGAATTCCAGCACGCCGTCATAATTCGCGGAGCCGCGCGGCGGCAGGGAGATGGCGAGGAAATGTTCGGAGCCGTCGATGAGGAGGGGAGCGGGCGGCTCCTCGGCGGGTGCGAGTGGCGGGGCCTGCCGTGCGGTGGCGGAGGTTTTCTTAATTATAGGTCCTATAGGGCTCATAGGGCCTATATCTTTTTCCCTCAGCAGCTCGCTCACCCCCGACAGCTCCCGGCCATGCCACGCGAGCGGTATGTCGGGCATGCTGCCGTGGAAAAACACCGGCTGGCCGGCGAGCGCGCCGATCAGGTCGCGCAATTGCTCGCGGTTGAGCTGCACCAGCGACGCCGGCGCGGGCTTCACCCCAAGGCGCTGCAGCACGGCGAGCCCGGGCAGCAGCCCCGCCGGCGGCGCGGCGGCCAGGTCGAGCTCGACCTGCACGGCCACGGCGTTACGCGGGAGGGCGGCCTCGAGGTTGGGCGGGAGCAGGACGCGGAGCGGAGAAAACCGTTCGTTCATTTTTCAGCGTTCATTTGTCACCGGCGATTTCGATCCCGGCCAGCGGCAAATTCGATCTTGCCGCCGATTGCGGCGCGAATCGGCGAGGAAATGGCGAACCAACCGGGGCTTTGCGGTGTCAACGGTGGGGGTCAACCCCGGCACTTTATCATGAAAAATACCGACAAAATCAGCCGCAAGGAAATGATCGCGCTCCTGAACGAGGACCTCGCCCGGGAGTTCCAGGCGATAATCGCCTACGTCGTCTACAGCCAGACGATGAAGGGGGCGAAATTCCAATCCATCGCCAGCGAGCTGAAAAAGCACGCCGGCGAGGAGCTGGACCACGCGCTGAAGATCGCGAAGCAGATCGACTATTTCAACGGCACGCCGGTCACCGAGCCCAGGCGCGTGAAATTGTCCGACCAGCCCGAGGACATGCTGCGCTTCGACCTGCAGAACGAGACCGACACCATCAAGGCCTACCGCGAGCGCATCCGGCAGGCCGACGCCATGGGTGAGTTCGCGCTCAGCGAGGTGCTGCGCAAGATCATCGCGCAGGAGCAGGAGCACCTGACCGACCTCGCGGACGCGCTCGGGATCGACAATCCCAAGATCGGGGACTGAACCGCCTTGGACCCAAAACCCGGATCCTGGACCCTAGAACCTGGAACCCAACCCTGCTTCCCCATGGGCTTCGACCAAAACGATCCGCGCCCGATCATGAACGTGCACAAGAAGACCACGAAGGTGAACCTGTGGATGGTCGCCGGCGTGGTGGTCTTCTTCGTCGCCGGCGGCATCGCCGTCTGGCTCTACGCCCACAGCTGGCCCTGAAGCTAGGCGCCCTGAACCGTCGCCACTTTCCACCTGTTTGTCATGGCGAGGTGCGCGCAGCGCGCCTCGCCATGACCCGGTTTGGTTAGGACGCGCTTAAGAAAAATTCAGGCGCCCGCCATTGCCGCCTTCACCTTGGCGGCGAAAGCCGGCACGACTTGGAACGGGTCGTAGGGCACGCCCTTGTAGACGAGCGTCTCGATCGGCACGTAGCCGCGGTAGCCGCCCTCGCGGATGAGGCGGTAGAGGCGCGGCAGGTCGGGCGGCCGGGTGGGATCCAGGCCGCGAAGGCTTTCCTTTATCTGCCAGTTGACGGCGTGCGGGACGACCGCGGCGATGTCGGCATACGGGTCCGCGGTGAGCATGTTGCCCGTGTCGACGATGAGCCCGCACCATTCGGAGTTCACGGCCTTCACCACCTTCAGGCATTCGGGGGCGGACTTGAGCATGTCGCCGTGGTTCTGCACGCCGATGACGACGCCGTGTTTGCGGCCGTGCTCCACGCACTCGCCGATGGCGTCGATCATCCACGCGGCGGCCTCGTCCCAGCGCTCCTCATAGCCCCTGGGCACGGCGCCGGCGAAGACCCGGAGGACCGGCGCGCCGAGCTCGACCGCGGCCTCGACCCAGGCCTTGGCGCGTTTCACGTCGGCCGCGCGCTTTTCGGCGTCGGGCTGGGCAAAGTCGTTGCGGATGCCGGTGCCGCTGAGGTCCAGGCCGAGCCGGAGCAGGCGGCGCTTGAACTGGTTGATGTAGTCCCGGGTCGGGACCTCCGGGTAACCGGGAAAATAATAGCCGGTGGCGTCAATCGCGGCGAAGCCGTGCTGCGCGCAGAAATCGAGCACATCGAAATACGACACGCCGCCGGGTTTGCCGGCGAGGCCGGCCACCAGGGCGTCGTTGAAGGAAAACGCATTGAGGCTGAGCTTGAGCGGCGAGGCGTCGCGGCCCGGGGCCGGGGCGGCCGCCCGCGCGGTCGCGGGCAGGGAGAGCCCGGCGGCGGCGACGGGCAGCAGGGCGGCCTGTTTCAGGAAGTGACGGCGGTCGGGGGAGGACATGGGAGTGAAAGCGAGGGTGAGAGTGAAACGTTGTGGGTGATTATTTTCCTCCGTTCCAGTTGCGCACGATTTCGCGGACGAGCCGGCCGGACGGCGTGAGGTCGGCGTCGGTCCAGCCGCCCTGCGCCGAGGCGCCGGGGACGACGATCGAGGCGGTCTCCTTCTTGTCGAACACCGACCAGTTGCAATGGCTGATCTGGTGTTCGCGCATGAACTGCATCCACGCCGCGATCGAGGCGGGGTCGATCGGCTCGCCGCCGGAGGCGTTGCAGGTGCCCCATTCGGTGACGAAAAGCGCGACGCCGAGGTCGAGAGCCTTCTTCGCCTTGGCGCGCAGGCCCTCCTTGTGGCTGGCGGCGTAGAAATGGAGCGTGTAGGCGACGTTGTTGTCCTGGATGGGGTCAGCGGCGGCGATGTCGACGTCCTGCGACCAGTTCGGCGTGCCGACGACGATGAGGACGTCGGGATCGATGGCGCGGATGGAGGAGATGACGCTCTCCGCGTAGGGTTTCACGTCCTTGTCCCACGTGTAGCCCTTCCTCGGCTCGTTGTAGATTTCGTAGATCAGGTTGGGCCGGCCGCGGTAGCGGCGGGCGATTTCCTGGAAGAAGGCCAAGGCCTGCGGGGAGTGGAGCTGGGCGTTGTGGTCGTGCCAGTCGACGATGACGTAGAGATCCTCCGCGATGGCGGCGTCGATCACCGTGGTGACGCGGGCCAGGTTTTCCGCCGGATGCTGGAGGTAGCCGTCCTCCTCATGGACGCCGAGCGCGGCGCGCACGACGGTGGCGTGCCAGTCCTGCTTCAGCCACGCGACGACCTCGCGGGTGTAGAAGCGTCCGCTCCACTGGCTCCAGAAAAAGCTGTTGCCGGCGAGGCTGACCGGCTGGCCGTCCTTGCTGCCGGTGATGCGGTTGCCCTTCACCTGCAGGCGGCCGTGGGCGGTGACGACGCCGGCGGGCGGGGGCGGGACGGCGGTAGAGGAGCAGGCTGTGACGAGGAGAAGGGCGAGAACCGGGAGCAACGGGGGGAGACGCATGGGGGTGGGGAACGAGCCGAACATTCAACGTTCAACGCCCAACGTCCAACCTCGAATTCGAACCCGGTCCGCGGCGAAATGCGTCAGTAGACGCGTCCCTGTACCAGGGTTTGGGGCGGGCCGTTGCCGACCCGGAATTGCACCGGCAGGGTTTCGCGCGTGCGGCCGTCCAGCGCGCGGAAGACGGCGAAATGCAAATGCGGGCTCGACGAAAACCCGGTGTTGCCGGAGAGGGCGAGCACCGCGCCGGTCTCGACCTGGTCGCCGATGTGGACCTGGGCGCCGCCGGCCTGGAGGTGAAGGTATTCTCCATAGGTGCCGTCGCTGTGCCGGATGATGACGTAGTTGGCACAATTCAGGAAATCACGCGACGCCCCGCCCACGGTGGAATCCTGGCGGACGCCGACGACGGTGCCGCCGCGGGCGGCGCGGACCGTCGTGCCCTCGGGCATCGCCCAGTCGAGGGCATATTCATTGGGCGAACCGGCCTGGTGGCTGTAGTGGCCCCGGTAACCCTGCATGAGCCGGCGCGGAGTCCCATGATCGTACGGCAGCGCGTACACGGTGCCGTCGGGTTTTCCGCCCCGCGTGCCGTAGCGCCAGCTGTAACGATAGGAGTAGCGCCAACCGGCGGAGGGATCGGACGCCTTGAATGCCACGGCTTCGAACCGGCCCGGCCCGTGGGTTTCAAAGGTCAGCGGCAGCGGTGGGGTGGACTGCAGGTTCTGCAGCTCGGCGGTGAGCGTGACGGTGAGATCCGTGCAGTTGACGGTTTCCATCAGGAGGCGTGCGCCCGAACCGGTGCGCTCCTCGGTCACGCGCAGGCCGGGGTCGTCGACGCCCGCCGCGGCCAGCCGCAGGCCGAGCGCGAGCAGTGCGACGGGGAGGCGGGGAATTTTTGACAGGAGGGAAGGCATGGCCGGAAGAGGCGGATCATTCCTCGACCATCACCGGCAGGCCGACCCACACGAGGCCGAGCAGCGTGCGGGCATCCCAGTTGGCGAGGCGGAAGCAGCCGTGCGACTCGGTGCGGCCGACTTTCTCCGGGTCGGGCGTGCCGTGGATGCCGTAGCCGGTCCGGTCGAGCCCGATCCACGCGACGCCGACGGGATTGTTGGGGCCGGGCGGGATGATCAGCTTGCGGCCGAGCTCCTTCGCCTCGGGCACCTCGGGGAACACCTCGGGGTCGAAGGTGTAGTTCGGATCGGGCGCCACGACGACCACGTGCAGCTCGCCGACCGGGCGCTTCTCGACGTTGCGCGCGATGCTCACCGGGCAGTGCAGCAGCACGCGGCCCGTTTCGTCGACGACCTCCAGCACGTGCTCGGCAAGGTAGACGTGGATCCGCGCGACCTTCACCGCGGGGATCACGGGCTCGGCCGCCGGCACGATCAGTTTTTCGCCCGGGAGCAAGTCCTCCCATTTTTTGACGTGCGGGTTGAGCTTCACGATGAGCTTGGGATTCGCGCGGAATTTCTCGGCGATCAACTCGAGCACCGTGTTGTGGCGCAGCGCATCGACCTGCGACTTGCCCAGCCAGGTCTCGGGCACGGGCCGGGCGCCGGCGAGGTCGAGGACGGTGAAGACATATTCCCGGGTGGCGGGCGCGGTGAGCTTGAGCACCTCGCGCGTGGCGCGATCGAGATCGCCGGTTTCCCTGAGGCCCTCGTTTTTCTGGAAGGCCTTGAGCGAGGTGGCGGTCTGCAGCCCGCGCACGCCGTCGATCGAGCCGCACGAGAATCCCCGGCGCGACAATTCCACCTGCGCGGCCAGCCAGTCGGTGGGCCCGATGGGTTGGGGCTCGAAGGCCGGCGCAGCGGGCGTGTCCTCGGCGGTCGCGGGGATGTCGGCCGCGGCGGCCGGTTCATCCGCCGGCAGCGCGGGAGTGTCCTCGGGCTTTACCGGCTCCGCCGGCGCCTGGGCGCGCGCGGAAGGCGCGAGGGCGAGAAGCAGGAGGAGGCAGGAAAGTCGTTTCAAGGTGGGGGAGGCTTTATGCCGCGACGGTCGGGAGGTTGGGGCTTGGGCGTCGGGGCGTAAAGCTCCGCCCGCGTTATCAAGCCAGATTGGCAGCGGGGGACCTCCCGGGGTCCCGCCAATAAAGCCGGTCATCTCGCTCTGGCTTTTCGGGCCATCCTGAGCAGAGTCAACCGACATGAAACCCCGTTACCCCGCTGTTCTCGCTGTTGTATCCTGTCTCCTTGCCGGCGGCCTGCGCGCCGCCGACCCCGTCGTCATCCCGCTGTGGGCGGACGGCGCGCCCGGCTCCGAGGCGCGCAAGAACGAGCCCGAGCTGGCGAAGGATTACTGGGTGAAAAACATCCACAACCCGTCGCTGACGGTCTTCACGCCGCCGGCCGGCAAGGCCAACGGCACCGCGATCGTGATCGCGCCCGGCGGCGGCCACCGCGAGCTGGTCTTCAAGGCCGAGGGCGTGGAGCCGGCGGAGTATCTCTCGAGCCTCGGCGTCACCTGTTTCGTGCTGAAATACCGGCTCATGCGCGAGGACGGCTCGACCTACAAGCCGCAGGACGTGGCCGCCGACATCAAGCGCGCCATGCGCACGGTGCGCGCCCGCGCGTCAGAGTGGGGCATCAATCCCGACCGCATCGGCGTGATGGGCTGGTCGGCCGGCGGTGAAGTGGCCGCCATTGTCGCCTACAACCCGGTCCCGGGCGACGCCGCGTCGGCCGACCCGATCGAGCGCGCGAGCGCCAAGCCGAATTTCCAGATCATCATTTATCCCGGCGGCTTCGGCACGCCGGGCAAGCTGCCGGCGGATTCGCCCGAGGCGTTTTTCTTCTGCGCCAATGACGACGAGGGCCCGGCCCGCACGATTTCGCTCATGGTGGAGAAGTATCGCGCCGTCGGCATCCCGGTGGAGGTGCACATCGTCGCCGCCGGCGCCCACGGGTTCAACATGGGCAACCGCTCGAAGCTCCTGTCGGTCCGCGGCCTGCCGCAGCGCATGTCGGACTGGCTGGCCGATCGCGGCTATCTCACGGCCGGCACCGGCGTCGCCGTGCCGCCGGCGGCGAAGTAGGATGCAGGTCAGGTCTCTGACCTGCCGGCTTGCACCCGCGGATCGATCAGCGCAGGGCGGAGACCTGCGCTACCTTGCGCTCGTCAGGTGCCAGTGCTTGCAAAGCTGGCACCGGTAGGCCGTGCGCTGGCGTTCGACGCCCGCGACCAGGGCCGCGTCGAGCGCGTCGCCGAGCGTGCGGTAGCGGCGCTTGCCGGTGCACATGCGCTTCCGTTCCTCCTGGGTTGGTTTCTTCATGGATGAATTCAGAAGCCAAAAAGCCGGGAAATAATTCCTGGTTTCATGACTTCTGAATCAATTGCGATTCAGGGTTTGGGCTCGAACCGGCCGGCGGCGCGGTTCTTCTTCACCTGCGCGGCGGGGAAGACCTGGCCGTTCATCGCGATGTAGACGCCGGCCGGCAGCACCTGCAGCGCGCCGACGGCGCAGCCGAGGTTGAAGATCGCGTCGCTCTGGCGGAAACGCGCCGGGACCATCGAGCCGGTGAACACGATGACCTTGCCCGGCAGGTCGGCAAGGCGCGCGGCGGTCTCGGTCATGGTGTCGGTGCCATGCGTGATGAGGATGAGGCTCTCCGGCGCGGCGGCCACGCGCTGGCGGATCAGCGCGCGGTCCTCCTCGGTCATCTGGAGGCTGTCCTTTTGGAGGACGGATTCGACGACATACTCGAAGGTGACGTTGGCTTCCTTGAAGAGCGGGCCGACCTGGGGATCGCCCACATCATAAGTGCTGGCGGCGTCGAAATATACCTTGTCGATGGTGCCGCCGGTGGCGAGGACACGGATGCGCATGGCCCAAGGGTGCCGTGCCGCCGCCGCCGGTTCAATCCGGATTCCGGCCGGCAAGGAAGCGGTTGCAACCGGCCCGAACAAAGCTAGGTTTTCCCGGTCCAATCCCCTGATGAAAACCCCGGTCCTTTGCCTGGTCCTCGCGCTGGCCGCCGTCTCCGCCGGCGCCGCGGAGGTGGTGCCCGGCAACTCGCTCGAGGAGGCGATCGCCGCCCTCGGTTCGCCGCGGGGCCGCCTGCAGGTGGGCGACCGCAACCTGGTTTATTATGAACGGGGCGAGATCGAGATGCAGGGCGGCCGCGTGACGCGCGTGGCCCTGCGGACCCCCGAGGAACATGCCCTGCTGCTGGCCCGCGAGGAGCGCCAGCGGGGCGAGCGCGAGGTGCGCCGCAACCAGTTGATCGCCGCGGGCACGGTCGAGCGCGACCGCAAGCTGGCCGACGAGAATTTCCGGGCCGCGCCGCTGGCCTACCAGGTTTCGTACTGGCAGGATTTCGCGCGCCGCTACCCCGACGTCTCCGTCGTCGAACCGCTGGCCATCGCCCGTCTGAAATACAACGAGCAGCTGGAGGAGAGGCAGAGGAAGGACCGCACGGCGCAATTGGAGGCCGAACTCCTCGAGCAGAAGCTCGCGGCCGAAAAATCCAGGCCCGAAGTCTACCCCTTGTACACCGGCTCGCCGTATTATCGTTACCGGCACTATTATTCGCCCGGCCTCGGCCCGATCACCTACACGTTTTATTCGTCGCCGCTTCCGCCGTACACCACGCCGTCGGGCAATCCCGCCGGCAACCTGAGCGGGCCGGTCGTCAATTTCCCGGCGACGAATCCCGCGCTGCCGGACCGGTGGGACGAACCGCGCGCACGTTCCGATCGCGGCGATCGTTCGCGGCGCGACCACGACAATGGCAGCTACCGCCGGTTCGACGAGCGGAGCTAGCGGGGAAAAACCCGGCATAGGGTCCCCAGGGGACCAATACCCTTAAGACATTCTCCAGCCGCGTCGCCGGTTGACCGTCGCGGCAAAGAAGGTAGGTAAAGGCACCCCGCTGCCATCCCCGGCAGTCCATCCCCATACCCCTGCCATGAAAAAATTCCTCGGCCTGTCCTGGCTTCCGCTCAATCCCGACTTTGGACTCCTCTGCCTGCGCGTGTTCGTTTCGTGCCTCATGATCCGCTACCACGGCTGGGGCAAGCTCGCCGGCTGGGCCGACGAGAAGCTCCGCCTGCCGAACCTGTTTTCGCTGGCCGGTTTTGAGAAGGAATTCCACACCTTTCCCAACTACATTGGCATCAGCTCGGAGCTGAGCTACGTGCTGGTGACGTGGTGCGAGACGTTCGGTTCGATGTTCATCATCGCGGGGCTGTGCACGCGGCTGCACGCGTTCGGCCTGTTCGTGACGATGTCGGTCGCGTGGGTTTTCCACCACCACATGCTGTTGACCGGGCCCGGGGCGGGCGAACTGCCGTTCTCTTGGATCTGGGTCTACCTGTTGCTCCTGCTGGCGGGTCCGGGCAAATATTCGCTCGACCAGCGGTTCGGCATCGGCCGGAGCGCGCCCGCCGCCAAGCCGGCCTGAACCCAGGACAGCGCGGTGCCAGCCGACTT
>CAYZSN010000230.1:0-5660 GCA_964481095.1 uncultured Oleiharenicola sp. | reverse complement strand
GTTCACCGCGTCCGGCGGCTGGGTGCCGGCGATGATGCCAAAGGAGGTGATGATGCAGGCGATATTGCCGCGGCGGCCGGCGCGCGCCTGCTCCTGGATGCGGGGCGGCGTGGCCTTGCCATCCTTGCCGATCGAGCCGAGCAACACGAGGCCGTCGGGCCGGATGATGACGAGGCTGTTGCCCGCCGTCTTGCCGGTCGAGTAACTGCCGGCCACGGAGGCGAACACCTCGGCCTTCTCGGCGGCGGAAGTGATGAGGGTCACGTCGTCCGGCACGTCGCTCAGGCGTTTTTGCGGGAGGCCGAAGCGCAGGCCGACGGCGATGAGCACGACGGCGACGGCAAAGAGGCCGGCCACTTCCAGCACGGACTTCAGCGGGTTGCTGTTTTTCCCGGCGCGAGTCCGCGCGGCGGGCTTGGCGGCGGCGCCGGCCGGGCCTTGGAAGGGAGGCAGGCTCGCGAGGTCGGCGGGCGAGTCGGCGGTCCAGTAATCGTCGAACAGCGAGACGCTCTTGTGCAGCCGCAGGCGGCCCTGGTGCGCGGCGATCCGGTAGCTGCGGTCGCTGCGATGCACGATGATGCCGGGCTCGGTCTTGGGGCTGACGGAAGTGTCGACCTTCAGGAGCCGCTCGGCGAGGCGGATGACATCATCCATCGACTGGTTGCCGATCTCCAGGCGTTCCGACGCCGGCGCCACCGCCGAGACATCGGCGGTCAGGTAAACCAGCGTGGTGCGATAATTGGTCGGGTTCATTTCTCGATGATGAACACCAAAGAGTTGCTGGAGCCGGTCTGGATGTTGCCGGTCTCGAGGTTGCCGTCGTCCATCTGACGGTCGATCGACTCGAACAATTCCTGGTCGTCGCTGACGACGCTGCCGTTCGCCGTCATGATGATGATGGCGGCCTTGGCGGCGACGCCGTCCGCGGGCACGTCGAAATTCCATTTATAAACGCCGCCGATCGGCGTCTTGAGCGCGAAGTTGGCGGGCAGCGCGGCGGTCAGTTCCACGGGGACCTCCTGAGGGGTTCCATCCGCCGGCCAGTGGCCGCTTTGGAGCGCGTAAGTTTGGATCGCGGTCGAGAATTGGCGCAGATCATTCTCCACCGCAGTTACTTTCGAGCGCATCGTCAGGTGCCGGTAGCCGGGCAGTCCCGCAGCGGCGAGCATACCGATAATGACCACCACCACCATCACTTCGACCAAAGTGAAAGCCCTGCGCCCGCGGCGAAAGAGATCAATGGGGGTAAGGCGGCGCATCATTGCAATCAGGGAAGCGACAGTAGACGCGACTTTTGTTCCGCCGCAAGCCTTCTGAGGCAAAACAAATTACATGCGACCTTGCATCCCGACCGGACCGGGGATTGGCGCAGAAAGATCCGGCCTTGGCCGACAGGATCATTCGGGTGCAACCTGTGCGAAAAGCGGAGCAAAACGCCAGCCGCCCCGCCCGCTTCTCGCTGGAATCGCGCCCTCTGGGCTGTTAACCACGTTTTCCGTGAGCGATAAACCTCAGGCGACATCACCTCTTATCGCCAAAAGCGAATCGGAGCTGGTGTTTGTCCGCAGCGCGCGGGCCCGTTCCTACCGCCTGACCTTGCGCCGCGACGGCGTGGCGACCGTCACAATCCCGGCCCGCGGGTCGGAACGGGAGGCCCGGGCGTTTGCGGAAAAGCACCGCGACTGGCTCGCCCGCGCCCGCGCCCGCCAGGCCCGCCGGCCGCAACCGGCCGCGCAATGGACGCTCGGCACCGCGGTGTTGTGGCGCGGCGCCATGAGCGAGGTTCGCGCCGCCAGCGCGGGCGAACATCCGCAGGTATGCCTCGCCGCCGACGTGTTTGCCGTGCGCTCGCTGGAGGGGGACCTGCGCGGGGCGCTCGAAGCACACTTCGCGCGCCGCGCCCGCGTCGAGCTGCCGGCCCGCACGTGGGAACTCGCGGCCGAAACCGCCTCGGACGTGAAGCAGGTCACCATCCGCAACCAGCGTTCGCGGTGGGGCTCCTGTTCGGCCGGCGGCACCATCTCGCTCAACTGGCGGTTGGTACAGACGCCCGACTTCGTGCGCGACTACATCATCTACCATGAACTGATGCACCTCCGGGAGATGAACCACTCGGACCGGTTCTGGCGCCGCGTGGGCGAGGTCTGTCCCGGCTGGCGCGAGGCCGAGCGCTGGCTGCAGCGCAATGGCAGCCTGCTGGGGCTGTGAAAAGTGCGGATCGGGGAATGCGGACTGCGGAATGGACGCGCCATTTCCGGTGTGCATCAGCGCTTCCGCATTCCGCACTCCGCAATTTATCTGATGTCGATCAGCTCGACCTCGAAACGCAGCATCGCTTTCGGGGGGATCGGGCCGCGGCCCTTTTCGCCGTAGGCGAGCCACCAAGGGACCAGCAGCGTGCGCTTCTCGCCCTTCTTCATCGCGAGGAACGCCTCGTCCCAGCCCTTGATCACCGCGCCGGTGCCGACCCGGAACGAGTATGCCTGCCCGCGGTCGCGCGAGCTGTCGAATTTCGTGCCGTCCATCAGGTAGCCTTCGTAGTGCGCGAAGACCTGCGCGCCGAGCGCGGGCGGCGCGCCCTCGCCGGGCTGGCGCAGGATGTAGCGCAGGCCGGACGGGTTCAGGTGGGCGTTGCCGTACTGGGTGCGCAGGATCGCGGCATCGGCCTCGCTCACCTGCGGGTTCTCCAGCACCTCGCGCATGTACTTGTTGGCGGGCTCGCCGGGATTGGCGCGGCGGAAGATGCCGGTGCGGGCCTGGAACGCGATGAACGCGAGCAGGACGCCGAGGATGACGAGGATGCCGTAGTTGCGGAAATTCATGGGCGGGGGGCGTGCTCGAAGCGGAAGATCAGGGCGTCGAGCAGCGCGTCGGTCTCCAGCTTCACCTGCTGGTAGGGATGCAGCGGACGCTCGGGCGTTGCGGCTTTCTGCTGGCTGGCGAACACCGCGTCGCCCTGCGCCTGCGCGGCATCCATCAGGGCCATCTTGGCGTCGTGCAGCGGGCCGCCGTCGCGGAGGTCGCCGTCAACGACGGGCCGGCCGAGGAAGACCGGCACGAGGTCGTCGCCGATCCACACGCGCCAGTCCTTGTCGGCGGCGAAGTAGGCGACCAGCACGCCGGTCTTCGCCACGCCGAGTTCGGCGGCGAGTTTGCGCATGGTGGCGCTGGGCACCTCGTCCACCTTGGCGTCGGGAATGTGCGCGAAGATCCGCCCGACCAGCTTGACGCCGGTCGTGCGCTCGAAATTCGCCAGCTTGTAGTTGAAATACTTCGCGCGCGGCGGCTCGACCGGCAGCAGGTGGTCCGGGTCGTCGAAATACGCCGCCGGGCCCGGCTCCGCGGGGCCGGTGTATCGCTTCGCCTTGGCCACGAGTGCGGCAAACGTCGCCTGGTCCGCCTTGAACGTGCGCCCAGCCTCGCCGACGCGCAGGATGCGGATGGTGAACTCGTCGCCGGGCTGGATCTGCGGGAGCACGTCGGCGCCGGTGAAGACGTGGCCGAAGACGCTGTGCAGGTAATTCAGCCGCGTGCAGTCGCCGAGCGTGATAAAGAACTCGCAGCTGTTCGTGTCGGGCCCGGCGTTGGCCATGGAGAGCACGCCCGCGCTCGCATGGCGCAGGCCCGGGACAAATTCGTCGGGAAAGGTGTAGGGCGTGCCGGGATCGTCCTTCTCGAGGTTCTTCTCGTGGTCGGGGTCGCCGCTCTGGATGACGAAGCCCGGCACGACGCGGTACCACTTGAGCCCGGTGTAGTAGGGATGGCCGTTGCGCGGCGCGAGCGAGCCCTCGGCCAGGCCGACGAACGAGGCGACGGTCATCGGTGCCTGCTGGTAGTTCAGCTCGACGACAAACCTGCCGCGGGGCGTGGTGAACTCGGCGTAGACGCCGTCCGCCATCTTCTCCTCCGCGCGCGCCGCGGCGGCGCACGCCAGCAGTCCCAGCCACCCAGCCGTTTTCAGGATTCGCATGGCCCGAACGATAGCGGCGGCACGCCTCGCCGCCAGTTCTCTTTCCGCGCCCGCGCAGACGGTAGCGCGGCTTACAGGAACGAGCAGATGTATTCGCAGAGGCCGGCGGGCACCTCGATGGTGAAGCCACCCTTGCCGGGCACGTCGAAATAGCTGCCGGCGGCATATTCCTTCACCGCCGTCGCGCCGTCGAGCGTCACGCGGCAGGTGCCGGCGGTGATCTCCATGCGCTCGGGCGCGCCCGTGCCGAAGTGGTAGCTGCCCGGATAGATCAGCCCGAGGGTCTTCTTCGCGCCGTCGGGCATCAGCACGGTGTGGCTGACGACCCGGCCGTCGAAATAAACATTGGCCTTGGTGTGGACGGTGACGCCGGCGAACTGCGTGGGATGGGGCATGGAGGGGGAGTGAGGGTGAAAGTGAGAGGGCAAGGGAGCCGGGGAGTCAATGCGGCGAAACACGCAGATTGGCGCCGCCCGGGCGGCTCGCGAGTACAAGGCAAGAGGTACCGCCAGCCAGGTGCTTCCGCGTCCCGCCAGTTTGTAGTCTATTAAATTACAAACCGGCCGGCGCATGATCGCATGTTTCCGGGGGGATTTGCGCGTGCCGAAAACGGGAAGGCGCTGTCGCGCGGGCGCGACGCCCGCCGGCGCCGCGCTATGACACACGAGCGGCCCGGCGCGGCCGGATTCCGTTTTGTCGCGCGGTGCCGCCGGCTGGTCGAATCGCGCCAACTTTGGAGCGGCCGATGCGTTTTCAAAGGCATGAGATTCCTCCTGGCCGCGCTTGCCCTTCTCGCGCTGTCCGCGCCGCCGGCGCAGGCGGAGTCCCGCGCGGCGGCGTTTCGCGCCCGCGCCCGGCTCGGCCCGGACGTGGCGGCGCGGGTCATCCGGATCACCGCCGCACCCGCGGCAAACGGCCGCCCGGCGGAATTCCATGGCCTCGTGGTCGCGTTCGCCGACATCCTCTGGCTCTACACCGAGGCTGATGGCACGCAGAACCTCTCGCTCCGGCGCGGGCAGCTGGCGGAAGACGAGGCGAACCTGCTCGGGCTGCTGCGGCAGGCCATTCCCGGCGTCACCGGATTCGCCGACGACACAGATCCCGCGCCCGCGCGCGCAAACCCCGCCGGACCGCTGCCGAACGGCTGCTTCATCGCCTGCGTTGCGCACTGGGAAAAACTCCGGCGCGAACGCGATCCGCCCGGCCGGGTGCGCCTGCTCGCCTGTTATCCCCCGTCCCGTGGTTCCGGCCACATGGTGCTCGAATTCTGGCGGCGGGAGCGATGCTACGTCTTCGACCCGGACGAACCGGGCACGCTGCGCCGGCTGCCGGCACGCGAGGGGGAGGACCCGCTCGCCGTCGCCGCGGCCGCGCTCGAGGGCCGCTGGCGCACCAAGCCGGTGAAGGCCATCGCGGTGGAATGGCCGCTCCATCCGGAGCCGGGCACCAAGGTCGCCGGCGAACCCGCGGCGCCGCCTCCCCGCACCTAGCCCAGGTAGAGTTTGAACAGCGCCTGGGTGCCGTCCTCCTCCCAGCCGCGGCGCGACACCTCGTCGTAGAGCTTCTTCGCCTGCGTCAGTCCCGGCAGCGCCAGCCCGAGCTCGGCCGCCGATTCGATGGCGAGGCGGAGATCCTTGAGGAAATGCTTCACGTAGAAACCCGGCGCGAAGTCGCCGCGCAGCGCGCGGGG
>CAYZSN010000229.1:0-4159 GCA_964481095.1 uncultured Oleiharenicola sp. | reverse complement strand
AACGTCGAACTTCCAACGTTCAACGCTCAACTTCCAAAGTCGAACCAACCGCCTTCCTGGACGTTCAACGTTGGAAGTTGAACATTGCGCCTTGGCTCCGCCAAGGCGCCACCGCGACGGCTTCCGGTATTTGATCCGGTGCGGCTGGTCGGCGTCCTTTGCCTCGGTTTCGCGACGAATGGCGCGCGAGAACCGAGGACAAACACCGGGCGGCCAGCAGGCCGCAACGGGGTCGCCGCCCGACCAACTGACAAAGCCTCACCGGCTCAACTTACGATATTTGATCCTATGCGGCTGGTCGGCGTCCTTTCCCTTCCGCTTCTTGTAGTCCTCGAGGTAGGCCGTGTAGTTGCCCGCGAACCAGTGGACATAGCTGTCGCCCTCGAACGCCATGATGTGCGTCGCCACGCGGTCGAGGAACCAGCGGTCGTGCGAGATGATCACGGCGCAGCCGGCGAAGTTCTCCAGGCTCTCCTCCAGCGCGCGGATGGAGTTCACGTCGAGGTCGTTGGTCGGCTCGTCGAGCAGGATCAGGTTGGCGCCGCTCTTCAACACGCGCGCCAGCAGCACGCGGTTGCGCTCGCCGCCCGAGAGGATGCCGACCTTCTTCTGCTGGTCGGCGCCGGTGAAGCCGAACTGCGCGCAGTACGCGCGGCTGTTCACCGTGCGGTTGCCGATCGGCATCATTTCCTGTCCGTCGCTGATGACCTCCCAGATGGTCTTCTCGTTCTGCAGCGAGTCGCGCGACTGCTCGACGTAGGCCGACTTGACCGTGTCGCCGACCTTGAAGCTGCCGGCGTCGGGCTGCTCCAGGTTGGTGATCAGCTTGAACAGCGTCGTCTTGCCCGCGCCGTTGGGGCCGATGACGCCCACGATGCCGCCGGGCGGCAGGCTGAAGTTGAGCTTCTCGAACAACAGCTTGTCGCCATACGCCTTGGCGACGTCTGTCGCCTGCACGACGAGCGTGCCGAGGCGCGGGCCGGGCGGGATGATGATCTCGAACTTCTTCTCCTGCTCCGCGACGTCCTGCTTGAGCATGGCCTCGTAGGCGTTGATGCGCGCCTGGCCCTTGGACTGCCGGGCCTTGGCCGACTGGCGGATCCATTCCAGTTCGCGCGCCATCGCCTTCTGGCGCTTGCTCTCCGTGCGCTCGGCGACCGTGGCGACGGCCTGCTTCTGCTCGAGCCAGGAGGAATAGTTGCCCTTCCACGGGAGGCCATGGCCGTGGTCGAGCTCGAGGATCCAGCCGGCGACGTTGTCGAGGAAGTAGCGGTCGTGCGTCACGGCGATGACCGTGCCCTCGTAACGCGACAGGTGCTGCTCGAGCCAGTGGACCGAATCCGCGTCGAGGTGGTTGGTCGGTTCATCGAGGAGCAGGATGGAGGGCTTCTGCAGGAGCAGGCGGGCGAGCGCGACCCGGCGGCGCTCGCCGCCGGAAAGATGGTCGACGATCGCCTCGGGCGGGGGGCAGCGCAACGCGTCCATCGCCTGCTCGACCAACGGGCCGACGTCCCACGCCCCGAGCCGTTCGATCTCTTCCTGCAATTTGGCCTGCCGGTCCGAAATCGCGTCCTTCGCCTTGTCGTCGGCCGCCTCGGCGAGCTCGTCCCAGCTGGTATCGTAGGCCGCGGTGAGGTCGGTCAGGTGCTTCACGCCCTCCTCGACGCACGCGCGCACGGTGGCGCCGGGCGTCAGGTGCGGCTCCTGCGCGAGCAGGCCGACGGTGTAGCCCGGCTCGAAGTGGACCCGGCCGTCGATCTCCTTGTCGTGCCCGGCGAGGATGCGCATGAGTGACGACTTGCCGGAGCCGTTGAGGCCGAGCACGCCGATCTTCGCCCCGTAATAGAACGACAGCGAAATGTCGCGGAGGATTTCCTTGCGCTCGATCTTCTTCGAGACGCCGAGCATCGAGAAGATGATCCTGGGGGCTTCGGGCTGGGCCATGGGGGAGAAGTTGAAAGTTGGAGGTTGAAAGTTGAAAGCAAAAACCCGCCTTCCGGCGGAGTTGGGGATTGGCGTCGGGGCTTTCCACTTTCACCTTTCAGCTTTCAACCGCCCGCACACCCCACCCCATGAAAAAATACCTCGTCGAGTTCATCAGCACGTTCTTCCTGGTTTTCACGATCGGCATGACGGTCATCGCCCCCGGCAGCGGCAATTTCGCGCCCCTCGCCATCGGCGCCGTCCTGATGGTGATGATCTACGCCGGCGGCCATGTCTCCGGCGCGCACTACAATCCCGCCGTCACCCTCGGCGTCTGGCTGCGCGGCAAATGCCCGGCCTCCGACATCCTGCCCTACATCGCCAGCCAGGTCGCCGGCGCCGAGCTGGCCGCGGCCGCAGTCAAGGGCCTCAAGACCGGACTCGTCACCAAGGCGGCCACGCTCGGCGGCGCGATGACGCCCGAGATCCTGCCCGCGCTGCTCGCGGAGTTCGTGTTCACCTTCGCGCTGGTCTGGGTCATCCTCAACGTCGCGACCAACAAGGACACCGCCGGCAATTCCTACTACGGGCTCGCCATCGGGTTCACCGTGCTGGCCGGCGCCTATGCGGTCGGCGGCGTTTCGGGCGGCGTCTTCAACCCGGCGGTCGCCCTCGGCGCCTGCACCATGGGCATCGTGGCCTGGGGCAGCATCTGGATCTATTTCGTCGCCAACTTCGCGGGCGCCATCGCCGCCGCGCTCGCCTACAAGGCGGTGAACGGTGCCGACTAGGCGGCGGACGCAGAGTAGCCTTGCAAAAATACGGGCCGCGCAAAGCATCGCGGCCATCTTTCCGGCATGAACAACGAGATCCTCTGGCTCATCCGCCTCGGCCTTGACCAAAAGTTGTTCACCCGCGACCAGGCCCTCGGCGTGATGAAGGCCGTGGGCCGCGACGCCCAGCTGATGGATTTCGCCCAGAAGCTGATCGATGATGAAATCGTCAGCGACGTCGACAAGCTCGAGGCCATCGCCGGCAACGCCATGGCCCGCGCCCAGGTCGGCCCGCCCGAGGGCAACCCCCTCCTCGACGACACCACGCCGCCCATGCCCGTCGGCGGTGGCGGCGGCACCGCCGCGAAGGCGGCCAAGGTCGGCGCCATGTCCGCGGACATGCCGAAGTTTCCCTTCGACCAGATCGCCGCGATGGACGACAAGTCCCTGGCCGCCGCCCTGCGGCAGCTCCTGATCGACGCCGGCAAGTATGGCGCGAGCGACCTGCACCTTTCCGCCGGCTCCAAGCCCTTCATCCGCCGGCTGCGCGCGCTGAGCGCAATCACCGACCACGTCCTCACCGACCAGGAGGCGCTGCGCCTCAACACCGTGCTGCTCGCCGACCACCAGAAGAAGGTCTACCTCGAGCGCCGGGACTTCGACCTCGCCCTCGCCCTCGACGCCAGCAACCGCTACCGCGTCAACGTCATGTTCCACAAGTGGGGCGCGTCCGGCTCCTACCGCATGGTCCCGGCCACCATCCCGAAGCTCGACGACCTCGGCCTGCGCAACCTCGATGCCATCCGCAAGCTCCTCTCCTACCACAACGGCCTGATCCTGATCACCGGCCCGGTCGGCGCCGGCAAGACGACCACCCTCGCCGCCATGGTCGCCGAGCTCAATGAGCAGCGCGAAGACCACATCATTACCGTCGAGGACCCGATCGAGGTCGTCCAGCCGCCCAAGGGCTGCAATGTCACCCAGCGCGAGGTCGGCCCGCACACCAAGTCCTTCTTCACCGCGCTCAAGGGCGCCCTGCGCGAGGATCCCGACGTCATCGTTATCGGCGAGCTGCGCGACCTCGAGACCATCGAGATGGCGATCAGCGCCTCCGAAACCGGCCATCTCGTCATCGGCACGATGCACACGAGCGACGCCGCCACGACCCTGAACCGCCTGCTCGACGTCTTCCCGCCCGCGCAACAGACGCAGATCCGCGCCTCCGTGGCCGAGTCGCTCCGCGGCGTCGTCTGCCAGCGCCTGCTCCCGGGCACCGATGGCGCGCTCGTGGTCGCCTGCGAGATCATGGTCTCCAACACCGCCATCCAGGCGCTGATCCGCGACGGCAAGACCTCCGGCCTGCGCAACACGATGGAGACGGGCCTGCGCGAGGGGATGTGCCTCATGGACAACGTCGTCTATTCTCTTTATCAGGACCGCAAAATCACCTCCGAAACCGCGCT
>CAYZSN010000228.1:0-7848 GCA_964481095.1 uncultured Oleiharenicola sp. | reverse complement strand
AACCAGCCGCCGAAGCCGGGGATGCCCGTGCGCCGGATCCACTTCGCCTGGGCCGTGTTGATCGTGCCGACGGTGCCCGCCTTGACGAAGTCCATCATGGCGTAGCTCTCCGGACGCGCGCGGTTGTTGAAGTTGAACATCAGCGTCTTCCTCGCCTTCAGCGCGGCGGCGTGCATCTCGGCCATCTGTGCCGCGTTGAGCGCGGGCGGCTTCTCGCAGAAGACGTGGCGGCCGGCGGCGAGCGCCTGCAGCGCCACCGGGGCGTGGAATTTGTTGGGGACGATGACCGACACCGCGTCGATCTCCGGCATGGTCCTGAGCATGTCGGCGACGTCGGTGAAAATGCGGCCGATCGCGTGTTTCTCCGCCGCCCGCTTCGCGGCGGGCTCGCTGACGTCGCAAAGCGCGATGACTTCCGCCCCGGCCTGCCGGAAGCCGGGAACGTGATAGTTGGCCATGCCGCCGGCGCCAATGATACCGATTTTGATGCTCATGTGGGAAAGCGAGGAGCTCGGAGCGGGGAGCTCGGAGTTCGAGTTCTAGATTTCAGGTGTTGAGGAATGGTGAAAGGCGAAGTGATCGGTAAAGAAGATCGAAGAGCTGCTACCACTGTATTTTCGGCTCCTTGCTCCCGGCTCCTTGCTTCACACTCTTACTGGTTTTCCCTGTCGAAGGCCGCGTCGAAGGCGATCGTGCTGCGGGCGAAGTCGAGCTTGCGCAGGAAGGCACACGACTCGGCCGCGCCGTGCTCGCGGTCCATGCGGATGTCCTCCCACTCCACGGAGAGCGGGCCCTGGTAGCCGACATCGTTGAGCGCGACAATGATCTCCTCGAAGTTGATGTCGCCGCGGCCGACCGAGCGGAAATCCCAATAACGGCGGGCGTCGCCGAAACCGGTATGGCCGCCGAACACGCCGACGGAGCCGTCGCCGTGGCCCCACCAGACGTCCTTCATGTGCGCGTGGAAGATGCGCGGGCCGAAGGTGCGGATGAACTTCACGTAGTCCACGCCCTGGTAGCCCAGGTGCGACGGGTCGTAGTTGAAGCCGAAGCGCTTGTGGTTCTTCACCGCGGCGAGTGCCTGCTGGGCGCTGGCGATGTCAAACGCGATCTCGGTCGGGTGGACCTCGAGCGCGAAGTTGGCGTTCTGCTTCTCGAACTCCTCGAGGATCGGACCGAAACGCTTGCCGAAGTCGGCGAAGCCCTTGTCCCAGTACGCCTGCGTGGTCGGCGGGAAGGCGTAGATCGAGTGCCAGATGGATGAGCCGGTGAAACCGTTCACGACGACCGGCGCGCCTTTCTTGGCACCCGGCTTGGCGTCGAAGAAACGGCGGGCGGCCCTGGCGGTCAGCGCGAGTTTCTTCGCGGCCCGCTTGCGCACGCCCTCGGGGTCGCCGTCGCCCCACACATCGGGCGGGAGGATCGCCTGGTGGCGTTCATCGATCAGGTCGCACACCGCCTGGCCGATGAGGTGGTTGGAAACCGCGAAGCACGTGAGGCCGTTGTCCCTCAGCACCTCCCACTTCTCCTTGAGGTATTTGTCCGACGTCGCCGCCTCGTCCACCGAGAAGTGGTCGCCCCAGCAGGCGAGTTCGACGCCGTCATAGCCCAGCCGCTTGGCGAGCGGCGCGAGCTTGGTGAGGGGAAGATCGGCCCATTGGCCGGTGAACAAGGTGACGGATCTTGACATGACAGTGAGCGTTGAGCGTTTGACGGGAAATCTAAGGGAAAGCGGCCATGGCTGTCAGCCATCAGCTCTCAGCGATCAGCTTGATCTAGATGGGCTGGCCGCTGAGCGCTTAATGCGCCGGCGCGGCCGCCGGCTTCTTCTTGACGACCGCAATGAGGATGAAGACGACGGTGAGGATCGCCGGCAGGAGGGCGACCTTGCCGAGGGCCTCGAGGCCCGCGGAGGCCTGGATGCCGGCGAGCTGGTCGGCCGTCGGCGCGGCGCCGGCCGGCGTGCGGGCGGCAATGCCGGCGTCGTACCACTTGCCGATGATCGGGAGCACGAAGCTCACGCTCAGCATGCCCGCGCCGCCGATGATGGCGAGGCCGAGCGCGCCGGTCTTCGGATGGTTCTCGGCGACGAAGCCCACCATCGTGGGCCAGAAGAAGCACACGCCGAAGGCGAACACCGTGGCGGAGGCGAAGAGCATCGAGCCGCTGGAGTGCGACATCCAGTAGAGGCCGATGCCGCTCAGGATCGCGCTGCCGATCAGCATGCCGATCGGCGAGAGCTTGTGCACGAACACGCCGGCGAAGGAGCGGCCCACGGCCATGAGGCCGTTGATCCAGACGAGCACCAGGATGCCGGAGACGCCGGCGTGGGAAAGGATGTTGGGGATCCATTGGCCGGAACCGAGCTCGGTGGAGGCCGTCATCAGCATGCAGATCACCATGAGGATGAAGCCCGGGGCCACGCAGGCCGCGAACATCGAGCCGGTGGACTCGCCGCGCTGCACGCGCTCGGTCCTGGGCATTTCCTGGCCGATGAACATGAAGGCATAGACGACCAGCGGGAGGAGCATGGTCGCGAACTGGGCCTTCCAGCCGAGGCCGGCGTTGCCGAGGAAGTAAGCCACCAAGCCGCCGATCACGATGCCGCCCGGGAACCACACGTGGAAGTTATTCAGGCGGGTTGTCTGGTCCTTCGGGTAGAGCGTGGCCACGAGCGGGTTGCAGGCCGCCTCGACCGAGCCGTTGGCGATGCCGAAGAGCAGCGTGCCACAGAAGAGGCTCTTGAAGTCCCAGGCGAAGATCGTGAGCAGGATGCCCGCGAGGTGGCCGATGAAGGCGATGCCAAGGATGCGCTTGAAGCCGAGGCTGTCGACCAGCGGGCCGCCGAACATCATGGCGAGCGTGAAGCCCCAGAAAGCGGTGCCGTTGACCCAGCCGACTTGCTCGTTGGTCAGGTTGAACTGGGTGATCCAATCGCCAGTGGCGCCGCCGCGCAGGGCGAAGCTCATGGCGGTGGTGATCAAAGCGACGCAACTCGCGCGAAACAGGCGGGACGGATTCATAGGGTAGTGTGTGGGGTTATGGGGTGACTGAAGGGGGATCTGAGATTCGAGATTTCAGATTCAAAATCAGGCGGCGCTCAGCCCGCGGAGCAGGCCGCGGACGTAACCGGCGGATTCGGCCAGGCCGGGGACGGGATCGCTGGGGTCCTTCTCATATTCAAGCCAGACGTTTTCACGGTAGCCCGTCCCAATCAAGGCCGTAAGTATGGCCGGCAGGTCCATTTTGCCGCGGCCCATTTCGACCGAGATGTCGTCCTTCCCGACCTCGGCCGCGGAATCCTTCAGATGCACGTCGAGGATGCGGGCATGGTATTTCCGGATGAAGGCCGCCGGATCCTCCCCCGCCCGCCAGCTGTGCCCGGTGTCGTAGCAAAGGCCGACCCGCGGATCGAGCGGCTGCACGGCGTCCCAGACGCCCTGCGCGGTCGGCCAGACCTTGTCCTCGGGCCCGTGGTTGTGGATGGCGGCGCGGAGGTCGTATTCCTTCACCAGCTTCTCCAGCAACGGCAGTCCGGCCGGCTCGATGTTGCAGCTGAACAGGGACAGCCCGAGCGTCTTCACGTAGTCCATCATGCGGCGCGCCGCGGCCTCGTCATTCTTCAGGTAGAGCACGCCGCAGCAGCGGACGGCGATGCCCGATGCCGCGATCCGCCCCGCGATCTCCCGCCACTGTCCCGGCTGGTTTTCCCACGGCGAGTGCGCGCGATGCAGCGAGATGGCGTCGCACCCCACCCGCTTCACGGCGGCGAGCATATTCTCCAGCGGCAGGCCCTTCAGGGACACCGTCGCCACGCCGACGGTGAAGGCGGCGGACCGGGGGCGGGAGGCGGGAACAGATCCAGCGGCGACGCGCGTGGCGCCGAGGAGCGGCAGGGCGGCGCCGGCGGCCAGCGTTTTGAGGGCGGAACGGCGGTTCATAAAGCAGGATATTATTCACAAGCCATGGAGCCATGAATTCACCGTGGCTGCCTGGTTTCTGAATTAAGAACTCAGGCCAGGCCGAGCTTGGCGAGGACCTCGGGCGGCGGGCCCTTGAACTCGGCGAGCGGCATGTTGCCGATGTAGCCCAGGTCCTTCATGCCCTCGGGCGTGGAGAAGAACCCGCTGGCCGTCAGGTCGCGGAACTTCGCGAAGAACTTCGCCCCCTCGGCGAGTTCGGGCTTGGCGTCGGGCGCGTGGCAGATGTCGTCGGCAATCGCGCACATCTCCGCATGGCCGAGGTCCGCGAAATCCTTGCCGAAGCGCTTGCCGGCCTCGGTGTCGATCCACGCCAGGCCGTTGAGCACGGTCTCGCGGTCGCCCTTCTGGTCGGTGTAGGGCGAGCTGATCCACTCGTCGATGAAGTCATGGACCTTGAGGTCGGCCGCGCTCGGCACCGCACCCTCGGCGGGAATGATGAAACCGCACAGGGCGGCGGAGGTGCGGCGCTGGTGGTCGGTCATCGTCAGCGGCCAGAAGGCGCCGGGGGCGTACTCCTTGTTCAGCAGCGCGTCGGTGCCGTAGCCCTTGGTCGCGGGCGTCGCCGCCTGCGCCGGCGCGCCGAAGGCCGGGTGGTCGGTGATGGCGGCCGCGGCGGTGGCGGCGAGCATCCATTTGATGGCCGTGCGGCGGTCGAGGCGGGAAAGCGATTCGCTGGCGCTCATCGAGTTGAAAGTTGAAGGTTGAGAGTTGGGAGACCGAACCCGCGTCCCAATCGGCAGCATTGGGCCGGCTGACTGCTGAGAGCTGAAAGCTGACTGCTCATACTACAGGTTTCCCTTTTTCAATTCCGAGAGCATGTGGTCGGCGGCGCGCCAGGCGACCGCCATGATGGTGAGGGTGGGATTTTTGTCGGCGTTGCCCGGGAAGGGCGCGCCGTCGGTGAGGTAGAGGTTGGGCACATCCCAGGTCTGGCACCACTGGTTGGTGACCGACTTGGCGGCGTTGTCGCCCATGATGGCCCCGCCGACCTCGTGGATCACGCGGCCGCCCTTCTCGATCGGGGCCTTGTCATTAATGCGTTTCCGGTTGCCGCCGCGGCCGAGGACCTTGCCGCCCATGGCCAGGACGATGTCGGTGAAGGTCTTCTCCATGTGCTCGGCCTGCTTCAGCTCGTGGTCGGTCCAGTGCCAGGCGAAGCGCAGCACCGGGATGCCGTATCGGTCCTTCACCACCGGGTCGATTTCGCAATAGGACTGCTCATTGGCGATCATTTCGCCGCGCCCCGAGAAATACATGAACGAGCCGTAGTAGCGGCGGGCATCCTCCTTGAACTTCGGCCCGTAGCTGCCGCGGACGTAACGCTCGAGCCCGTTGCCCGCGCCCATGCCGGGCATGCCGCGGCCGCCGCCGAACTCGATGTGGTAGCCGCGCGCGAAACCGAGCTTCCCCGCCAGCTGCTCCTTATAAAGCCACCACGGCGAATAGACGTGCGCGCCGCCGGCGCCGTCCTCGTTGTGCGGCGGCAGGCCTTCCAGCGCCGGGATCTGCGCGCTGAGGCTGGCCCCGACCGTGTCCATGATGTACTTGCCGACCAGGCCGCTGGAATTGGCCAGGCCCTGCGGGAACCGGGACGACTTGGAATTGAGGAGCACGCGCACCGTCTCCATGCCGCTGGCGGCGAGGACGACCACGCGGGCCTTCGCGCGGCATTCCTTGCCGGTGGTCTTGTCGATGTAGAGGACGCCGTCGGCCTTGCCCGCGGCGTTGAGCGTGACCTCGCGCACCATGGCGTTGGCCACGATGTCCAGGTTGCCGGTCGCCAGCGCCGGCGGCAGGTGCACGGTGGTGGACTGGTAATTGGCGCGGATGGCACAGCCGCGGCCGCAGGGCGTCGCCCAGAAGCAGGCGGCGCGCTCGCTCATCGCCTTGGCCAGGATGCGCTGCGCCGTCGGGTTGCCCGGATGGATTTTCCTGGGCAGGACCTCGGGGTTCTGGCGCTGCGTGAGCACGGCGCGGTGGATGGCGATGACCGGCACGCCCAGGGTCGCCATGTATTTCTTGGCGTAGCGCTCGCTGGCGCGGGCGGCGGGCGGCGGCTGCAATACCCCCGGCGAGGAATCCGGCGTGTTCTCGAGCCCGTCGTTGTCGCCGTAGACGCCGATCAGCATCTCGACCTTGTCGTAATAGGGGGCGATCTCCTCGTAGGTGAACGGCCAGTCGAAGCCGAGCCCGTCGCGGGTCCGCGCCTTGAAATCGTAGGGGCCGTTGCGCAGCGAGTGCCGGGCCCAGTGGTTGGTGCGGCCGCCCATCATGCGGGCGCGCCACCATTCGAACTGCTTCGCCGGGTCCTCCGACACCTGCGTGTAGGGCTCGCCCGGCACCTGCCAGCCGCCATCGACGGTCGCGTCATGGAACCCGAAGGGCTTGTCCGGCGTCGCCGTGCCGCGGAGCGGCGCCTGGCCGTTGGTCTGGAACATCGGCGTCTCCTGGACCGGGTCGTAGTCGCGCCCCGCCTCGAGCATCAGCACCTTGACGCCCTCCATCGTCAGCGTGTAGGCGGTCTGGCCGCCGGCGGCGCCGGAACCGACCACAATGACATCGTACTCGGGTTTGACCTGGGCGGAGGTAATGATCGGCATGGGGATGGGCCGCGAACGGGGTGAAGCCAGTGAGGCCATGAGCCGGCATTCGGCAAGAGGAAATCTTTGCGGGCCGGCCCGGAATCGCCCGCGCCCGGCGGCGAAACGGTCCCGGGTTACCGATCTTAATTTTTGTGTGTCCTTTCTCAATCGGCGTGCTTCAACCTCTCCCCCCCACTTTTCCCCATGGCCAAAATCGAAGTCAACCAGGTCGCCGAGATCCTCAAGAAGCACAAGCTGGAGCCCGCGCTGCTCCGCGAGATCGTCCAGGAAATGAACGAGGCCGCGCAACCCGCCGCCGACGAGGACCTCAAGCCGCCGCCGCCCAAGAAACAGTTCGTCGTCCTGCTGTCCGACCCCGCCGGCAAGCTGCCGGCCAAGGATCTCACCGGCTGGGTCGTGCAGATCCCCGAGAGCGCCAGCCCCTACTCCACCACGGACCGCGTCTTCAAGGGCGCCTACGATTTCAACGCATCGAAGAAAGGCCGCCTGCTGCCGGTGAAGTCCGTCGGCGAGGCGCTCGAAAGCGCCAGCGCGAAGTATTTCAAGGAGTCGGAGCTCTGGGTGAAGACCAAGCTGCCCGTCGCGGTGGTGGTCACCGACAACGTGCTGCCAAAGGACGAATTCAAGGTGGAGAAGGTGGACAAGCGCCGGCGCGACGAGAGCGACGACGAGTAAGTGTTCCGCGGGTCATGACGAAAATGCGGCGGCGGGCCCCCGTGTCGCGGACCTGACGCAATCGTCAGGCACCGCGCGCCGACGAGGGTTGCGGACCTCGCGATTCCGGCCTAACAGTCCCGGCATGACAGCCTTTCCGGGCGCACCGGGAGCCCGTGTGCTCATCGCCGAGGACGAGGAAAAGATGCGCGAATCGATCGCGCAGGGTTTTCGCCTCGAGGGCTGCGTCGTGGCCGAGGCCGCGAGCGGTCCCGCCGCGATCGAGCTCTTCGATCTCCATGCCTTTGACCTGCTCATCCTCGACTGGAACCTGCCGGGCCGCGACGGCATGGAGGTGCTGCGCCACGTGCGCACCCGCGGCGCGCAGACCCCGGTCCTCCTCCTGACGGTGCGCGACACCGTCGCCGATCGCGTCGCGGGGCTCGAGGCGGGGGCCGACGACTACCTGACCAAGCCGTTCGCCTTTGCGGAACTGGTGGCGCGCTCCCGCGCCCTCCTCCGCCGGCCGGCCCTCGGCACGACCCATTTTCTCGAGTGCGAAGACCTCCGCCTCGACACCCGGGCCCGCACCGCGTTTCGCGCCGGCG
>CAYZSN010000227.1:0-3183 GCA_964481095.1 uncultured Oleiharenicola sp. | reverse complement strand
TGACGACCATCGCGCCTGCCGGGAGTGACTCACGTGTCTGTCATCGGTCGATATCGCTCATGGCTGCTGCTGCCGGCGGTCATCTCCTTGCTGTTCTTGCTTCCACGTCCAGCCGATGCGCAGGGCCGGCGCGGTCGTGGTCCTGTCGTCCGCACGTCCGTCGTCGTCATCGCGGGGCATCGGTACTTGCCGTACTGGTACTACGACCCGTGGTTCCAGTGGGGCTACCCATATCCGCCGTACGGCTACGTGTACGACACGACGGGATCGATTCGTCTGCAGGTGACGCCGCGAGACGCACAGGTGTTCGTCGACGGTTACGCCGCGGGCACGGTCGACGACTTCGACGGCGTCTTCCAGCGCTTGCGCGTGCGGCCGGGCGGACATCAGATCGCCATCTACCTGCAGGGATATCGCACGGTCGTTCAGAACGTGTATGCGGCGCCGGGCTCCGATCAGAAGATCCATCTCGCGCTGCAGCCGCTCGCGCCGGGTGAAGTGTCGGACGCACCTCCGCCTGCGAGCGAACAGCCGCAAGCCGAAGAGCCCGGCGGCGATGGCCCGCCAGCGATCCGTCAGGGCCCACGGCGCCCGATGCCGCCGCCGCAGGATGGGCCACGACGTGAGCGGAGCGCGCGCTTCGGCACGTTGTCGCTGCGCGTGCAGCCGGCCGACGCCGAGATCCTCATCGACGGCCAACCGTGGACCGCGCCGGCCGATCAGGATCGCGTCAGGATCGAGTTGTCAGAGGGACGTCACCACATCGACGTGCGCAAAGACGGCTTCTCGCCGTACTCCGAAGACGTGCTCATTCGCCCGAACGCGACGATGACGCTGAACGTCGCGTTGCCGCAGGGGGACGGGCGGTAGGAGGCTTCGGGCTTTAATGGAGGGGCGGACCTACTGGTCCGCCCAACTCCGGCCGAACCTGAAGGTTCGGCCCTCCGAACAGCAGATCTGAAACGCACTCAAGCCGTAAGCCCGTCCAACACTTCCTCCGCGTGCCCGTCGACCTTCACGTTGTCCCAGCGCCGTTTGACGACGCCATCCGGGCCGATGAGGTACGTCGTGCGGGCGATGCCCATGTACTTCTTGCCGTAGTTCGACTTCTCCTGCCACACGCCGTACTTCTCGGCGACCGTATGATCGGCGTCCGCGAGAAGAGGAAAGTTGACGGAATACTTCTCCGCGAACTTGGCTTTGCTCGCTTCGTCGAGAATGCTCGCGCCGAGGACGACGGCTTTGTTCGTCGTGAACTTCGGAAGATTGTCGCGAAACGCGCACGTCTCCGTCGTGCAGCCCGGCGTGTCGTCCTTCGGATAGAAGTAGAGGATGACGGACTTGCCCGCGTAGTCCGCGAGCGAATGCGTCTTGCCGTTCTGGTCCTTCAGGGAAAACGCCGGCGCTTTCTTGCCTGGATCGATCAAGGGCATGGTGGGATCTCCAAAGCCTCAGTGTAGCTGGAGTCCGACTGGCCGTAGAATCAGCGGGCCATGGCGACGAAGGATCCCCGGATCGACGAATACATCGCGGACGCCGAGCCCTTCGCGCGGCCCATCCTGAAACAGATCCGCGCCGCCGTTCACGCCGGCTGTCCCGCCGTCGTCGAGACCATCAAGTGGCAGTTCCCGTTCTTCGATTACAAAGGCCCGCTGTGCACGATGGGCGCATTCAAGGCGCACGCACGGTTCGTCTTCTGGAAATCGCAGCCGCTGGCTGCGGCGAGCCCGGAGGCTGCGTTGGCGATCGAACGGCTCAAGCGGATGACGTCGGTCGACGACCTGCCGGAGCGGGCCGCGCTCGTCGCGTTGGTGAAAGCCGCCGTCGACTTGAACGATCGCGGCGTCAAGGGCCCGATCGCTGACCGTGCCGGCAAGAGCGCCGCACTGAAGCCTTCGTCCGAACTGCTCGCGGCGTTCGCAAAAGCACCGAAGGCGCGCAAGGCGTTCGACGCGCTGCCGCCGAGTCATCAACGCGAGTATTTGCAGTGGATTTCTGGCGCGAAGCGCGCGGAGACGCGCGCGCGGCGGATCGACCAGACGATCGCGAAGCTGCTGGAGCGATAGCCATGGCGCGCTACGACGTGCGTGCGGATCGGCAGGCGAGCGTGCCCGTCGCCGTGATTCGACGGCACGCGCGTGCGTCCGAGCTCTCGCGCCTCGTGCCGGAGTGCTGCGGATTGGTCTGGAACGCCGTCCGCGCCCAGCAGGTGAAGGCCGGACGCCACGTCGCGATCTACTGGGACGGATCGATCCGTCTCGAAGTCGGCGTCGAGCTCTTCGGTCCATTCATGGAACGCGACGACGTCGTGATCTCCTCGACGCCCGCGGGCCTGACAGCGTGGACGACGCACTTCGGGCCGTACGGCCGGCTTGGCGCGGCGCACGACGCCGTGCGCGGCTGGTGTACCGCCAATGGCCATCGCCTCGCCGGACCGAGCTGGGAGATCTACGGCCACTGGATCGACGCGTGGAACGCCGACCCATCGCAGATCCGGACCGACGTCTTCCATCAGATCGCGGAAGACTAGCGAGACGAGAACGGCCTTCATACCCCGGACCAGCGTGGCAATCGCCGCGTGACGCGGCTATCGTAAGGTCGCTCCGGAGAATGGCCATGACGAACGATGACAAGGCCGCGTCGCTGGCGGATCGCCGCACGTTCCTGAAGACGATGGGCGCCGCGACGCTGGCGATGGGGATGCCGATGCCGACTTTTGCTTCTGCCGCCAACGTGACGTTCGGCGTCGACGTGTTCAGTCTCGGTCAGCAGAACTGGACGCCGTTCCAGGTGCTGGACTGGGCGGGGAAGATGAACCTCAAGGTGCTGCACTTCAGCGAGGTGCGATTCCTCGGGAGTCCTCGCTGGCAGGAAGCGCTCGCGGCGGACAATCTGAAGAAGATTCGCGATCGCGCCGACGAGCTCGGCATCGATCTCGAGATCGGGATGCGCTCGCTCTGCCCGAGCTCGAGCGATTTCGCGAACGCGCAGCGCCAGGATCCGACGCTCGGCACCGCGGACGAGCAGATCGCGCGCATGCTGGTCGCGGCCAAGACGCTGCGATCGCCCCTCGTGCGCTGCGTGCTCGGGACGCAGGCCGATCGCAATCCGCCCGGCATCGAGAGCCATCAGGCCGACATGATCAAGGTCCTGAAGGCCAACCGCTCGCGCATCATGGACGCC
>CAYZSN010000226.1:0-19687 GCA_964481095.1 uncultured Oleiharenicola sp. | reverse complement strand
ACAGGCGGCCGAGCAGGCTGGGCCGGACGTCCAGCTCGATCCAGTGGGCCGCGTCCGGCTCCGCCGGCAGCCGCAGCGGGTCGCCCGCCGCCAGCGCGCCCGCGCCGGCGGGCACCGGGGCCGGGGTGGGCGCCGGCCGGCGCCGCCAGAGCAGGAAGCCGGCCTCCTGCTCCTGCAGCGCATAATGGCGATAGAGGGCCAGCTGCGCGGGGGCATCCGCCAGGACCGGCGCCAGCGCGGCGGTGCCGGCAAGGCCCTGGACGACAAATTCCGGCGCGGTCGCGCCGGTGCGAACGCCGGCGGGATACACGAGGGGCAGGTTGTTGAACATCGCGCGCGGCAGCGCGGCCGGGTCGGCCCCGACGGTGGCGCCCTGCGTGGCGCGGATGATCGCGGGCCAGAAATGGGCGTTGCGGAGCGCCGACACCTGCGCGCGGAGTTCCGCGCGGAAGCGCGGCCAGTCGGCGAGCTGCCGCTCGTTGTACACCATCTGGCGGTTGAAATGGCCGAGCGCGTTGCCGAGAAATTCCGGATGCGCGCGCGCCAGTCCGGCGAGCCCGAGCAGGCACAGCGCCGCCACCTCGCGGGTCCGGCCGCCCTGGTGCCAGAGCAGGAAGGCGGTGGTGAGGAGGGTGGCGAAGAACGCCAGCGGCGTGCCGTAGGCCTGGAGCGCGAGCGTCCGCCATGCCAGCCACGCGGCCACGCCGAGGAAGATCACCGCCGGCAGCGAACGCCGGCGGCCGGTCGAGGCGGCGTGGTGCCGCACGAGCACGAACGCGAGGCCCAGCGCGGAGAGGACCGCCCACGCGATGAAGGGGGACAGGTCGTGCGGCCGCCACGCCGGCGAGGTCCGGGCGAGCAGCGGGAATCCGCGCTGCAGCCAGGTTCCCAGGGAGGACAGCGGCTGGCCGAGCACGAGCCAGCCGCCGGCGACGCCCAGGGCGAACGCGACGACCGCCAGCGTCCGGGCCAGCGGCGGCCGCGCAGTGGCCACCGTGAAGGCGATGGCGGCGGCGGCAAACACGAGATGCCCGATCGACAGGAGCGAAAGGAAGCCGAGAAACAGCGCGGCGGGCGCCACGGCCCGGGGTTCGCGCTCCCAGCGGCGGATCAGGTCTTCGCCGAGCACCAGGATGGCGACCCACGGCGCCAGTTCCGCCCAGCGGGCCAGCACCGCCGCCAGGCACACGAGCGCCCAGATGCGGCGCGGCGGCGCCAGCCGCCAGGCGGCGCCCACGAGCACGGCGGCGAGCAGCAGGTTGCCGCCAATCTGCCAGGCCAGCGCCATCCAGAGGCTGCCCGACAAATAGGCCGGCGTCTGCAGCGCGGCCAGCGGACCCTCGGTGGTGAAGCAGGTGTCGGTCCAGGGACGCCCGAGCCGCAGGGTTTCATAGAGCAGCGCGCGGTGCGACGAAAGCGGGTCGATGTCCATGCCGACCGGCACGCGGAACAGGGCGAGCGCCAGCAGCAGGCCGCACAGCACCGGCGGCGCGAGGCGGCGCACGGGCGAAGCGGCGGCGGGAGCGGCGGCGTTCATTTGATTTCGATCGCGGTCCAGTAGGTCCACCCGAACGCGGTGTTGCCCGTCGGGCCCGCGGCGGTGCGCAGGCGGAGCTTGCCGCCGTGGCGGCCGCCGAGGTCCACCGCGAGCGTCTGGCGCGTGCGGTCGGCAGGGCGGTGCCTGGGGTCGAGAAACCGCGAACCGAGCTGTTCGACGCGGCCGTCGGCGTCCACCCACTCGACGATGAAGTCCACGCCGTCGGTGCCGTCGGCGCGCTCATAGGCGCCCGGGCTGAGGAAACCGATGCTCGCGCGCAGCGAGCGGACCGGGGTCGGGACGTCGAACTCCATCAGGCTCGGGGGGTGCATCTGCAGCAGGTGTTCGCCGTCCAGGAACGTGTCGACCGCCGGCACCGCGGTGACCAGGCGCGACGGCACGCGGTTCATCATGCGGAAGCGCCAAGGCGTGTCCGGCTGGAGCCCGCTGCTTGCGCGCTTGAACGGGCGAAGGGTGCGCAGTTCCACGCCGATGGCGTCGCCATACCAGGCCTCGCCGCCCGGCATCGTGTGCAGGCTGAACCAGCGGATCTTCCGCGCCGGCGCGCCCTGCTGCCACGCGATCAGGTCCTCGCCGCTCGGCCAGAAGGGCTGCAGGATGAACCCTGCCTCACCCATGGCGCGCACGAAGAGCATGTCGCGCACCTCGCCGCGGTCGTCCTCGAAATGGATGCGCAGCGTGGGCGGCTTGTAGAGCAGCTGGCGCACGCGGCCGGCGAGGTTCTGCGGGATGCCGACCACGGCCCACACCGGCAGTTCGCCGCTCTCGGGTACCGCGACGCGTTCGCCGAAGCGCACGGTCGTGCGCAGCACGACCTTCTCATGAGCAAGGTCGGCGGGCGGCACGACTGCCGGCCGTTCCCAGAGCAGGAGCCCCCCTTCCTCCATGGCGTAGTCATATTCCTGGTAGATCAGCCTCTGGGTCAGCGAATCGTCCAGCGCGGGCAGGCGGTCCTCGATCGAGCCGTAGCGCTGCAGCACGAAGCGCGGGCTGCGGGCGGAGCGGAAGAAGGCTTCGTCGAGGCGGTTCAGCGCCGGCGTGTACGTGGTGTAGCCCTGCAGCGCGGGCCGGGGCACGTAGTTGAGGCCGTTCAGGATCGTGATGGACTGGTCGCTGCCGAGGTGGTCGACGGTCTCGCCGGCGATGTAGCCCTTGAGGCCCGGCCGCGCCACGCCGCGCGCGGTGTCGGCCATGGCGGTGTCCAGCCCGGCGCGATAGCGCGGCAGGTCCAGCAGGGCGGCGCCGAGCCCGCGCAGGCGGTCGTTCCAGAAGGCCGGCGCCTCGGACGTGCTCGAGCCGGAAACCCCCTGGATGCCGGCCAGGCACACGACCGCGATGGTCGCGAGCAGGCCGTTCTTCAGCCCCTCCCACCGGCGTTCGTCGAGGGTCAGCGCGGGATAGGTGCCCGCGAGGACGAGGACGCTGACGAAGTGCGCCAGCACGTGGCCGTCGGCGCGGGTGAAGCCGTGCTTCCAGTTCATGAACAGCGACGCGCTGATCATGAGCACCAGCACGCCGGCCCGGCGGCGGTCGGAAGCCGTGAAGAAATAGACCGCGAGGTAACCCGCGGCGGCGGCCGCGGCCGCCAGCCCGAGCGCGAGCGTGCCGCCGCTTTCGTAGACCCCCATCGCGCCGCTGTAGCCGAGGCTGAGCTGCAGGCTGTAGTAGAAATAGGCCGGGAGGTGGCCGAGGGCCTGGCCGCAGAGCAGCCAGCCGCCGAGGAACACGCCAGCGAACACGCCGAGGAGCTGCGCCGCCGTCCGGTAGCGGCGGAGCGAGGCGAAGTAGGCCGCGAGCAGGGCGACGAGCACGCTGCAGACCATGAGGTGGGTGAACTTGATCAGCGACAGGATCGCGAAGAACCCGACGATGCCGGTGAGCCGCAGCCCCGGGCGCGGGGAGGGCTGCAGCAGCATCGCCCCGAAGATCGTGATGATGCACATCTGCATCGCGTCGACATACATCATGCCGAACCAGAGCAGGAACACGTAGTACGCCGCCTGGCGCCAGCCCGGCAGCTGGCGGCCGAAGGAGTAAAGTCCCGCCGCAATCAGCGCCGCGCTGACGGCCTGCCAGGCCAGGTGCAATGTCAGGCCCGAGCCGGTGTAGGTCCCCGTCATCAGGTGGCCGAGGGGACCGTAGGTGAAGATGATTTCGGGGCCGTGCTGGAGCCCGTGCTCGGCCGCATAGGCGAGGATCATCTGCCATGAGGCGTCCAGCCCGATCTCCGGCGCGACCGGCAGGCGGAAGATGCTTGCGGCCAGCAGCACATAGAGCACCGCCTGGCCCAGCCACCAGGGCCACGCGCGAGGGGCCGGGGAAGGAAGGCTGCCGGAGGCGGAAATCATGGGGCAGGGTGGAGGCGGAGGGCCGGAGGATTTTCGTTATTCCGCCGGCGGGCAGGCAAGATATTTGCCACGGGCTACTTGATCGTGATGTAACCGAGGGTCACCCAGTCGCGGGCGCCGTTGCCGTTCGGACCCGGGTTGACCGCCAGCTCCAACTCGGCGCCGGTCGGCAGCGTGAAGCTCCAGTCGACCGGCTGGCGACCGCGGTCCCCGGGGCGGATGCGGGGATAAAGATAACGGGCCTGCAGGCGCTCGCGTCGGCCATCCGGCCAGACCGCGTCGGCCGTGAGCTCGACGCCGTCGCTGGCATCGGGGACCGGGACGTTCTGCCATGAAGCGGCCTCGATCTCGATATCGGTCTGGAGGCGGTGTGGACCCGCGGGCAGCGCGAACCAGAGCTTGGTGTCGGGGTGGGCGGCATAGCGCTCGAGCCCGGGTTTGTCGTCGTTCCACAGCTCGGGCCCGAAGGTGGAGAGGAACCGCGCCGGCCGTGGGTTCATGACGCGGAAAAGCCTCTGCAGCTGGGGCAACAGCTTCGCGTACGGGTACGGCTGGCCAATCAGGGGATTGGGTTCGTTGGGTTCGGGCGGGACGGCGGTGACCTCATAAAATTTTTGATGGGCGAGCAGCGTGTGCACGTACGGGCGCAACTGGCGGCTGAAGTACGCGGTGGCCGCCTCTTCGCCATGCTGCCAGGTGAATACCGGGCGCGGATCCAGGTCGAAGCGGGGCAAGATGGCCTGCAACAGTTCCTGATTCTGGCGCTCCGGTCCCATCAGGACCAGGCCGGCAACCGGCGTCCCGTCCATCGCGGCAAAGGCCTTTTCGAGGTACTCGGGCCGGCGGGTCAGGTCCGCCCGGATCATCAGGGCCCGGCGCTCGGCATAATAGGGGACGATCGAGCTCCAGTCGTTGCCGGCGATGAGCAGGACCTCGTCCGGGGCGGTGAGCGCGCGCAGGGCCGTGGCCAGTCCGCCGCCGTTGCCCGCGGCGCGCTGCGAGGGATAAAGTTTCACCAGGTAGAAATGAACCTGCGCGCCGAGCACGAGCAGCCACACCGCCAGCGTCACCGCGCGCGGCACGCGCTGCTCCAGCAGGCCGCAGAGCGCGAAACCCAGCCCAACAAACAGGGTGAACGCACTGGCGACATAGTAGTAGCTGTGGAAGGCATACAGGACGGGGAACACCAGCTGGGAGGCGACGAAGACCCCGAGCGCAGCGCAGGCATGCCGGCGCCAGCGGCCGGCGAGCGTGGCGAGGACAATGGCGCCCACCAGAAGTGGCGCGCCGCCGATGGTGGTGGTGATGTTCACGTACCAGGCATGCCAGATCTCCGGGTCGAAATGACGGCCATAGCCGAAGTTGAAGGCCGCCAGCCCGCCGGAGGTCAGCGAGGCGCCGCTGGGATTGAGCGCCTTCACGGCATCGGCGTATTTCACCCACCATACCGTCGCGGCGAACGGCCCGGCATGCAGGGCGGCGAGCCAGGCGAACGTGCGCGCCAGCCCGCCGGGGACGGATCGCGCCTGCCACAGCCACGTCACGCACCAGACAAAGGCGGGTACGAGGCAGACGATGAAGGTCGTGACCTTGACCAGGCCGGCGCCCGCGCCCGCGAGCGCCGCCACCGCCAGCCAGGCGACGCTGCGGCGCGCCACCGCCTCATGCAGCGCCGCCAGGTACCACATGCCGAACATCAGCGCCATCGTCTCGATCAGGAAGGCCCGGGCGTAGAAAATATAGAGCGGGCACGTGAGGACCAGGCTGAGGGTGAGCGCCAGCTGCGGCCAGCCCAGCCCGAGCCGCCGCAGCAGGACGGCCAGGCCGGCGAGAAAGCCGTAGAAGCACGCGGCGCTCACGGCGCGCGCCGCCTCGACGAGCGGGAGGTGGAGCGTGTTGCTGACGACCACCACCGTCCACTGGTAGAGGGGAAACTCGAACGGGATCGACCACGGCTTGCCGAGGACCGGCGTGGGATAGGCCAGCGAGAAGTTGCCCTCGCGCTGGATGAACAGCGCCGAGATGCCCGTCTGGGTCTGGCGGAACTCGTGGCCGGGCAGGTTGACGTTTTTCCAGCCGACGGAGACGCCCCAGGCGTTGAAGGCCAGGGCGGCCAGGAACAGCGCAATGACCACGATGCGGACAGGGGCGGAAAGCGGGGCGGGATTCGCGGACATCACGGAAGGGTTAGTCAATGGTGAGCGGCCCGAGCGAGACCCAATCGCGGGCGCCGTTGTTGGCCGGCCCCGCATTCACCTCGAACTGCAGCTCGGCGCCGGGGGGCAGGTCCAGCTCCCAGTCGATGACCTGCACGCCGCGGTCGCCGGGGTTGGCCGCGGGGTTCACGTGGCGCTCGCGCAGGACTTCGTGGCGGTCCTCCGAGAACCACGCCCGCGCGACCACGCCCACGCCGTCGCTGGCGTCGGCGGGTTTCACGCCTTCCCACGCGCCGGCCACGATGTCGAGGTTGGTGCGCAGGCGGTGGCGGCCGGGCGGCAGGGTGAACCAGAGCTTGGTGGAAGGGCTGGCGGAGATCCGCTCGCGGCCGGGTTCCTCGATGTTCCAGAGTTCCGGGCGGAAGTCGGCGTAGAACCGGGCCGGCCGCGGGTGCATGAAGGAGAAGAGATGCTGGTGGCGCCGGAGCAACGAGGCGTAGGCGAGGGACCGGTGTTCAAGCGGGCTGGCGACCGGCAGCGCCGCCGGATTGACCTGCAGGTTGGCGAAGCCGTTCGTGCGACCGAGCTCGACGAGGACGTCCGGCTGGATGGAGCGCGGGAAATAGGCCACCGCGCGCCGCCCGCCGTGCCGCCAGCGGAGCAGCGGCACCGGCCCGAGGTCGAAGGATTCCCGCGCGAGGCGGAGGAGGGATTCGTTTTCCGCCTGGTCCTCGAACAGCACCAGCGCGCCGACATCCTCGCCGCGCAGGTCGGCGAAGGCCCGGTGGAGGAAGGCGGGCTCGTTTTCCTTGCCGCTGCGGATCATGAGCGCGCGGTGCCCGGCGAAATACGGGAAGATCGAGCTCCAGTCGTCGCCGGCCACGACGATCACTTCGTCGCGGCGCAGCACCATTTTCAGGGCCTCGGCCAGGCCGCCGCCACTGCCGGCGTCGCGATACTGCGGATAGTGGAAATCCAGGAAGGTGATGGCCTGGCACGAAAGCAGGAGCAGCCACACCGCAAAGCGGCCCACGCGCGGCAGCCCCGCGCGCTGGAACAAGGCGGCGGCGGCCAGACCGACCGCGAGCATGGGCAGGAACGCGGCGGCGACATGGTAGTAGTCATGCAGCGCATAGAGGAGGGGAAACGTGAGGAACACGCCGCCCCACAGCGCCAGCAGCCCGCCGAGCGCGGCCCAGTGGCGCCGCCCGAAGGCCAGGGCCGCGACCGCCGCGGCGGCGAGCACCGCGGGGGGCGTGATTTCCTGCAGGACGATGGTGCGGATGCGGCCCCACAGCTCGGGATCGAGGCGGCGCCCGGTGCCGAAGTTCCAGGCGGTCATGCTGGCCGATTGCAGGTCGCGGGCGGAAAAGTTGAGCGACTTGATGGCGTCGGCGCAGTGCACCCACCACACCGTGGCGGCGAACCCGCCGGCGTGCGCCGCGGCCAGCCAGCCCACGGTGCGGAGCAATGGCCGCCAGTCGCCGCCCCGCGGCCGGGCCAGCCAGAGCTGGTACACGCACCAGATAAAGGCCGGTGGGAGGAAGATCATGAATGTCGTCACCTTCACCAAGCCGGCGCCCGCGCCGGCGGCATTGACCAGCAGCACCCACCCGAGGCACCGCCGCTCGAGCACGAGCGGCAGCAGCGCGGCGTACCAGCAGCCGAACATCAGGGCCATCGTCTCGATCAGGACGGCGCGCTCGTAGAAGAGATAGAGCGGGCACAGGACGACAAAGCTCAGCGCCACGAGGCAGTGCGCCGGGGCAAGGGCCAGCCGGCGCAACAGCAGGTACAGCGCCGGCAGCAGCAGGAGAAAGCAGGCGGTGCTCACCAGCCGGCCGGCCTGGGTGACCGGCAGGCCGGTGGCGTCGCTGACGGCGACGACGGTCCATTGGTACAGGGGAAACTCGAACGGGATCGACCACGGTTTGCCGAGGATCGGCGTCGGGTAGGCGAGGGAGAAGTTGCGCTCCTGCTGGATGAAGTAGGCCGAGATCGCGGTCTGGGTCTGGCGGAACTCATGGCCGGGCAGGTTGGCATGCCACCAGCCCACGGCGGCGGCCCAGCCGTTGAAGCCCAAGGCGAGGATGAAGACCGTGACGATGAGCCAGGTCTCGAGCGGCCGGGGCCGGCCCGGAGCGGGTGCGACGTCCGCCATGGATCAGCCCGCCGCCGGGGGCGGGGTGGCGAAATCGTGGCCCAGCACGGCCTCGCGGGCGAGGCTGACGTGGAAGGGCAGCACGCGTTCGTAGCTGTAGTAGCGCAGGACCTTGGAGTACGCCGTGGGCGCGAACGACTTTCCGCTGCGTTCCTTGTCGAGGCAGGTCTTGATCAGGCGCGCGAGCGCGAGGTGGTCGCCCGGCTTCACCAGCCACGCCTCGGCGCGGTCCTTCACCATGTCGGGGATGCCGTGCACGTCCGTGCTGACAATCGGCACGCGAAAAGCCATCGCCTCGAGCACGACGCGGGGGAAGGACTCCTCGAAGCTCGAGCACACGAACAGGTCGGCCAGGCGGAAGAAATCGTAGGCGTCGCGGGTTTCGGTGATGATGTCCAGGTTGCGCACCCCGAGGTCCTTGATGTCGGCCTGCAGCAGGTCGAGGTAGACGCCGGCGCGGCCGCCGACGAGGAGGTAGCGGTACTGCCGGTCCTTCGGCAGCAGGTCCTGCAGGATCCGCACCGCGCGGATGAAGGTGTGCTGGCCCTTGCGTTCGCACACGGTGCCGATGTTGGCGATGATGACCTCGTCGTCGCCGTAGCCGTACTTGCGGCGGAGGGCGGCGCGGGTGTGGCCGGCCTCGAACCGCTTGATCGCGTCGAGGCGGATCCAGCTCGGCACGATGCGGAAGTTCCCGCGCTGGTCGTGGTCCTTGTAGTAGTTCTCCGTCGCCGTGCAGAGGAAGAGCGCGCGGGTCGCCGTGGCCAGCGCCTCCTCGACGACGGGGTGCAGGTGCAGCGGGAACGCCTTCTGGAAGAAGCGGTAGATCGAGGTGCTCTCGTGGACGTAGAGCAGCGACGGCTTGCCGGCGAGGCGCGCCAGGTGGACGCCCCAGAAGCTCATCAGCGTGTTGCAGACGACGAGGTCGATGTGCGCCAGGTCGAGCGTGGTCAGCAGCTCGGCGAGGCGGGCGTCGTACTCGGGCCGGCTGTGCACGTTGAAGATCCGGTGGCGGTCCATCAGCGTGATCTTCGCGCCGAGTTTCTCGTAATTGTCGCGCAGCGGGCCGTCGGCGCAGCTGAGCACCTCGAGGCCGAAGCCGGCCTGGCGGACCAGCCACTCGGCGTATTCGAGCAGGAAGAGCGGCGCGCCCTCGAGGTTGAGGTTGTGCGTGATCAGCAGCACGCGGAGCCGCCCGGCGCGAGCGGCGTGGGCGTAGTGGGTGGGCTTGGGCTGGAGCCGGCCGTCGACGAGCTGGAGCGCGGCGCTGACCTGCGGGTCGTGGAAGCCGGGGTGGGCGCCGAGGAAGGCGACGTGCTCGGCCTCGTCGTACGTGACCCCGCGCGTCGCGCTGCCCCAGTGCATGAGCTTGGCCTGCGGCGACTGCACGATCCGGTGGCCGGCTGCGAGGAGGCGCAGGCAGTAGTCGACGTCGTTGTAGGCGACGCCGAACTCCGTCTCGTTGAAGCCGCCGAGCCGCCGGTAGAGGTCGGTGCGCGTCAGCAGGCAGCCGCCGATGACGGCGGACACGTCGCGCGCGGCCGCGTGCCACTCGAGCTCGGGCACGTCGCGCTCCTGCTGCTTCGCGAAGGGCGTGTCGGCCAGGCCGCCGTGCGGGCCGATGATGACGCCGACGTGGTTGAGCGAGCGGTCGGGATAAATGAGTTTGGCGCCGACGGCGCCGACGCCGGGCCGCGTGATCCAGCCGACCATGTCCTCGAGCCAACCGGGCTCGAGCGCGTTGACGTCGTTGTTGAGGTGGAGGATGAGCGGCGTGTCGACGAGCGGCAGCGCCAGGTTCATCAGGTGCGAGTAGTTGAACGGCGCCGCGGGGTTGGCCGGGCTCACCACGCGGCAGCTCAGGTCGGTGCGCTTCTGGATCGTCTCGAGATAATGGCGCATGTCGGTGTCGCGCGAGCCGTCGTCGACGATGACCAGCTTCACATGGCGCCAGTCGACCGTCTCGCCGAGCAGCTCCACGCATTCCTCGAGGAGGTGCAGCTTGTCCCGCGTCGGGATGACGATGGTGACGGGATTTTTCGCCAGCAGCTCGCGCGACCAGTGCGGCTGGTGGAGCCGGCGGCGATTCCAGTGCGCGGCGGGCGGCAGGAACGCCTCGGCCGGCCACTGGCGGCGGACGAGATCCTCGTTCAGCGCCTTGCGGGCCTGCTCGATCGACGGGTGCGCGAGGTAGAGCTCCAGCGGCACGGAGGCGCGCGCGGGGTAGGGCACGAACGGCAGGTGCTTCACCTCGGCGGGCGCGAGCCGGTCGGCGAGCCGCAGCAGCAGGTCGTAGGCGGGCACCTCGGAATAGTCGTCCCGGAAGAGCGGGTCGGGCGCGACCGCCGCCTTCGCGTGGAACGCGAGCTGGCCGGGGAACAGGCCGGAGAGCGCGAGCTCGGGGTTCCACTCGCCCTTCATCGCCGGCGTGTGGCGGGAGCCGTCGTCCTCCATGCGGTCCTCGTCGCTGTAGAGCAGCTTGAGCTGCGGGTTGGCGGCCAGGGCCTCGGCGAAGTGCAGCAGTGCGTCGGGCGAGAGGCGGGCGTGGCCCGGAATGACGGCGAAGTGGGTGGCGTCACTGCCCGCCACCGCGGCGTTGAGGCCGCTGGCATACTTCGAGCCGCGCTTGATGCGGCGGCGCTGAAAGCGCTTGTCGGGGCCGCACAGGTGGCGCGTCATCCAGTCGAGCACCGGCGACGCCTTGTGCGGGACGATGAACCACAATTCCCAGCGCGGGTAAAGCTGCGCCTTGAGCGAATCGGCGAGCTCGCGCAGCTGGAGCGCATTGGTCCCGCGCAGGTCGACGAGCAGCGCGAGCTTCGGGCCCTGGGGGCCGAGCTGCGCGACGCTCCGCCGCATGGCGGCGAGCAGCGCCGGGGCGAGGCGGTTGTTCTCGATCCAGCGCTGGTAGGGCTCGGCGGTGAGGTGCGGCAGGTGGCGCTGCGCCTTCTGGCTGTACTCGAGGTAGGCGGACCAGGCGGCACGCCAGAAGCCGCCGAAGTCCCCAAGGCGGATGCGCTGCCCGCGGCAGGCGGCGCGCAGGAGGCGCACGGCCTCCCCGTAGGTCGCGAGGTGGAATTCCGGGAACGGCTGCTCCTTGCGATTGCAGCTCATCTGGCGGAAACGGCGGTGGAAAACCAGCTGGCGCGTGCCGTCCTCGAGCTCGGCGTAGACGCGGAACGCCGCGGGGTTGGGCAGGTTGTCGTTGAGATTGACGAGGCCGAAGAACTGGGAGTGCGCCGCCTGCGGGTGCTGCGGGAAGAGCTTGACCGCGTCCTGCCGCGGCTGGCCGTGGAGGATGTCGTTCTCGACCAGCGCATCCATGCTGCCGACGAGGCGCGTGATGCGGAGCTTCTCGTGGATGATCCAGCCGGTGGTCACGAGCATGCCGAACTGCGAGTGGCCGAGGTGCGACGGCTCCTCGAGCATGCCCCAGAACGGTGGCGACGGGTGGACGTTGAGCACCTCGGCGGAGGCCTCGACCGCGAGTGTCTGCGCGAGCGGGGCCAGGTCGGCGGCCGGGTCGGCGCGGCGCGCCTTGAGCAGCGTGGCGATGACGTCGGGGATTTGCCGCGGGTCCAGCAGCGGACGGCGCTGCGCGCGGCCCTGCGGGGCCTTGACGGGCTGGCGCCAGATTTCCACCCAGCGATGGCCGTGGTCCAGGATCTCGAGGCGGAGCAGCTTCGCGCCGCGGTGGGGTTCGACGAGGAACGAGAAGCCCGCGTGGGGCAGGCCGGCATGGCCGCGGTGCTTCAGCTCAATGTCGGGCCGCGCCTGGCCGAAGATGCCGTAGAACACGCGGCCGTCGATCCACAGGCGCATGTCGAGGTAACGGGCCGAGGTTTTCGACAGGAACCAGCCGGCGACCCAGGTCTGGCCGCGCGGAAATACCCAGCTGGTCGGGGTTTCCACGTCGAAAATGTAGGCGTCGTTCTCGTTCATCAGCGCGAACCGGGAAACGTGGGGTCAGCGGCCACCGGCGGCAAGCTCGCAGGCGAGGGCCCGCCCGGGGCCAGCGTCGCGCCCGCCGGGGGCTTCGGGATTGGGGCAGCCGGCCGGGAATTCGTGCATCTCAGGCGCGGGTCCGCGCCAGGGCGGCCGCGAAGGCCGCGTGGCGGGGCAGCAGGAGGCGCGCGGCGAACTCCTCCGCGCGGCCGCGGGCGGACGCGCCGAGGGCGCGGGCCGCGGGCAGGTCGCCCAGCATGCGGCGCAGCGCGCCGGCCAGCGCCGCGATGTCGCCGGGCGGCAGCAGGGTCGCGTCGACACCGTCGCGCAGGAGGTAGGGAATGCCGTGCACGTTGGTGCTGACAATCGGCAGGCCGAAACCCGCCGCTTCCAGCACCACGCGGGGGAAGGATTCCTCGTAGCTCGTGCAGACGAACACGTCGGCGGCGCCGAACCAGTCGAACGGCTGCCGGGTGTCGGCGATCACCTGCACGTTCGGGCGGCCCAGCGCGGCGAGATCCCTGGCCAGCTCGCGGTCGTAGGGCGTGTCGCGCCCGCCGACCATGACGAAGCGGCAGCGCGCCGCCAGCGCGGGGTCGAGGCGCGCCAGCCATTCGCTCGCGCGGAGGAAATCATGCTGGCCCTTGCGCTCGCAGACCGTGCCAATGTTGGCGACGAGCAGTTCGTCGTCGCGGAGGCCGAGCTGCGCGCGCAGCGCCGCGCGCGGATGGGCCGCCCGGAAGGCGTCGAGCGCGGCCAGGTCGATCCACGCGGGATTGAGGTGGAAGTTCTGCCCGGAGCCGAGGCCGGCGTAGTAGGCCTGCGTCGCCGGCGTGTTGAAACTGACGGCGGTGGCGCCGCGCAGCGCCGCACGGGCCGCAGGCAGCAGCGCCGGCGTGGTGCGCTGGAAGAACAGCGCGGGCGGGTTGCTCTCGTGGATATAGAGCAGGGAAGGGCGCGCCGCGTGCCTGGCGAGCAGCACGCCCCAGAAGCTCATTACGGTGTTGGCGACCACGAGGTCGATGCGGGCCCAATCGAGCGTGGCGGCCAGCCGGCGCAGCTCCGCCTCCAGCGCGCGGGGGGACGAGGCTTCGGTCAGGGCCACGGCGACGATGCGCACGGCCGCGCCACGCTGTTCGAAAAGTTCCCGCAGCGGCCCGTCCTGACCGGCCAGCACGGTGATTTCCGCGCCGGTCGAGCGCAGGTGCGCGGCGTATTCGACCAGCAGCAGCGGCGCGCCCTCGCGATTCAGGTTGTGCGTGACCAGGACCAGGCGCAGCGGGCCGGCGGCGGCGGCCGGCGGCGGCCGGGCCGCGGTTTCGGGCGTCGCGGGGGGCGCGGCGAACGCGCGGTATTCGCGCAGGGAGGACCAGAACTCGCGCCAAAGCTTCGGCCCGGTGGCGAGCGGCACGCCTTGGTCCTGCCAGGTGCGGCGCAGCGCGCGCCAGTGCCGGGCGAAGCTGCCGGGCGCGAAGGCCGGCCAGGCGAGCTTGAGCTCCTCGGTGCCAATGGGCCGGCAGCGCGCGGCGAGGCCGAGATGCATGCTGCCGTCGGGCAGCTCCGCGAAAATGCGGACCGTCGCCGGGGCGGGCAGCCGCGCGGAGACATCGACCATGCCCTGGAAGCGGCAGTTTCCGGCGTTCGGCCGGCCGGCGTAGCGCGCGGCCACCTCGGGAAAGTCCCCGCCGAACTCGAGCGGCTGGAGGGTGAGGAGGTCCGTGGTCGCGAACGCCCTCTTGATCGGCTGGTTCTCGTGGAAAAGCCAGCCCAGGACCTGCAGCCGGCCGTACAGCGCGCGGCCGAGCGCCTGCGGCTGGGCGAGGTAGCCGTGGAAGGGCGCGTGGCCCACGCGGATCATGCGCGGCCACGGCGGCAGGATCGTCGTGCCCTGGAGAAAGGACAGGCGTGCGGCGCGGCCGAACTCGATTGCGGTGAGCGGATCGTGCGCCGGCGCGGGCGGCCGGGTGGCGGCCGGCCGGATCTCGAAGGCGTAGGCCTGCACCGCCTGCCACGCGCCCGCGAGGTCGAGCGCCTCGAGCTGCACCGCGGCGGGGCCGGGCGCGAACTCGATCTGGATGATGAACTCCGCCGGCAGCCACGGGCGCCCGGCCTTGAAGTAGTCGGCGAGGTCGGTGCGCGGAAAACCGTACACGCCAGGGAACTCGCGGCCGCCAACCCGCGCGCGCACATCGACGAAGTGGTGGCCGGGCTTGGCCACGAGCCAGCCGCGCACGGGGTGCCAGCCCGCGCCGAGCGTGCGCGGCGACTCGATGCTGGAGAAATTCGTGGCGGTCTCGTGCATGTCCGGGTTCAGGCAACAGGAAGTTCGGCCACGGCGCAAACCGTCGCGAGGTGCCGCGGGAGCAGCCCGGCGGCGTCGAAGCGGGCGGTCACGGCGTGCTGTGCGCGGTCGGCGCGGGTGCGGTCGCCCGCCCGGTGCGCCGCGAGCGCTTCGCCCATGGCTTGGGCCAGCCCGGGCGCGTCGCCCGGCGGTACGAGCCAGGCGTCCGCGGGCCCGAGCATTTCCGGAATGCCGTTCACGTTCGTGGAGACAATGGGGAGCCCGAAAACCGCGGCCTCCATCAGCACGCGCGGGAAGGCCTCCTCGAGGCTGGAGCAGACAAAGATATCGGCCGCCCGGTAGTAGGCGTAGGAATCCGCCACCTGCTCGACGATGCGCACGCCGGCGAGGCCGCGGGCGCTGATCGTGCTGCGCAGGAAGTCGACGTAGGGGTCCGGTCCGCGGCTGGCGCCGACCATCAGGAAAACCAGTTCGGGATCGCCGGCGGAACGCACGGCCAGGAGCGCGGTCGCCGCGTCGATGTAATCGCGCTGGCCCTTGCGCACCGAGACCGAGCCGACATTGACGAAGATGACGGCGTCGGCCGGCAGGCCGAGCGTGCGCCGCAGCGCGGCGCGCGAGTTGGCGGCGGCGTAGGCCCGGATGCGGGCGACGTCAATCCAGCCCGGAATGACGCGGAAGTGGTCGTGGCGCGCGGCGCGGCCGTGGACCTGCTGCGAAGCGGCGGCGGAGAAGACCACGCGGGTCGCGCAGGCGAACGCCCTCTCGGCCTCGGGGATGAGCACCGGCGGCAGGTACGGCGCGAAATAGCGGCGCACGCTGACGCTTTCGTGCGTGTAGAGGATCGACGGCTGGCGCAGGCCGTGCGCCAGCAGGACGGCCCAGAACGACACCATCGTGTTGGCGGCGACGAGGTCGGTGTCGCCGAAACGCAGCACGTCGCCGACGGCCTTGAGCCGGCGGTGAAATTCCTCGACCGAGCCGGCGGTCAGCACGGGTTTCAGGTCGACGACCTCGACCGGCAGGCCGGCGGCCTCGAACTGCGCGCGGAGCGGGCCGTCGTGCGGCGAGAGCACGCGCACGCGCCAGCCCGGCTGGCTGGCGAGGTAACGGGCGTATTCAAAGGCGATAAGCGGCGCGCCCTCGAGGTTGAGGTTGTGCGTGACGACCGTGACATGCAGCGGGCGCGTGACCGGCGCGGCCTCGGCCGGCGTCGGGACCGGCGCCAGCGGGCGCGGCGCGGCGGCCTCGTACTCGCGGCGCGCGGCCTGCACAACCGGCCAGAAGGTGCCCTTCGGCCACGCGTCGGCCCAGCCGGCCTGTTTCAGGGCCCACGCTGCACGGGCGAAGGTCCACGGCGAATAGGGCGGCAGGTCGGAATCGGCGCCGCTGATGACCACCGGGCGGAAGCGCTTCGTGAAGACCAGCTCGGCCTTGCCGTCCTCGAGCTCCGCGAAGATGCGCAGCGCGAGCGGGCGCGGCACCGAAGCCGGCACAGGAAGGTGGCCGGCGAAGCGGGATTTTTCGCCGTCGACGAGGCCGACGCCCAGCGTGACGGCGTCGGGGCGCGACAGGCCGTGCACGAGCGGGTTCCCGGCGGCGGTGTCGAGGAACGCAGTGAGCCGGGTGATGCGTTGCGTGCGGTGGGCGAGCCAGCCGGTGACAAGCAGCCGGTGGTACTGGACCGGCGCGGTGTCGGTCATCTCCTCGAGCGCGCCGTGGAACGGCGGGCTCGGCAGCACGTCGAGCGGCGTGGCGTCCTCGGCGGCGAGGACCTCGCGGGCGAGGGCGCCCAGCGATTGGGTCGGCCGGGCCTGGTGCGCCTGCAGGAGGCGGAGCAGGGCGCGCGGGCCCGGTGCGGCGGGCGCCGGATTGGGCTTCGTCGCCGCGGAGGTGACGGCGATGTGGAAGATCTCGGTCCACCGGCCGTGCTGGTCGCAGACCTCGATCCGGATTGCCCTCGCGCCGGCGACCGGCTGCAGCAGGAAGCAGAAGCCGGCGTGGGGCGGGCCGGCCCGGCCGCGGGAGTCGGTTTCCTTGTCGGCGCGCGGCAGGCCGCAGAGCCCGAGGAACACGCGGCCGCCGAACGTCGCGCGCATGTCCACCGGCACGAGGACCGGCGAGGTGACCCAGCCGGCGACCCAGAACGGCTCGGCCGGGCAGGCCCACCCGGCGGGAAAAACCTCGATGGCGGATTTCCAGTCGGGGGGCGGCATGCGGCCAGTTAGCTCAAAAAGGCCTCGCGCGTCACGGCGAGATGACGCGGCAGCGCGCGGTCCTTGCGGAATTCCCGGGCGGCGTGGGCGTACGCCAGGGCGGTCATCTGGGTGTGGCCGGCGAAAAGGTCGTCCAGCACCTTGCGCAGGGCCTCGGCCAGCTTGAAGGGGTCGCCGGCCGGCACGAGGTAGGCCTCGTCGTTGGCCACGAGCATCTCGGGGATGCCGTTGACGTCGGTGCTGACGATCGGGAGGCGGAACGCCATCGCCTCGAGCAGCACGCGCGGGAATGATTCCTCGAAGCTCGTGCAGACGAGCACGTCGGCGAGCCGGTAGAAGTCGTAGATGTCGGGCGTCTCGTCGACGATGCGGATGGCGTCGCGCAGCCCGAGCAGCTCGAGATCCTGCTGGATCGATTCGAGGTAAATGCCGGCGCGGCCGCCAACGATGAGGAACTCGACGGGCTTCCGCCCGGCGTAGCGCGCGGCGTGCTGCTTGCGGAGCTGGTCGATGGCACGGATGAAGATGTGCTGGCCCTTGCGCTCGCAGACCGAGCCGATGTTCACGACCAGCACGGCGTCGGGGCTGAGCCCGTGCTTGCGCCGGAGCGCGGCCTTGTCGTGCTCCGCCGCGAAGCGCTCGATGCGCTCGAGGTCGATCCAGCTCGCGAGGGTCCGGAAGTTGTCGTTGACGTTCAGCTCCTCGAAGATCGCGCGGGTGGCGCGGGCGGTGAAGACGACGCGGGTGGCCTCCTGGATCGCCTCCTCGACCAGCGGCGTCATCGCGGCGGGGAGCTCCGCGACCTGCAGGAGCTTCTTCACCGTATTGCTCTCGTGGATGTAGAGCACGGAGGGTTTGCCGAGCGCCTTCGCCAGGTGCACGGCCCAGTAGGTGAGGACGGTGTTGGCGGAGATCAGGTCGAACTCGTCCCAGCCGCGGCTGGCGGCGAGCCGCTGGAGCGCGGCGGCAAAGGCCGAAGCCGACTCGATGCGCATGAAGTGCGCGGCGTCGAGGATGACGACGCGGAGGCCGGCCGCCTCGAATTTGGCGCGCAGGGGGCCGTCGGCGGGCGCGGCCACCGTGACCTGCACGCCGGGCTGCTCGGCGAGGTAGCGGGCGTATTCGAACGCGAAGATGGGGGCGCCCTCGAAGTTGAGGTTGTGGGTGACCACGAGGATCCGGAAGGGCCGCGCGAGCTGCGCCTGCCGGTGGAGGTACGGGTTCAGCTCCAGCGCGTTCGGCGGGAAGCTCATCACTTCGCTGTGATAGGGGTCGGTGCGGTGCCCGTGCGTGGCGACGAAAGCCACGTGCTCCCGCTCGGTGTAGCTGGGGCCGCGGCTGGCGCTGCCGACGTGCTGGAGGACCGCCTGCGGCGACACGACCGTCCGGAAACCGGCGTCCCCGGCGCGCAGGCAATAGTCGACGTCGTTGTACGCGACGCGGAACTTGCCCTCGTCGAAGCCGCCGAGGCGGCGGTAGAGGTCGGTGCGCGTGAGCAGGCACGCGCCCGTGACGGCGACGACGTTGCGCGCGGCGTGTGGCAGGAAGAGGTAGCCGAGGTCCTCCGGGACCGAGCGCTCGAAGAGCACGTGCGGCAGGCTGTCCTGGCGGCTGAGGCTGATGCCGCCGTGGTTGATCGTGCCGTCGGGAAACAGGAGGCGCGCGCCGACCACGCCGACGCCCGGCACGGTGGTCCAGCCGACCAGGTCCTCGAGCCAGCCGGGCTGCAGCGCCTCGACGTCGTTGTTGAGGTGCAGCAGGAGCGGCGTCGTGGCGCGGGCGGAGCCGAGGTTGACGAGGCGCGAGTAATCGAAGCCGTGGGCCGCGGCCGGGGCCCGCACCACCTCGGCGCGCAGGTCGGCGCGGGCGGGCAGGCCGGCGAGCAGTTCGAGCGTGGCGGGCTCGGTGGAGTTGTCGTCCACAACCACGACCTGCACGGATTCGCGTGGCGTGGTGCGGGCGAGCGAGTCGAGGCAGCGCGCGAGCAGGTCGGCGCGGTTCTTCGTCGGAATGACGATCGTGACGGGGTTCTCGCGCAGCAGCGCCGGGTCCCACTTCAGCTGGTGGAGGCACAGCGCGTACTCCTTCATCATCGGCGGCAGCACGACCTCGGCGCGGAGCCCGCGGCGGGCGACGGCCTCGGCGATGCCGCGGCGGGCGGCGTCGAACAGGTAGCCCTTCTGGTCGCCGCGCGACGCGGTGCTCTCGGCGTGCGCGCGCCAGTGGTAGCCGATGTGCGGCACGTGCACGACGGGGCGGCCGGCGAGCTTCTCGACCACGCGGAGGATGAGGTCGATGTCCTGCGCGCCGGTGAAGTCGGGCCGCAGGCGGCCGGCGGCCTCGACGAGGTCGCGGCGCATCACGGTCAGGTGGTGCGTGTAGTTGTGCGTGATCGCCATCTCCGGGCTCCACGCGCCCTTGAACTGCGGGTCGAAGCGGCGGCCGGTGTCGTCGATCTTGTCCTCGTCGGTGTAGAGCATGCCCGCCTCGGGCTGCGCCACGATCGCGGCGGCGACGTGGAGCAGCGCGTCGCGCGGCAGGACGTCGTCGTGGTCGAGGAAGGCGACGTATTCGCCCGTGGCGGCGTCGAGGGCGGAGTTGGTCGCGCGCGAGATGTGGCCGTTCTCCGCCCGAAAGACCGGCCGGATGCGCGGGTCGGTCCTGGCGGCCTCCTCAAGGATGCGGCGGACGTGCGGCTGGGGCGAGGCGTCGTCGGCGAGGCAGAGCTCCCAATGCGGGTAGAACTGGCCGCGGACGGAGTCGAGCAGTTCGCGCAGGTATTTCTCGGGCGTGTTGTACGCCGGCACGACGATGCTGATCTTCGGCCCGCGCGGGGCCAGCGCGGCGGCTTCGGCGGCGAGGAAGCGGTCGAGCGCGGGCGTGAGGCGGTTGTGCCAGGCCCAGCGGGTGTAGGGCTCCTCGTCGCGGGGGCCCCGAGCCCCGGCGGGGGGCGGGCCCGCCGGCCTGTGGGGGTTGTGGAACAAGGGGGCGAAATGCGGGC